>JAGYKZ010000036.1 GCA_018401385.1 Roseicyclus sp.
CAGCGCCTGTGCCGTACAAACATTTGAGGTGGCTTTCTCACGGCGAATATGTTGCTCGCGCGTCTGCAAGGACAGACGATAGGCACGGCGTCCCTGCGCATCGACCGATACGCCGACAAGCCGACCGGGGATTGCGCGTTTATAGGCTTCGCGGCAAGATAAAAACGCCGCGTGCGGGCCACCATACCCCAAAGGCACACCAAAGCGTTGCGCAGACCCAACCGCGATATCGGCACCAAATGATCCAGGCTCACGCAAAACGGTCAGGGCCAGCAAATCTGTGCACATGATCGCCACCGCATTCACGGCGTGCAAGGCCGCAACTTGCGCAGACGGGTCATGCAAATCACCAAACGTGCCAGGATATTGGAAGATTGCGCCAAAGACCGCGCCTGCGTCCAAATCCTTTGGATCACCCACAATCAGCTCAATTCCCAAAGGTTCTGCGCGGCGCTGCATCACAGCGATATTCTGCGGATGGCAGTTCTGGTCGATGAAGAACCCGCGCGCCTTTGATTTCGCAACGCGCTCGGCCATTACCATTGCCTCGGCACAGGCGGTGGCCTCATCGAGAAGCGAGGCATTGGCAATCTCAAGCCCTGTCAAATCGGCAACCATCGTCTGGAAATTCAGCAAAGCCTCAAGGCGGCCTTGGCTGATCTCGGGCTGATACGGGGTATAGGCCGTATACCACGCAGGGTTTTCCAAGACATTGCGCTGGATCGCGGGTGGGGTATGGGTGTTGTAATAGCCCTGCCCAATCATCGACACCATGACCTTGTTCTTGGATGCAATCTCGCGCATATGCGCAAGCAGCTCCGCCTCTGACATCGCGGACCAATCCAGCGGCTTGGCCTGACGAATATCTTTCGGCAGGGTTTCATCCATCAACGCATCTAAATCAGGTGCGCCAATCACCTTCAGCATCTCAGCCATTTCGGCTGGCGAAGGTCCGATATGGCGGCGATTGCCAAAATCGGTCGGGTCGTAGGTCTCACGCATCCATCTTGTCATGTCACACACCTGCTCGGGGGGCTTATTCGCCAATGAAATCTTTATATTCATCTTCTGTCATATAGGCATCGACTGCTGAAAGGTCGTCTACCTTCATCTTGAAGAACCACGCCTCGCCCGTGGGGTCTTCGTTGACCAAAGAGGGGTTATCAACCAAGGCGTCATTGACCTCGACAATTTCGCCATCCAGCGGGGCCAGGATGTCAGAGGCGGCCTTGACGGATTCGATCACCACCACCTCGTCTCCTTTTGCAGCGGCTGTTTCCAACTCGGGCAATTCCACAAACACCACATCACCCAACTGGGTGGCCGCGTGTTCAGTGATCCCCACCACGACCAAATCACCTTCGACCAACAACCATTCATGTTCTTCTGTGAAACGCATTCGGATGTCTCCCTGTCTTATCGTTTGTAAGATGTTTTGAAGAATGGCAGATCAACCTGCCGCATAGGATGCCGTTTGCCGCGCAATTCACCCCAGATTTGCACGTCTGACGGGGTGTCGGATTGCGCAAGCGCCATGGCAATCGGGTGCCCCAAACTTGGGCCAAACCCACCCGAAGTGATCTCACCAATCTGTGTCGTGTCTGTCTCGGAAAGGAACAACGGCACCCCGCCGCGCATCGGGGCGCGCCCCTCTGGCACAAGGCCGATCCGCTTTCGTGGTGCAGCGCCTGACAGATGTGCCTCAACCACCGACTGACCCAAATATCCGCCCGCATTCACGCCATCAGGACGGCGGGATTTGGAAATGCCCCAAGACAGGCCCGCCTCAACAGGGGAAATGGTTTCGGAAAGATCATTGCCATATAACGGTAGGCCCGCCTCCATCCGCAAACTGTCACGCGCGCCTAACCCGATCGGGGCGACCTCATCCATCGCCAA
This sequence comes from Roseicyclus sp., assembly GCA_018401385.1. GTDB lineage: Bacteria > Pseudomonadota > Alphaproteobacteria > Rhodobacterales > Rhodobacteraceae > M30B80. The sequence continues at coordinate 1,900 of JAGYKZ010000036.1, forward strand.
GAGCGCGCGGGCAAAATCTTCGGCCATGGCCATGGGCAGTGAAATCTCAAACCCATCTTCTCCTGTATAGCCAGAACGTGACAGCCAAAGCTCCCCCCCCTGCCACGTCAATGTGCACACATCCATAAACCGCATCTGCGTCACATCAGGCAGCAGTTTGGCAAGGGCGCCTTCGGCCAAAGGGCCTTGCAAAGCCAACAGCGCACGATCCGAGAGGGTCTCAAACCCTGTCAAATGTTTCTCGAACAGCGCCAAATCTTCGGCGCGGCGGGCGCATTAGATTACCATAACGAAACACCAGCATAGCGCGATCATGAAATCATCGACTAAACCGCCTGCTTCATTGGTCAGGAATCCGTAGCGCTGGCGGCGGCCTTCGGCGAGCCTCCCACCTCAATGGGCGCGATCTGCCCAAGCGCCGAGGGCCTGATCCAAGGGCAATGCGCACTCTGCCCCCATATGCGAGACATCAAACAGCCCTGCCTTTTCACGTCCAAAGATGTTCGGTCATCACGCCTGCCGCCGTATATTGCACAGAGCCGAATAACCCGCGAAAGGTACGAATTTTTCCGCCCAGTTCCCGCGTGAAGTCCATTTAGTGTCAGTTCCAAAAGCTCCCGTGGTCATCAACCTTCCAAAACCCCGAGACACCCCGAATCTGTTACGCCGAAAAATCGGCTGTCGATGCCCTCTGTCCCTTCGCCTGAGATCGTTATCCTTCGGCGTGATGCGGCGGACCGCATCACTCTCCAGAGTTCTTCCACATACAGGTTCTTTTGCCTGAGAGTTTACCGGGGCGGTTGCTCCTTCGGCCTTGCGCTTATGGCGCAACGTCTCCCTGTATGTGAGGCGAGAATATGAAAACACGCTGCGCGCTTCAAGAACAATTATATCAATTGCGACTGTTCTCACACAAAATGCGGCAGAATGCTTCCACTCGCCTAAAAAGCGGCGATGGTGACCCCTTCAGCTTCGAGAGATTTACGCAAATTTTGGGCGATTTCCACCGCGTGCGGCGTGTCCCCATGCAGACAAATCGTATCAATCGGGGTTGGGATTCGGGTGCCATCTTCGGCGATAATCGCCCCTTCGCGCAGCATTTTGAGTATGCGCGTGGCAACAATCTGCGGATCATGGATCACGGCCCCCGCCACGCGGCGATCCTGCAAACGCGCATTGGGAAGATAGGCGCGATCGGCAAAAATCTCGCGCGCGATTGGCGCGCAAAGCGACAGCGCAGCTTCTTCCTGTGCCGTGCTCGCGATCACCATGACAATCAGCCCAGGGTCTGCGCGCAATGCGCCTTCATAGGCGGCACGCGCAAGGGCCGCATCATCCGCGGCCATATTGGCCAATGCACCATGCAACTTAACATGGCGCAAGCTCCCCCCAGCCGCGCGTGCCATCGCCACAGCGGCCCCCGTTTGGTAAGTGACCATATTGGCCACCTCGGCATGGCTCATGTGCATCTGACGCCGGCCAAACCCTTGCAAATCTGGAAAACCAGGATGCGCCCCCAGACCCACACCCCGCGCCACGGCAGCCGACATGGATTTCAGCATCTGGTCAGGATCACCCGCATGAAAGCCACAGGCGATATTCGCAGAGGAAATCACATCCATCATCGCCGCATCGGCCCCCATCGGCCAAGGGCCAAAACCTTCACCCAAATCGGCATTTAGATCGACCTTCATCTCTCATCCTCCCCAGCGGTGACGCCGCTGATCAATTGCATCGCCAGCAGATCATCCGCCTCGCGCGGATCACGCACTACGGGTTTGCACAGTGCTGCAAGCCCCGCGCGCGCGGCCTGTGCGGCGCGCTCAATCTCGATTGCTTCGCTGTGGCTGATCATCTGAAACCTGATTTCGGCCCCGCCTGAGAGTTGCGCCAAGCGCGGCAAATCACAAGGCAGAACCTGCGCAATGCGCGGATAGCCCCCCGTGGTCTGGCTTTCGGCCATCAACACATAGGGCGTGCCATCGCCGGTGATCTGGATATCCCCCTCCATCACAATGTCAGATAGGATATTGCGCGCGGCCTCTGGGGCGAAATTGGGACCATCTGGTGCGCTCAACCGCACCCCCATCCGATTGCTGCGCGGGTCGCGGGTGAAGCCTGTATTTTGAAACGCCACCAAAAAATCAGCCCCGAACATATCGCTTTGCAGGGTCGGCAAAATGCGAATGACACCACCCGCGCTGCGATCTGCAACGGCCAAGGACCCCTGCCCACGCTGGGCTTGGACAGCGCCAAAAGGCAGCGTATCCCCTGCTGCAAGTGGCGCACGCAAGCCCGCAGCGAGATGCGTGCCGCGCGCGCCCAAAAGCAAAGGCGGCTCAAATCCCCCCGATATGTGCAGATAGCCATAGACCCCACGGATCACGGGACCGATGCGTAGCTTCGCCCCCGCAGGCAAAGCATGGGTCGCATTCCATCCCAAAACCCGCCCTTCGATATCGGCCCGCATCTCAGCCCCTGTCAGGGCGATGACACAGTTACAACTGGTGCTGAAAACACCCCCAAACCCAGGCATTTCCAAAGCCGCAAGATTGGAGGATTGGCCCAATAACGCGGCCCCTTCGGCCATCGCCAAAATGTCCATCGCACCGCCGCGCGAGATACCTTGGGCGACATAGCCATCCCATCCCAAATCCTGCACTGTTACAGCAGGCCCTGTTTGGTGGAGGGCAAATGTCGCGGTCATGGCAGCGTCCGTCGCACTGCACCGCCAAAAGGCTCGGACGCGCAAATCGCCTCAAGTTCTGCGCCCGAAACGGGACGAAGCGCAATTTCATCCCCCGCGCGCAACATAAAGGCGGGATCACGCGCAGGATCGAACAGGCTCAGACCCGTTTGACCGATATGCAGCCACCCCGTTGGTGACGGCACGGAAAACAGCACAATCTGGCGAATGGCCACGACCAAAGCCCCCTTTGGCACCTGCGGGTTGAGGCGCGCCTGACGGGGGATATCCCAGTTGGGCGGCAATTCCCCCAGATAGGGCTGAGATGGCGCAAAGCCAATCGCCTGCACCCTGAGTGGCTTTGCGCAAAGCTCGGCAACTGCCTTAGCCCCGCTGACACCTGAAAGGGAACAGGCCTTTTCAAATTGCGGGCCATAGCCCCCCCCAAAACAGGCCGGCACTTCCCAAAGCACGCGCCCCTCGGGCAAGGGGGCAGCATACCAATCGCGCTGCGCCAAGAGGGTGGCCAAGGTGGCACGCAACAGGTCGGGTGACACAAGCAGGGGATCATAGCGCAACAGCACGGATTGCAGCGCAGTTGAAACCTCTAAAACCCCATCCAAATCCGCGCCTATCACCTCGGACGCGAAAGCAAGGCTTGCACGATTGCCCGCCTCGTTCAAATGGTCGCCAAATCGAACAGCCAGTCCAGCATAGCCTGTCTGGCATATCTCTGGGAAGCTTGCCTCTTTTGCAGCTTGCGCGTTCACGAGACCCTAAACCTCTCTCTGCCACCCCAACCCATATAAGGGTGGCATGAAAAACGCCGCGCTTTCAACAGGCGCTTAGAGAGTGGGCTTCTTTTGCAACAGCTGCAACAGATCAGCCATTTCAGGGCCACGCTCGCGCCCTGTGACAGCTTTGCGCAGTGGCATGAACAGGGACTTGCCCTTGCGCCCTGTGGCCTCTTTCACCGCAGTTGTCCAAGTTGACCATGCCTCTGGCCCATAAGGCGGCTCAGGCAGCATGGCGAGGGCATCCGCGATAAACGCGTGATCCTCTGCATCGACCAAAGGGGCCGCGCCATCACGGCACAGCTGCCACCAACCCGACAGATCATGCAGCGTGGTAATGTTTTCGCGCATTACCTGCCAGAATAGGGGCGCCAGACCATCAGGCACGCCTGCTGCGCGCACTGCATCTGAAACCACGCTTAAATCTTGCGCGGCCAAAATGCGCGCGGTCAGGGGATATAAATCATCGACATCAAACTTCGTTGGGGCCGCTCCGAAATGTGCCAGATCGAACCCTGCGGCCAATTCGTCCAAATCGCTTGCAATCTCAACAGGCTGAGAAGAGCCGAGCCGCGCCATCAACGACAACAGCGCCATAGGATGCACCCCTGCCGCGCGCAGATCACGCAGGGCCAAAGTGCCAAGCCGTTTGGACAGCGCCTCGCCCTGTGGGCCTGTTAACAGCGAGTGATGCGCAAAGGCAGGCGCGTCAAAGCCAAGCGCCGCCATGATTTGAATCTGCGTGGCGGTGTTGGTGACATGATCAGAGCCACGCACAACATGGGTGATGCCCATATCCGTGTCGTCCACCACCGAAGCCAGAGTATACAAGAATTGCCCATCCTGACGGATCAAAACGGGATCAGACAGGCTTGCCGCATCAATCGACACATCGCCCAGAATGCCATCTGTCCACTCAATCCGTTCCTGATCGAGCAAAAACCGCCACACGCCCGTGCCACGCTCTGCGCGCAGCGCATCGCGTTCTGCCGCACTCAATTTCAGCGCCGCGCGATCATATACGGGCGGCTGGCCCATATTCAGTTGTTTTTTGCGCTTGAGATCAAGTTCAGTAGGCGTTTCAAACGCCTCATAAAACCGTCCGTTATCGCGCAACTCTTGGGCCGCGGCCTCGTAACGATCAAGCCGCGCGGATTGGCGCGCCTCCTGGTCCCAAGTCAGACCCAACCATTCCAAATCCGCGCGGATCGCATCCGCATATTCCTGCTTTGAACGTTCAGGGTCGGTATCATCAAGCCGCAAGATAAACTTGCCGCCCGTGCGCCGTGCAATCAGGTGGTTGAACAGAGCCGTGCGCAGATTGCCAACGTGCAAATATCCCGTTGGGGATGGCGCAAAACGGGTGACTGTTATCATGCTCAAAACCTCCTGTGTTTCAAGCGCCCCGTCTTTCACAGCGCACCAGATTTGTCCATATCTGCGCTAAGAGGTTCTGGCAAAATCGGGCTATCGAAAACTTGGCCCATGGCACCACAAGGTCAGCGAATGCCGTGTGCCTTTGGTGACGGGCGTCACGCGATGCAACATAAAGGAGGGGAACATCACCGCATCCCCGCGCCCGCGCGCGGCGGTCACAGTGTGATTGCTGGGCATGATTTGCAAATCGCCCCCCTCATACCCATGACCCGCATCCAATTGGATCACAATTGTCAGCTTGCGCCGCGCGGCCAATCGGCCATCCCCGATGTCCGAATGCCAATCAAAATGACCTTCGCGGCGGCTGTCATATCGCGCCACTTGCGGGCTTTCGGAAAAATCGGTGATGTCAAAATCAAAGACGTCTCGATTGGCCACGCGCACCAGATCAATCGCGCGCTCGGTCACCCATTCGCATCCCTCAACCTCATCAAGCCACACCAGATCGGCGCGGCGCACATTGTGATGCTGCGCCTGCCCCACCAGTTTCGCATCGCGCGTAGGGGCGGTGGCGATTTGCTCCAGAAGCCGCGCGCATTCCGCCTCGGAAAAAGCCGCGCGGGCCGCATAAACATCAATCATGTCAGAGACCCATCGCACCACCCTGCCGCGATCCCAATGATCGGCAGACGGCACGTTCTAGCTATGTGCGGAAATCTGCGGGTTTGGGAAGCCCAAAAATGATCCTTATAACCCATCAAGCCGCGCCAAATTGGCCTCGGCCGTCTCAAGTGTTGCGGCACGGGTATCTGCATCCATCTTGGCCCAAACGCGATACATTTGCGCCATACGCGGATTTTTTGCGAATTTTTCCTTGTTTCGGATCAAAAAATGCCAATAAAACGCATTGAACGGGCACGCCTGCGCACCCGCTTTTTCCTTCACCTTATAGGTGCAGCGCCCGCAATGGTTTGACATTTTGTTGATGTAATTGCCGCCCGAAACATAAGGCTTTGAGGCCACAATCCCGCCATCTGCAAATTGGCTCATGCCGATCACATTGGGTGCTTCGACCCATTCAAAGGCATCGGCATATACCGCCAGATACCATTCATGCACCGCCTGAGGATCAACCCCCACAAGAAGCGCAAAGTTTCCTGTCACCATCAATCGTTGGATATGGTGCGAATAGGCGTGGTCACGCGTTTGGAGGATCGCATCCTGCATACAGGCCATATCCGTTTCACCCGACCAGTAAAACGCCGGCAACGGACGTTTATGCCCAAGCGCATTGCGCGATGTGTAATCTGGCCCTTCATTAAAATAGATACCACGGATGTATTCGCGCCACCCGATGATCTGACGGATGAACCCCTCAACCGAATTCAGCGGTGCGGCACCGGTGTGATAGGCGGCCTCAGCCGCGTCACACATCTCGCGCCAATTCAACAGGCCGATGTTCAAATACATGGACAGGATCGAATGGTTCAAAAATGCCTCGCCCTGCACCATTGCATCTTGATACCGACCAAAATCTGGCAAGCGGTTCTTGATGAAATCCTCTAACGCGATCAAAGCCTCAGCGCGGCTTGTGGCGAACCAAAAGGGGCGTAAACGGCCAAAATGAGTTCCAAATCGCGCCTCGACCAGATCAAGCACCTCACGGACAATTTCATCTGGGTCAAATTGCGGCGGCATACGATTGGCAAGCCCCTCTTGGGGCGGCGCGCGATTGTCATGGTCGAAATTCCATTTGCCCCCTTCAGGTTGGTCTCCCGCCATCAAAATCCCTGTTTTGCGGCGCATCTCACGATAGAAAAACTCCATCCGCAGCTCTTTGCGCCCTTTTGCCCAATCGGCGAATTCTGACGTGCTGCACAGAAAACGGTCATCGGGAAATTGATGAACGGGGATCGGGCACTCCTCCAAGGCGGCGATCACGCGCCATTCAGCGGGGGCTGTGGCAATGGCTTCTTGCGCGCCCAGCTCTGCGGCGCGGCGGATCACCTCGCCCACCAAGGATTGCGTATTTTCCGCATCATCAAGGCGGGTATACGCGACTTTCCAGCCCTCATTCCGCAATTCTTGCGCAAATTTACGCATGGCAGCGAAGATCAAAGCAATTTTTTTGGGGTGGTGGGGCACATAGCTTGCCTCGTCCCAGACCTCAGCCATGACCACGATATCGCGGGATTTATCCGCTTCGCGAAATGCGGCCACTTGATGGCTGAGTTGATCCCCCAAAATGAGGATCAAGCGCGGGGTGACATCTACCATGGCACAGACGCGCCTTTCCAATCAAAGAACTGGCCTGTCTGCGCGGGACCAATGCCTTCCAAAACCTGCACGATATTTGCGGCGGCCTCCTCGGGCGCAACGGCGGGATGGCGACCCAGATAATCTTCCGTGAATTTTGTGCGCACCGTTCCCGGATGCAGGGCGATCAGCGCCGCGCCCTTATGGCTGCGCGTCAATTCGATCGACCCCGTCCGCACGATCTGGTTCACTGCCGCTTTCGCAGCACGATACCCATACCACCCGCCCACGCGGTTATCTGCGATGGATCCCACCCGCGCCGACAACACCGCACAAACCCCATTGCCCTGTCGATCCATCAAGCGCGGCACATGGCGTAAGATCAGCGCAGGTCCAATAGCATTGACCGCAAATTGGCGCGCAAGCGCATCTGCGCTGATCTGGGCAAGGGATTTCTCTGGGCCAATCCCGTCAATCTCCAACGCCCCCGTGGCAACCACAATCAGATCAAATGGGCCGCTCAGGGCTGCCAAACGCGCGTCAACCGAGGCAGGCTTGGTCAGATCAAACCCATCCTCGCGGCGCGATAAAGGCACAACCATCGCGCCCGTTGCGCGATATTGCGCAACCAAGGCCCGCCCTATGCCACCCGATGCACCTAAGATCAGAACGCGCTGAAATCTATTCTCTACCATAAAGAGTGATGTAGGCGGCGCCATGGTCGGGGCAAGTTTGACATTGGGACGAAAAAGGGGGTTTTCATCGCCGACCTTGCACGGCATAGTTCGCGCATCATGACCAAGAACGCGATCCATATCACAGCAATGCACAGCCGCCCTACTGGCGGCCTCAACGCGTTGCTAGGGCTTCTTCTTAGCCGCCTCTGAGCGTGCCATTCGGCGCGACCGCTCAGGGGGATTTAGCGCCGAAAGCTTCACCAAAACATAGCATCATTGATTGACAAGGCCGCATTGCAGATGCACAGGGCCGACACTTGATTGGCGGGGGAGAGAACCCATGAATGACGATAAAAACCGCGTTTTGATTTTTGACACCACCTTGCGCGATGGAGAACAAAGCCCCGGTGCAACTATGAGCCATGCCGAGAAGTTGGAGATCGCCATACTCCTCGATGAAATGGGCGTGGATATTATCGAAGCGGGTTTTCCAATTGCCTCGGAAGGGGATTTTGCAGCCGTATCAGAGATTGCCAAGCAAACTCAAAATGCAACAATTTGCGGCCTTGCGCGCGCGAATTTCAAGGATATTGACCGCTGCTGGGAAGCCGTGCGCCACGCCAAAAGCCCGCGCATCCACACGTTCATCGGCACCTCGCCACAGCACCGCGCGATCCCGAACCTGTCGATGGATCAAATGGCCGAACGCATCCACGAGACCGTCAGCCATGCGCGCAATCTCTGTGACAATGTCCAATGGTCGCCGATGGATGCCACCCGCACCGAATGGGATTACCTCAAGCGTGTGGTCGAAATTGCCATCAAGGCAGGGGCCACAACAATCAATATTCCCGACACAGTGGGTTGAGGTTTGCGGCCGCGCGAAAGCGCGCGCGCTTGATTGAGCGTCTCATTGCAGATGTGCCGGGTGCGGGGACGTGATTTTTGCCACCCATTGCCACAATGACCTGGCATGGCGACCGCCACCGCCTTGGCCGCGGTTGAGGGCGGGGCACGTCAGATTGAATGCACCATCAATGGGCTGGGTGAACGGGCGGGCAATACCGCGCTGGAGGAGGTCGTGATGGCGATGCGCGTGCGCAATGACATCATGCCGTTCCACACCCGTGTCGATGCCAAGAAAATCATGCATATCTCGCGCCGTGTCAGCACTGTTTCTGGGTTCGCGGTTCAGTTCAACAAGGCCATAGTCGGCAAGAATGCCTTCGCCCATGAATCGGGCATCCACCAAGACGGGATGCTGAAATCAGCGGACACGTTCGAGATCATGCGCCCTGAGGATATTGGGTTGTCTGGCACCTCGTTGCCCCTTGGCAAACATTCGGGCCGCGCCGCGTTGCGCGCCAAGCTCAAAGAATTGGGCTTTGAATTGGCAGACAATCAGCTCAACGATGTGTTTGTGCGGTTCAAGGCTTTGGCGGATCGCAAAAAAGAAGTGTATGATGACGACATTGTGGCCCTTGTCACGGACACAGGCGCGATTGATGCCTCCGACCATTTGGAGCTGAAATTCCTGCGTGTGATCTGCGGAACCGAGGCCCCGCAACACGCCGACCTTGTGATCCGTGTGGGTGATGAGGAAAACTGCTGCATACGCTATATTCTGTGGATGCGGCGTTTAACGCGGTCAAACAGGCCTTTCCACATTCGGCGCGTTTGCAGCTTTATCAAGTTCATGCCGTCACCGAAGGGACCGATGCGCAAGCGACCGTATCCGTTCGGATGGAGGAAGAGGGGCGCATTGCCACGGCACAATCGGCTGATACCGATACGGTGGTCGCCAGCGTCAAGGCCTATATCAACGCCCTGAACCGCTTAATCTTGCGGCGCGGAAAATCAGGCGCGGATGTAAAGGAAGTCTCCTATCGCGATGCAAACTGAGACAATCTGAAAAATCCGCCCCGACTGGGGCGGATTTCTTTGAATTACCTTGGCTTGCACATCGATTGCGCCCTTATTGTTCTTTACCTTCCCACAGCCCTTTGCATATATGCCTATCAGAGGGTGATCGGCTGCAAACAGGTCAACCTCGTCTGAGCAGGATGACTATTTGGGATCGCCGCATTATGGCTTTTGGACTTGGACGACTATTTTCCGCCGATATGGCGATTGATTTGGGCACCGCGAACACATTGATTTATGTGCGCGGCAAAGGGGTGGTCCTCAGCGAACCCTCCGTTGTGGCCTATCAAGTGAAAGACGGTGTGGTGTTTGGCGTTCGGCGAAGACGCCAAACTGATGCTCGGACGCACCCCAGGGTCAATTCAAGCAATCCGCCCTATGCGGGACGGGGTAATTGCCGATTTCGATGTTGCGGAAGAAATGATCAAACATTTCATCCGCAAAGTGCATAAAAGCACGACCTTCACAAAGCCAAAAATCATCGTTTGCGTGCCCCATGGGCAACACCCGTAGAGAAACGTGCGATCCGTCAATCTGTTTTGGGTGGCGGTCAGCGCGGCGGGTTTGATCGGAGCGATTGCCGCTGCGATTGGGGCGTGGGATGCCAATCACAGACCCAACCGGCAACATGGTGGTGGACATTGGCGGCGGCACAACCGAAGTGGCCGTCTTGTCTTTGGCCGATATTGTTTATGCGCGTTCGGTCCGCGTTGGAGGCGACCGTATGGATGAGGCGATCATCTCCTACCTGCGCCGTCAGCACAATTTGCTTGTCGGTGAAAGCACGGCAGAGCGGATCAAAACCACCATCGGCACAGCCGTTATGCCCCGCGATGGCAAAGGGCAAATCATGGCCATTCGCGGCCGCGACCTGTTGAACGGCGTGCCCAAGGAAATCGAATTGAACCAAGCTCATGTGGCCGAAGCCCTGTCGGAACCGGTGCAGCAGATTTGCGAGGCCGTCATGAGCGCACTTGAGGCCACCCCACCTGATCTGGCGGCGGATATCGTGGATCGCGGCGTGATGTTGACGGGTGGTGGTGCACTCCTGGGCGACCTAGATCTTGCCTTGCGGGAACAAACTGGTCTTGCGATTTCGGTGGCCGAAGAAAGCCTGAACTGCGTGGCGCTTGGCACAGGCAAGGCACTTGAATACGAAAAGCAACTCCGCCACGCCATTGATTACGAGTCGTGATTGGGTCAGTCTCTGTCCCGTAGGGAGAAGAGACTGAGGCGTGATGACAAGGTTATGCGACCATGGCACGGGATAGACACGAGGAAAATCTCGCACATCCTATGCGGCGCTTGTTGGTGATCCTACTGATCATCTTCTTGCTTGGTCTGATCCTTTTGTGGCGGATTGACAATCCAAGGGCAGAACGGATCCGCGCCGCCGTTGTGGATCGTATCGTGCCCAATATGGAGTGGGCCATGGCCCCTGTCACGGGATTGGGGCGCATGGTCGATGATTTCCAGTCCTACGCGCGGCTTTACGAACAGAATGAGCAGCTGCGGCGCGAGTTGCAGCAGATGCGCGCATGGCGCGAAGCGGCGATTCAACTGGAACAGGAAAACGCCCGTCTGTTGGACCTCAACCGCGTACAGCCTGACCCTTCTCTGACATGGATTTCGGGCATCGTTCTGGCCGATAGCGGCTCCCCCTTTCGCCGCTCGGTCCTGCTCAATGTGGGTGCGCGCGATGGGGTAGAGGATGGCTGGGCCGCTATGGACGGGTTGGGGCTGGTCGGTCGCATCGCAGGGCTCGGCGAACGCACAGCGCGCGTTTTGTTGGTGACCGACACCAACAGCCGCGTGCCCGTGGTGATCCAGCCCTCTGGGCAGCAGGCTTTGCTGTCTGGGGATAACAGCACGGCTCCATTGATTGAGTTCATCGAAACCCCAGAAGATATTGCCGCGGGGGACCGTATTGTCACCTCAGGGGCTGATGGGCTTTATCCTGCGGGGCTGCTGGTCGGCCAAATCGTCATTGATCCCGATCGCGCCTTTCGCGCGCGTCTTGCGGCAGATTTCGGTCGCTTGAGTTTCTTGCGGGTGATGCGCAACCCCGATGTCGTGCCTTTGAACGACAGCGACACGTTGATCGGACCCCCATTGCCCGATCCCGTGACGCCTGAGTTGAACGCGCCTGACCCAACCGTCAGCGACCCAACACCAGAAGCCGCTGAAACCAGTGCAGATAACACGGGGACAGATGGCACATGACGGACCCCTTAACCGCACGAATATGGCTCTTTCGCAGTTACTACCTGACGCTTTGTCTTTTTGTGATGATTTGGAAAATTCTTCCCTTGGGAATTGATGACGGGGCAATACCAGTCCCGAATTTAATCATGGCGCTGACCTTTGCATGGGTTTTGCGTCAACCCAACACCGTGCCCCTCGGCGCCATCGCATTCATTTTTTTGACCAATGATTTTCTCACACACGCCCCTGTAGGCCTAGGGGCCTTGATCATGGTGCTGGCAAGTGAGCGGCTGCGCAGATTGCAACCCGAGATTTCCAATATGACCTTCCTTGGAGAATTTGGTATGGTGACGGGCACAATTGCCCTCTGCACATTGGCCGAACGTGTAATTTTAGGGGTGCTTCTTGCAGAGCAAGCACCTTTTTTGCAGGTGGCTTTGCACGCGATTGTGACGATTGCCTGCTATCCAGTGGTCGTTGTCATCTCGAAATATCTTTTGGGATTGGATAGACTAAACGCTGCAGATCCGGACAATGTGTAACCATGGCACGCAGTCAGAAACGCAAAATTGAAGACAGCAGCGCCCAACTGTCGCGCCGCGCGATTGTCTTGGGGGGGCTTATGACCACCACTTGCCTCGTTTTGGCAGGGCGAATGCGCTATTTGCAATTGGAACGTGCGGATGATTTTCGCCTTTTGGCTGAAGAAAATCGGATCAATCTCAGACTGTTGCCTCCAGCGCGTGGGGTGATCTACGACCGCAAAGGCACCATCCTGGCCGACAATGCCCCCAATTACAGGATCACCATGGTGCGCGAAGATGCGGGCGATGTGGATGTGGTTTTGGCGCGATTAAGCCGGATTGTGAATCTTGACCGTGGCAAGTTGGATCGCGCACGTGATGAGATGATGTCACGCCCACCCTTTGTGCCCGTGACCATTGCCGACCGTCTGACTTGGGAAGAGTTCTCCTTGGTGTCAGTCAATGCCCCTGCCCTGCCAGGCATCACGCCCGATGTCGGACTGTCGCGCAATTATCCGCTTGGCGGGGATTTCTCCCATGTCGTGGGCTATGTTGGGCCTGTGTCCGACTATTACCTAGACACAACGGGCGACACGGACCCCGTGCTGCAAATTCCTGATTTTCAGGTGGGGCGCTATAATGTGGAGGCACGGCTAGAGGATGTCCTGCGCGGAAAGGCGGGCAGCAAGCGGGTCGAGGTCAACGCCGCAGGTCGTGTGATGCGAGAGTTGGATCGTAGCGCCGCACAACAAGGGGCAGATGTGCAGCTGACCATTGACGCCTATCTGCAAAACTATGCCGAAGCACGGCTTGCGGGCGAAAGCGCGGGCGCCGTTGTGATGGACACGCAGAATGGTGACATCCTTGCGCTGGCCTCCGCACCCACATACGACCCTAACCTATTTGTGCGCGGCATCCCGTCTTCGATTTGGCAAACCTTAAACGAAGACCCCTACCGCCCGCTCGCCAATAAAGCGACACAGGGCCTCTATCCCCCAGGATCGACCTATAAAATGGTGGTCGCCTTGGCGGCTCTTGAGGCGGGTTTGATCGACCCGAATGAAACCGTGTTTTGTGGCGGCTCCATGCAATTGGGCAATCGCCGGTTTCATTGTTGGAAACGCGGCGGACATGGGCGCATGGATTTGATCCAAGGCTTGGCACAAAGCTGTGACGTGTATTACTACGATCTTGCACAGCGTGTCGGGATCGAGGCCATATCTGCGATGGCCCAGAAATTCGGCTGTGGGGTGCGCCATGAGGTGCCTCTCTCGGGCGTGGCCACGGGTATTGCGCCGACCATGGAATGGAAATTGGCCAATCGCGGCGAGCCTTGGGTCATGGGGGACACGCTCAACGCCTCTATCGGTCAGGGGTTCGTGCTGAATTCACCTTTGCAACTGGCGGTGATGACGGCACGGTTGGCGTCGGGTCTGGCCGTTGAGCCGCGCTTGATCCGCAGTATTGACGGGGTAGAGCCACATTACGACCCCATCACCAGTCTCGATGTGAACCCAGCAAACCTTGCGAAAATTCGTGAAGGGATGTTTGAGGTGTCCAATGGGGAACGCGGCACGGCCTTGAACAGCCGCACAGTGCTTGAGGACTATCTCATCGCGGGCAAAACAGGGACAAGCCAGGTTCGCAATATCACCGCGGCCGAACGCGCCGCAGGTGTGATCCGCAATGAAGATTTACCTTGGGAACGCCGCGATCACGCGCTCTTTGTCGGCTATGCGCCCGCCCATGCACCGCGCTATGCAATTTCGGTCATTGTTGAGCATGGTGGCGGTGGCTCGGCCGCGGCCGCACCTTTGGCGCGCGATATCCTGCTCTATGCGATGTTCGATGACGTGCCGCCGCTTGAGGCCTACCCTGCAAGCCAGCGCCGCAGCGTGCAAGAGCGCCATGACGCGATGCAGCTTTTGCCACGCCGTGGCAGCACGGATGCCCCCCCGTCCAACGGAACAGGGACAAGCCGCGCATGAGTTTCTCACTCTATCAGATCAACACAATGCCAAGCGGATGGCGCAAGGTGCTCTACCTCAATTGGCCGTTGGTGCTGCTCCTGAGCATTGTCGCCTGCATCGGGTTTATGATGCTTTACTCAGTCGCGGGTGGCTCCATGGAGCCTTGGGTGATGCCCCAAGCCCAGCGTTTCGCGATTGGCATGACCGCCATGTTCGTCATCGCGATGATCCCGATCGCCTTCTGGCGGTTGGTTTCGGGGTTGGGTTATGCCGTCTCACTTATCCTGCTGCTATATGTGGAATTTTTTGGGACGGTGGGTATGGGCGCGCAGCGTTGGCTGGACCTTGGTCCGTTCCGCCTGCAACCCTCAGAACTGGCAAAGATCACCATCGTGATGGTTCTGGCCGCCTATTATGCGCGAATTGACAGTGCCAAGAAATCGCATCCCATTTACATCCTGCCGCCGCTTGTGCTGATCCTGATCCCCGTGTTTCTGACGCTGAAGCAACCCGACCTCGGGACGGCAGTGCTCCTGCTCTTGGGCGGGGGTGCTGTGGTTTTTGCCGCTGGGGTCCACTGGGCCTATTTCGCGGCCTTGATCGCCTCGGGCGGGGCGGCGGTGCTCGCGGTTTTTGCGTCACGCGGGACAGAGTGGCAATTGCTCAAAGATTATCAATTCCGCCGCATCGACACATTCATTGATCCAACCCAAGACCCGTTAGGCGCGGGTTACCACATCACACAAAGCCAAATCGCCCTTGGCTCAGGCGGATTTTCGGGGCGTGGCTTTATGGAGGGCACGCAAAGTCGGCTGAATTTTCTTCCAGAAAAGCACACGGATTTCATCTTCACCACCTTGGCGGAAGAATTCGGATTTATCGGGGCCTCTTCGCTTTTGTTTGTCTATCTCCTGATCGTGGCGCTGTGTATCTGGACGGCGCTTTCGACAAGGGACCGCTTCGCCTCGCTTCTCAGCCTTGGGATCGCGGCAACATTCTTTTTGTATTTTGCCATCAACATGGCGATGGTGATGGGACTGGCCCCTGTTGTGGGTGTGCCTTTGCCGCTTGTCTCTTACGGCGGCACGGCGATGATGGTGCTTTTGGCCGCTTTCGGCCTTGTCCAATCTGCCCATATTCACCGCCCGCGCTGAACCCATCCAGAACCAACGGAGCCGCCCATGTCCGCACCCGTCATCCTTTTTGCTGCCAAATCTGAAAAATGGGCTGAATATGAACCCACCTTACGCAAAGCATTTGGAAAGTTAAGTTTGGATCACGCGGCGCTTGTGACCGAAGCGGACCCCGCAGAGGTGGATTATATCATCTATGCCCCAAATTCGGGGCTACAGGATTTCAGCCCCTTCACCCGTGCTAAGGCAGTGCTTAGTCTATGGGCAGGGGTCGAGGATATTGTCGGCAATCAGACCATCACCATGCCCCTTGCCCGTATGGTGGATTATGGGCTGACCCAAGGAATGTTGGAATTCGTCACGGGCCATGTGTTGCGCTATCACCTACTTATGGACGATTTTATCGCCGGCCAAGATGGGCTGTGGCGCGCTGATCTGGTGCCGCCTCTGGCGCGGGATCGCAAAGTGGCGGTGCTTGGGCTTGGTGTGCTTGGC
>JAGYKZ010000037.1 GCA_018401385.1 Roseicyclus sp.
CAATTGCGCCTCCGCGATGCGGCGGGGGATGTCATCGAAAAAGGGCTGCACCTCGGCGGCGACACCCAGATAAGCATAGGCACGGGTGACGCGATCGATATCCTCGGGGCGGGCTTGTTGGGCCACGCGCAGGCGCGCCAAAATCCCTTTGGGCAGTTTTGCAACCGCATTTGGCACTACCTCGGACAAGATGCGCGCACCTTGACTGCCGCCGATGATGACAAGCGACAAAGGCCAATCGCCGGGCGGGGTATAGGCCGCGCCCGCCCGCGCAGTGACAGCCGCGCGCACCGGGTTGCCCGTGTGGTGCCCCTGCACCCCATGCGGCAGGGGCGTGGGCCATGTGCCACAGGCCACCGCCTGCACGCGGCCCGCGAACAGCGCATTGACACGCCCCAGCACCCCATTTTGCTCGTGCAAGATGCGGGGACGGCGCGCCAGATAGGCTGCGGCCAGCGCAGGAATGGTGGGATATCCCCCAAATCCGACCACGATATCGGGCCGCAGACGGCGCTGCGCCAAGAGGGCCGAAACCACCCCGCCCAAGATTTTGAACGGCGTCATCAGCTTGGCCAACAGGCCACCTTGCGCAAAACTCGCGGCAGAGACGGTCTGCACCGACACCACATGGGGAAATCCCCCCGCATAGCGCGCGCCGCGCGCATCTGTTGATAAGGTCACATGCCATCCCTGACGCACCATGGCCTCGGCCAAGGCTTGGGCGGGGAACATATGCCCCCCAGTTCCCCCTGCGGCAATAATGGCGTGACGCGCCCCTCCAGTCCCCATCGGATCAGCGTCCCCGTTTGTTGAAAATATCGGCCAAATCACCTTGTGGCCGCGAACGGGTAAATGCCAAAATCATCCCCATCGCAAGCCCTGTCGCCAGAATAGACGACCCCCCATAGGAGACAAAAGGCAGGGTCATGCCCTTAGCGGGCAAAAGCCGCACCGCAACGCCCATATTGATGATGGCCTGCATGGCGAAGAGCGTCACCAGACCCGTGCCCGCCAGACGAATGAACGGGTCACGTTCTTTGAGCAAGCGCAGGAAACTGCGCAAGGCGATGGTCGCAAACAGCGCGATAATGACCAGAACAAGGAGCACGCCATATTCTTCGGCGGCAACGGCAATAATGAAATCGGTATGCGCATCGGGCAAGGTCCATTTCACCGCCCCTTCCCCCAGACCCGCACCGAAAAATCCGCCCTCGCGAATGGCATTGGCAGCATAGGCCAGTTGCGTGTTCGGCGCCACTTCGGCGCTGAGAAACCCGTCAATGCGGCGCGCGAAATGCTCCGAGGCGTTGTAAAAAAACACACCCGCCACAGCCGCCAGGGCCACGACCCCCATCAACAGGATGATCGGCGCGCCCGCCACGAAATAGATCACGCACCATGCCATCAAGATCAAGGCCGCTTGGCAAAATCAGGTTGCATTGCCAGAGCGCCGACAATCACCACGGTGAGGGTAAAGACAGCCTTTTGCCGGGCGGGCCAGCCAATTCTTGCGGAGCGCGACCATCCATGCGACCGTCACCATGTAGAGCGGCTTTAGAAATTCCGAAGGCTGCACCGAGGCAAATCCCAGCGAATACCACCGCACAGCACCTTTGCCAAAATCAGTGCCAAAAAACGGCAACAGCAGCAGCGACACGAAGGCCGCACCAAAACCCATAACCGCAAAGCGGCGCACCAGATGCGGGGGCATCATCGAGACAAGCAGCATCCCGATCATCGCCATGCCACCAAAGACGGCCTGTCGGGTCACATAGTGGAACGGCGGGTGACCATTGCGCTCCGCCAAAGGGGGGGATGCGGCGAAACCCAACAAAAGGCCAATGGCAAAAAGCGCCAAAATGCAACCGATTGTGCCACGGTCAACGGTGCGCCACCACCGCGGCAGGACCGCTTCGCCTGATTGCACAAGAACCGTGCCATGCGCCATTTCTGTCATGGATTAATCCGCCCGATACTGCCTCATTCGCCCGATTTTCTTCGGGTCTCGTGGGCAAATTAGCGAAAATTATTCGCAAAAGCCAGAGAAAGCCGCATCACAGCGCAGATTGTGCAAGAACTTGCGCAACATGGGCGGCGAAATCATCACCGCGCTGCTCGAAATTGTCATATTGATCGAAACTTGCAGCGGCAGGGGCAAGCAAAACAACCTCCCCCGCTTCGGCCTCTGCGGCGGCACGGGTGACCGCGGTGGCCATATCCGTGCAAATCTCATAAGACAGATCACCCAAGTGAAGCGCAAATTTGGCGGCCTCCCGCCCGATCACATAGGCCTTTTTGACCGAACCAAAATGAGGCCGCACCACGTCCAGCCCGCCCTCCTTTTCCAACCCGCCGCAAATCCAGCGGATGGCGGGGAAGGCTTGCAGCGCCTTGGCGGCGGCATCGGCATTGGTGGCTTTGCTGTCATTCACGAAGCGCACACCGCGCGCCGCGCCCAGAACCTGACTGCGATGGGGCAGCCCTTGGAAACTGTGCAATGCGCCCTCGATCACACGCGGGGCAAGGCCCAAAGCCCGCGCCACCGCATAGGCCGCGCAAGCGTTCTGGTGGTTATGTGCGCCTGCAAGCCCCGCAATCTCGCGCAGGTCAATCGCGGCCACCTGCCGCCTTGCGCCATTCTGCAAAAGCCAGCCCTTGCGTGCGAAAATATCCCAATTCACCCCGTCAAGCTTTTGCGTGGATGAAATGCGGATCACCGATCCCCGCCGCTGGCTGGTTGATTGGACAGCGACAGCCTCCAGCTCATCAATCCCAATCACCGCGCGATCAGGGCCGCACGCTGGAGAAAGCCGCCGCTTGGCCGCGTAATAGCCGCCCATCCCGCCGTGGCGGTCCAAAATGATCGGGCGAGAGATTGAGTGAACACCGCAATGTCAGGGGTCCAACGCGCGGGCCAATTCAATCTGATAGGATGACAGCTCCAACACAATCACCGCGCCATCTTCGGGCGGGTCGATATCCAAAACCCCGCGCCCGATATTGCCCGCAAGCTGCACAGACGTGCCCGCCTCGGCCAGAATATGGGCAATCAGGGCGGAGGTGGTCGATTTGCCGTTTGACCCCGTCACCGCCACAACGCGCGGGGGGCGGTCATGATCGGCCCAATCAGACTGGCCCAGCGCGGCAAAGAACAGACCCACATCATTGTCAACGGGCACATTGGCCTGATAGGCGGCCAAAATCGCCGCGTGCGGTGCGGGGTATAGATTGGGGATACCGGGGGAGGTCACGAGGCGCGAGACACCCTCCAACGCGCCCTTTTTGGTGGGGTCGATCAGCGCAAACCCTTCGGCCTGCGCCCGCGCGCGCGCCTCGGCCCCATCGTCCCACACAAGGGGAATGGCCCCACCCTTCTGCAACGCCCGCGCGGTGGCCAGCCCCGAACGGCCAAGGCCCAGAACAACGACCTTCTGACCCTCAAAACCCATGACAGGGATCATGGCGCAGTGCCTCCTTACATTACCGCAGCTTCAGTGTCGCAAGGCCAATGAGCGCGAGGATGAGGGAGATGATCCAAAACCGGATCACGACCTGCGGTTCGGCCCAGCCTTTCTTTTCGAAATGATGGTGAATGGGAGCCATCAGAAACACGCGCTTGCCTGTGCGTTTGAAATAAAGGACTTGGATGATCACACTCAGCGCCTCAGCCACGAAAAGGCCGCCTACAATGGCCAAAACGATTTCGTGCTTTGTGGCGACCGCAATCGCGCCCAAAGCGCCGCCCAAGGCAAGCGATCCTGTATCGCCCATGAACACCGCCGCTGGAGGGGCATTATACCACAAAAACCCCAATCCGCCCCCGATCAGCCCTGCGCAGAAAACCAGCAATTCGCCCGTTCCCGGCACGTAATGCACATCGAGATATTCGGTGAAATCGACCCGCCCCACCGCATAGGCAATCACGCCAAGCGTGGCGGCCGCAATCATCACGGGCATGATGGCCAGACCATCCAACCCATCGGTGAGGTTGACCGCATTGGCGCTACCCACGATCACGATCATGGCGAATGGCACAAAGACATAGCCCAAATTGATCAGCACGTCCTTGAACACGGGCACGGCCAATTGCAAGGTCAACGCGTCAGGGTGCAAGCTGGAGGCCGCAATACTGGCCACGGCCGCAATGACAAAGCCCAGCCCAAGGCGCAATTTCCCCGAAAGCCCCGCCGTGGTTTGGCGACTGACCTTGGCCCAGTCATCGGCCAAACCAATCAGGCCAAAGGCCACGGTCACGCCCAAGACAATCCAAACGAATCCATTGTCCAGTCGCGCCCAGAGCAGCGTGGAGAGGGTCAGCGCCGCCAAGATCAGCAAGCCCCCCATGGTCGGCGTGCCCGCCTTGGTGGCGATATGATGGGCGGGTCCATCCTCGCGGATTGGTTGCCCCTTGGCATAGCGGCGGCGCAGCGCATTGATCAGCGGGCGGCCAAAAATAAACCCAAAGACCAGCGCGGTGAAGAAAGCGGCCCCTGCGCGGAAGGTGATGTAGCGGAACAGGTTAAAGACACCACCGCCATCCGACAATTCGCTGAGCCAATACAACATCTGGCGGTTCTCCTTTAGGTTTCCCCAACCGATTGCCCCAGATTGCGCAATGCGTCAACCACGCGCGCCAGTTTTACGCTGTTTGACCCTTTCAGAAGGACGATATCGCCCTCCTGAAGGGTTTTGGGCAATTGACGGGCCATGTGATCGGCGGTTTCGCAATGCAGACCCTGCTTGCGGTTGGGCAGCGAGGCGTGCAGATGCTCCATCAGCGGGCCTACGGTATGGATGATCTCGATCCGCTCCATACTGGGCAAATCGGCCAGTTCCGCGTGCATGGCCGGGCCTTGCGTGCCCAGTTCCAACATATCGCCCAATACCGCCACGCGGCGGCGCGCATTTGCTGCGGCCAAAACGTCTAGCGCAGCGGCAACCGAGGCGGGATTGGCGTTATAGGCATCATCAATCATCTCGATTGTGCCCGAATGCAGGCGCGACAGGTGATGCTCTCACGGGTGCCGCGCCCCGTGACCGCTCGCCAAGACGCCAGACCCAAGGCCCCCAGTGCAAGGTCGCAGTCCAGCGCGGCCAAGCTTGCCATAACGGCCACGCCATTGAGCGCCAAATGCCGCCCACCCGCGTTCAATTTGAACAGCCGCGTGTCATCCCCCATCCGCAAGGTGCACACGGTGCGATCCTCGATCACCTGCGCCTCGGCGAGGCAAGCATCAGCATCGGGGCTGCTGCCAAAGCGGATGATCCGCGCGGCATGGGCGGCGGCCGTGTCATACAAGATGGCGCTTTGCGCCACATCCGCATTGACAAGCGCGATCCCGCCCTCTTCTAGCCCCTCGAAAATGCTCGCCTTTTCATGCGCAATCCCCTCAAGGCTGCCGAATGCCTCCAGATGGGCCGCTGCAACCGTGGTGACCATCGCCAGATGGGGGCGCGCCATGCGGGCCAAAGGTGCGATTTCACCGGGCGCATTCATGCCGATTTCAATCACCGCATAAGCACTGTCGCGCGGCATCCGCGCCAAGGTCAATGGCACGCCCCAATGATTGTTATAGGAAGCCACCGAGGCATGGACGCGTCCCAAAGGGGCCAACGCAGCGCGCATCATCTCCTTGGTGGTTGTCTTGCCGACCGAACCTGTGATGGCGATCACCTGCCCGCCCATCCGCGCGCGCCCTGCGCGGCCCAAATCCTCAAGCGCGGTTTGCACATCCTCCACCACAATCAGCGGCGCGTCTTGCGCCACTCCGTCAGGAATGCGGCTGACCAGTGCGCCCCCTGCCCCTTTGGCCAGTGCATCGGCCACGAAATCATGGCCATCGCGCGCGGCGCAAAGGGCGACAAACAAATCCCCCGCTTTAAGGCTGCGGGTGTCAATGGA
This sequence comes from Roseicyclus sp., assembly GCA_018401385.1. Classification (GTDB taxonomy): domain Bacteria; phylum Pseudomonadota; class Alphaproteobacteria; order Rhodobacterales; family Rhodobacteraceae; genus M30B80. The sequence continues at coordinate 5,903 of JAGYKZ010000037.1, forward strand.
AATGCCCGTTACGCCGAACGGGGTCAGCGCCACGCCCGCAGTGGCGGTGGCAATCTCAGCGGAAGTCCAAAGCGCGCTCATATCTGCCCCTCCAAGGCACTGACGGCAAGGCTTGCCTGTTCGATATCATCGAACGGATAGGTGACATCCCCCACCGTTTGCCCCGTTTCATGCCCCTTGCCCGCAATCAGCAGCGCATCCCCCGGGGTCAGATCAGCCACGGCGCGCAAAATCGCCTCGGCACGGTCCCCCACCTCGCGCGCATCAGGGCAGGCGCTCAAGATTTCAGCACGGATCGCGGCGGGGTCCTCGCTGCGGGGGTTGTCATCGGTGACGGTGACGCAATCGGCATGGGCGGCGGCCTCTGCCCCCATCAGCGGGCGTTTGGCGCGATCCCGATCGCCGCCCGCCCCAAACACCACATGAAGCCGCCCCATAACATGGGGCCTGAGCGCCAAAAGCGCTGTTTTCAGTGCATCAGGCGTATGCGCATAATCCACGAACACAGGCGCGCCATTGGCGCGGGTTGCGGCCAGTTGCATCCGTCCGCGCACCCCCGTGAGACGCGGCAGGGTGGCAAACACCGCATCAGGTGCCGCCCCTGCGGCAATCACAAGGCCAGCGGCCACCATGACATTCATGGCCTGAAACCCGCCAATCAATGACAGGCGTGCGCGATAGGGATCATCTTGCCATGTAAAGAGCAGATCCTGCCCGCGCTCGTCCAAACGGCGGCCCGTGATGCGCAGCCGCGCCTCAGATGCGACCTCGCCCACGGTGATCACCTCGATCTCACGCGCAGCCGCGATGGCGGCCACGCGTGGCCCATAGGGACCATCAAGGTTGACCACCGCCGTGCCGCCCTCGTCCAAAACCTCGGAAAAAAGCCGCGCCTTCGCGGTGAAATACGCCTCCATCGTGCCGTGGTAATCCAGATGGTCTTGGGTAAAATTCAGGATCCCGCTGATCCGCACCCCGTCAAGCGGTGCTGATCCAGCCCATGCGAGGAGGCCTCCATCGCGGCATGGCTGACGCCCGCGCACGCCATATCGTGCAGCAGCGCGTGCAAGGTCAGCGGGTCAGGGTTGTATGGGTGCCGTGGCGGCAAGGCTGCCTTCCACCCCGTGGTGCCGATATTGACCGCCTCAAACCCCAGAGCCATCAAATCTGACAGGTAAAACTGGCGACCGAGGTTTTGCCATTGGTCCGTCACCGCCACCACCGTGTCGGGCTGTGCGCCGTACCAAAGCGCCGCCGCCTGCGCGAGGGCCGCGCGCGGCTCCTCCACCACGATCGGGCTTGCGTCATACTGCGCGGGCAGATCACCGATGATCCGCGCTCCTTCAGGATCGGTGAGGATGGCCGCCGCCCCGCCTCGAGCACAGGTTTTGCGAATGTGCCCATGCGCATGGCTGCCTGCAAGCGCCGCAAAAACATGACCCTTGGCGATTTTGCGGCTGTCGAGGCTTACAAGCCCGTCACAGCCACATCGCGCCCCCGCGTTGGGGTCAGTCAAGCGAGGAAAGCCGTGTGGTTCGTCGCCAAGCGGCGCGGGCATGGCGCCTCCTATTCACAGAATCACAACATCATTCGATATGGCTAGATAGCTGAGAAACAACAGCAGGTGCAATTACCGGCTGCATATCCAGAAGCTTGCCCGACACGGCGCAGGATTTCGGCGGCCACGGGTGCTGCGGTCCACCCCGCCGTGCGGCGGGTCGCCAAGCGCGACAATTTCAGGCTCGTCCAACGTGACCACCAGCACATATTTCGGATCACTCATCGGAAAGGCCCCCGCAAAGGTCGCAATCACGCGATCCTCATAATAGCCGCCTGCGGGGTTTGGTTTGTCCGCCGTGCCCGTTTTGCCGCCCATCTCATAGCCTTCCACCTCGGCCAAACCTGCCGTGCCACCATCGACCACCGCGCGCATCATCGCGTTGATTTGTGCGGAGGTTTGCGTGGAAATAACGCGCGGTCCTCGCTGCGGTGGTTGGTCTAGTGCGATCAAGCTTGGCGTCACGCGGGTGCCGCCATTGACCATCGCCGCAAGGCCAGAGGCCAGATGCAAAGGTGAAACGGATAGGCCGTGGCCATAAGAGATGGTCATGGTCGACAGCCGCTCCCATCTTGCGGGGATCATCGGGCGGCCCGTTCTGGCCTCGACAATCTCCAAGGGGGCAGGTTCCAACAGACCCAAATCCTCAAGGAACATCCGTTGCCGATCTGGTCCGATCTCATCGGCGATCCGCGCCGTGCCGATATTGGAGGAATGCACAATCACTTCGGTCGCGGTTTGACGCGGCCCATAATCGCGAAAATCGCGGATATTGAACCCTGCGATGCGCAAAGGGCCAGATGTATCAATCACCGTTTCAGGCGTCACCATCCCCAAATCCAAGGCCTGCGCCACCGTGAACACCTTGAACACGGAGCCCAGTTCATAAACACCCTGCACGGCACGGTTGAACAGGGGGCTTTGGCTGGGATCAATTCCCGTGGTCAGGGGACGGGGGCGCGCATTGGGGTCAAAATCGGGCAAACTGGCAAGCGCGATCACCTCACCCGAATGGGCATCCATCAACACCGCACTGGCCCCGCGTGCATTCATCAATCCCATACCAGAGGCCAAGACCTCCTCCGTGGCGGATTGAATCGCCAAATCAATCGACAGGCGCAACGGGGTCTGAGCCTGCGCGGGATCACGCAGCAACGCATCAAATTGCGCCTCAAGCCCTGCAACACCCACAATCTCGGCTGCGTTCACCGCCTCTTGGCCAAAGCTTGCACCCCCCATCACGTGTGCGGCAATGGCCCCGTTGGGATAGAGGCGGATTTCGCGCGGACCAAACAGCAACCCAGGCTCACCCAAATCATGCACCGCCTGTTCCTGTTCAGGGCTGATGGAACACGGCGCAGCCACAAAAGCGGCGCTCTGAGGTCAGTTAGCGCGAAACAGTCGTGGTCCATTTCGGGAAAATCGACCAGACCTTCGGCCGCCGCAATCGGATCAACCATGTCATGCGGATGCGCATAAAGCGCATTTGTCAGCGATTGGTGGCCATGATGCACGGCTGTCGATCCACGATGTCGGCGTCTGAATGGTCACATGGAGCTGCGTCGTGTCTGACTCCTGGTTCAGGCGGCCAATGCCGCCATGCGCACGCCCACCGCACCAAATCAAGCAAAACACAAAGCCCACAACCAAAATGCGCCCTTATTTACAGCGCAACTTGTATCGCGCTCGGCCTCATAGCGTTAGCGCGGTTTCCACCTCCCGAGTATAATCAGGGCTTTCGCCTTTTGGCGCGCCTCGATCACCACGACAGCGAACACAAAGGGACCCGTTGACCGCTCATGGGGTATCCTCACCCAGCGTCTGACACATCAGTCACGCTTGCATCCACAAATGCCGCAAGAGAGATTCGGAAAGCCCACCTCGTGAATGGTGGCAGTTAGTCAGGCCGCATGGGCAAAGCCCCAAGCGTGCAAAATTCATATCCACCCGGAAATGCACAGACGGTCAAATACCGATTGGGATGGGCGGCCCATTCAGGCCGCAGAATGGCAAGGCGCTCATGCTCTGGTTGCGATGGCCGCCTCAGCCGTGCCCTCACGCTCGGCCTGTTGCGTTCAGGATGTTCTGTTGATGGGCCCAAAATCCAGGCCAAGTCACCGCCATTGCCACGACAAGCGACACAAGACCCCATCACGCAACCTCAATGGTGGCAGCCCAAGCTGCGATCCAGCGGTTCAGGCGTACTGAAACATACGGATATTAAAGCTGGGTTGGCCGAGCAGCGGGCACGCGGATTGGCGGCGGCGGCCTCCGCCTCGGGGCTGGGCGCAATGGCCTTGCGGCTGGTTTGGCGAAAACTTGGGTCTGGCGCGCGCGTTCGGGCGTGGCGCGGCTCACACCGCATCGCACCGCCGTTACATGAAGCGTTTTGACCACGATCTTCGAGGAATGAAAGGTCCACAACGGTGGGCCTACCGCCCTCGCGCAAATGCGCTCCGGCGAGAAGGCCATCGCCAGGTGACCCAACTCGTCATTCCACACGGTACGCAAGGCTTGGAAGCTGCGCGGCTGGCGGGATGGCTTTGGTTGGAGTTTGAGTAGACAAACACCTTCGATAATTGTGCACAAGGCGGCGGTGGTCGTGATCCGTACCTGTCCCCGCGCCGCCGTGTGGCGCAGGCGTACGGCGTGCAGCGCGTTCCTCGCCGTAATGATAAGAATATCCGCCCGATGCGCCTCCGGGCTGCCTCGTTGACAAGATCTTCGGCCGATGGCCCCGCTTGGCTCATCCGCATATCCAGCGGGCCATCGCATGAAGGAGAAAATGCGCGTTCTGCTGCTATCAGCTGCATGGAGGACATGGATCAGCAGCCTGCCATCAAGCCATATAGCCTGGTTGTGCATGGGCATCAAATCATAAATTCACCTGACACCAATTTTGGGCGCGCCATAATCTGCCGCTTTCAACCATCGACAAGGCAAGCCGGTCACGATCCACCAATCCGCATCCATAACCCGATCAAGCAAGCCACGGGCGCTGCCACCAGCGCCGAAAGTTCCATCGAGCAAGGCCCCAAGACACGGGTGCGATTTCTGACCAGTATCCGATCCAACAGCACGGGATGTGCGGCCCCTCTGCCTCGCGGGTTCGTTGAGCTTGGCGCCGCCATGATCATACGCCCCCGTCATCATCCATCATCCAGCACCGCCCGCCACAGGGACAGCGGGGTCAAAGAACGCGTCACCTTGTGCCAGGTATCGATCAAAGGCCTCAATCTGCGCCTCCTGCCTGCTCAACGTCACATGGGTTGAGGATCAAGAACATCCACATCGCCGGAACGGCGCCTCATCGCCAAGCGCGATCTTGTCGCGCGCGGCCTGTCAGCGGCACCAAACGGCCCGTATCATCCACGGTGGGTTTCATCCATTTTTGATAATAGAAATTCCAAAGCGCAGCGCCTGGGCGTGCCAAGGGCGCGCGGCGGTTCATCGCGTCAATCTGATTACGAACGCATCGCCCGAGCATTCAGATAATTCTTCGATTTATCGCCATAGGCGATAAATAAAGGCGCGGCGCGAGCAGAGGCAGCGCGGCATCAGATTGGCAAGCACACGGCGGAGTTGTGGGATCGGTGGCCTTTCCCGTCTACCTTGTTTCGGGCTCTCGCCCCACCGACCTGCGCTCCTGCCTGCCCTCGTTATGGCCATGATGGCCCGTTTCCCAAACGTTTCCCCAAACCCGTTTCCCACCAATCCCGTTTCTGCAATCCCGTGCCGTGGAAACGACAACGGCGGACCGAGACAGTTTATGCCCGATCCGCCGCCCTCATCCGATCATCGGGGCCGATTGCCCAGCATCTGGGGGATGGTCCTGCTCGCAACCTGGCAGCCTTCAGCAATTGAGATGCCTGTGAACATCTGCCCTGGGGTTCTTTTTTTTTTGTGTGCGCCCATGTTTGGGTTCTGGGCGCGTGTCTCTTTTGCTGTGCCATCTTTGTCTCATGGAACTTCTTCCCAATCAATCCCTTTTCCCAAGATTTTCCCCAATGTCTTTCTGGCCCTATTTGAATTACTGTCTTGTGCAAAATAAAAAACCACCTAAGCGGGTGGTTGCTTAATTTCAAAACCACAAGATGTTGATCTATTTTTTAGAAATGCCGATTTGGAGGCATATGGAAGAAAAACCCAGATCTTTGCGCAAAATTGTGTGAAGGAGGCAGCGATTGGTCCAAGACGGCACGAATCACCTCTGGATTTTAGGCCATTATGCTTGCATGCCCCCTGCCACAAGACAGACGGCAGGCTGCATAGGCATCAGCGGCGCTGCCCGTACTTGCCGCGATTGGCGTGCCAGCATCCCCTGCAAGGCGTGTCTCCAGCGAGATTGGCAAAGCCCCCAGGGCAATGACAGCCACATCTTCTCGGCTTCAGCGGCCGCCACCCTGTCGAAGATATGCGCCTCATGTCACATTCAGGGCAGATGAAGGCCCGACATACTCTCCGGCAGGATTGGGGTGGGGGTCTTGGGCGACGCGAGCGTATCAAAGCTGCCGCGCTGCATCCAAAAGCGCCACATCCTGCGGGGTGGAGTTGCAATCGCCTGTCAGTTTTGATCGCTGACCTGGCGTGTCGCCACATCCCCGTGCCAGGCCATGGAGTCGACCAGCAAATATCAGTTCACCCCCCATACCGCGCATTATCATCTGCTGAAGCGCGCCCCATCAACGTCGGCGCGCCACCACGGCCTTTCACTCGGGCGGCATCAAATGATGACGCCGTTTGACACCGTGATTGTGCAAGGCAGATGGTTTTGCCATCAGGCCCGAAGCGGGGCGTTTACTCAGGCTGCATCATGCTGGCGCGGCGAGGGCCGTAAATATCGGCGATCAACAGTGACCGACCTTACGCTGACGGACCAGGCCACGGCCAGATTGGAGGAGGCGTTGTTTAACCCCCGCCGCGCAGTCCAGTAGCGTGATACGCACTGACACCTTTGAGTTTCGCTAGAAAACCAGTTGTGGTTTTGCGTGCCCGCCGATTTTGAGGCTGAGCGGGGCATCTGCGGCTGAAGCGGCGTTTGCGATGGCGCTTGGGTCGGTGCGGTCAGCGCAGTTATTCCGACGCTGACGCCCGCCAGCCGCTCAAGGCCTGTTGTAGATCGGCGCGGGTGCCTTCAAATGCACGCGCCGCATCGGGCGATTCCGCTTCAATGATGAAGGTGACACGGCCATCCTCAACCCGCAGCGCGCGCAGCATATCCCGCGCCACCAGATTTGACCCATCGGGAAGCGAAAACTGTGACAAAAAAGCCTCAACTTCCGCCCTTGTGACGTATGATTTTTTCTCCGACATCAGGCCAAACTCCACCATCTTGCGACACGACGCCCTATCTTGCGCGCCAAACCCACGGGCGCAAGCCGCGATTTGCCAAAGAAATAGGCAAAACCCGACAAAATGACGAAAATATAAAATAGGTCAGCATAGGCTATGCATTTGCTGCATAGCAGAATTGTCGACAAGGCCTATTGTGCAATCGCAGCAATTCCCTAAATTCATTGGTGTCGGGTCAAGCTGGCCTGCAACCAAACCGCTTCGGATGTTCCAATAGCGTGCGGTTAAATCGATGAACCAAGGATGATTGAAATGGCCTATCTTGCCACACGCCACGCACCGAGCTTGAGCTTCGCCGCACGTCTGGGGGAAATGAAATCCCACCTGACCGCCGCGATCAAAGCCCGCCGCGTATATCAGCGAACCTTTGCGGAGCTGAATGGCCTAAGTGACCGCGAGTTGGCCGATTTGGGTATTGCGCGCAGCAACCTGCGCAACATCGCCCTTGAGGCTGCTTACGGGCGCTACGCCTGAACAACGGAATATCTCTCGCTTCTCCTCCTCCCTTGAAGCGCGGGATTTAGCGGGAACCACTTCCTCCTCCCTTAGTGGTTCTCGCATGAACAAGGGTCAAATCGACCCGCAAGAACGCGCCCCTCCTCCTCCCTTGGGGCCGTATCACGGCAAGGATCCGCTCCTCCCTTAAGATCCGCGCCGCGCAGGCTGTGCCCTTCTCCTCCTCCCTTGGAGGGTGCAGTGAAACGAAAGAAGCGGTGATGCCTTCTCCTCCCTTGGCATCACCGCTTTTTTTATGCTTGGGATATGGGCTGCGCTAGAACGGTTGGTCGCCCGCACTGTCCGCTGCGACCACGAAACGCGCCACCACCTTTTTCACACCTGCCTTGTCAAACGCGACATCCAGTTTGTCACCCTCGATGGCGGTGATGTGGCCATAGCCGAATTTCTGGTGGAACACGCGCGCGCCCATTTCAAAATCAACCACGGCGCTGCTGTCGACCGCCGCCGCCTTGCTGTCGCGCGGCTGGCTGAGGCCATATTGGCCTTGGCGCGCTTGCAAGCGCCGCCATCCGGGGGAGTTATAGGCATCCGCCTGCGCCGCGCGCAGCGGCAGGTCCGAGGTCATCTGCATCTGCGCCACGGGCGAGGCGGCATGGCCCATCCTTTGACCCTGATGCCCATAAAGACCCGATGGTGTCAAAACCTCGACATGGGCTTCGGGCAATTCATCAATGAAACGCGAAGGCATCTGGCTTTGCCATTGACCATAAACACGGCGATTGCCTGCAAAGGAAATCGTGCACAGCTCCTCCGCCCGCGTGATGCCGACATAGGCCAAGCGGCGCTCCTCCTCAAGGCCCTTCAGCCCCTCCTCATCCATCGCGCGCTGGCTGGGGAAAAGGCCATCCTCCCAACCTGGCAAAAAGATCACGGGATATTCCAGCCCCTTGGCCGCGTGCAGCGTCATCAAGGTGACTTTGGCCTGACCGTCATCTTGTTCATTGTCCATAATCAGGCTGACGTGTTCAAGGAACCCTTGCAGGTTTTCAAACTGCTCCAACGCCTTGACCAATTCTTTGAGGTTCTCCAGCCGTCCGGGGGCCTCGGGGGTTTTGTCGTTTTGCCACATCGCGGTGTAACCCGACTCCTCCAAAATCGTTTCGGCCAACTCGATATGGCTGAGGCCTTGGGGATTGTCGCGCTCGATCAGATCATCTGTGGCAGCATCTGCAACCACCCCCTCGCGCATCAGATTGCGCCAATGCGCGATCTGTAGGACGAAACGGGCCAATTCCTTGCCCCCCTTGCCGCCAATCGCGCCGCTTTCCACCGCCATCGCGGCACCTTGCAAAAGGCTGACCCCACTGCGGCGGGCAATGTCATGGATGGTGGCTTGCGTCTTGTCGCCAAGTCCGCGCTTGGGAGTGTTCACGATCCGCTCGAAGGCCAGATCATCCTCAGGGCTGATGACGAGGCGGAAATAGGCCATGGCATCACGGATTTCCAACCGCTCGTAAAACCGCGGCCCGCCAATGACACGATAGGGCAGGCCAATGGTGAGGAAACGATCCTCAAAGGCGCGCATCTGATGGCTGGCACGCACAAGGATGGCGATTTCGTTGTAAGAGAATTTATCCTGCGCGTAGTCCTTCATCGCACCAAGCATATTCGATGCATTTGGGTCATCCTTCAAAAGATCGCTCAATAGACTGAAGGTTTTAAAGTCCGTAAAGGCTTCACCGCTTGCAAAGGCTTCCTTGATAAAATGTTGCTTGTCGATTGGTCCAAGGCCATGTTTAGCTCGGTAATCCAACATCTCCTCAAAGCTTTTGAACCGAGTGTTGAAGCGTTTTTTGGCTTCATCTGCATTGTCGCTTCCTAGGTCTTCGATTTTTTCCCCAACCCAACGCGCTTCCTCCTCGCCATCCCAGTGCCCAATGAGGCGCAATTTATGGACGGCCCGTCCGTCTTTCTCTGCGAAGGTGGAAGTCCCTTTGTCGGTCGTTAACTGCTTACCCAACCGCTCGCCGTTGCCCTCAATAAGGTGATTTGCTGCCTTCAAAATATGTTCGGTCGAGCGATAATTCTGCTCCAACTTAATCACCTTGGCGCCTTTGAAATCCGCCTCGAAGCGCAGAATATTGCCCACCTCGGCCCCACGCCATCCGTAGATGGATTGGTCATCATCGCCCACCACACAAAGATTGGAATGCCCCTGTGCCAGAAGGCGCAGCCATAAATATTGGGCCACGTTGGTGTCTTGGTATTCATCGACCAAAATATAGGCAAACTGGCGCTGATATTGTTGCAACACATCGTCATGCGCCTGAAAGATGGCCACCATGTGCAACAGCAAATCGCCAAAATCGCAGGCGTTCAACGCGGCAAGCCGCTGTTGATAGAGCGCATACAGCCTTGGTCCCTTGCCGTTGAAGGCACTGCTTTCGGCGGCGGGCAGGGTTTCGGGACGCCATGCGCGATTCTTCCAATTGTCGATAATCCCCGCCAACATCCGTGGTGGCCAGCGCTTACCATCAATGCCTTCGGCCTCGATCAATTGTTTAAGCAGGCGAATTTGATCATCCGTATCCAAAATCGTGAAATTGGATTTCAGCCCAACCAATTCAGCATGGCGGCGCAACAGCTTCACACAGATCGAATGGAACGTGCCAAGCCACGCCATCCCTTCGGTCGGATGACCAAGGGCGGCGCTAACCCGTTCGCGCATCTCGCGCGCGGCTTTGTTGGTGAAGGTCACGGCCAGAATATTGCGCGGCGTGGCGCGGCCTGTGGAAATCAAATGTGCAATCCGCGCGGTCAGCGCGCGGGTTTTGCCCGTGCCCGCGCCCGCCAACATCAAAACGGGGCCATCCAAGGTTTC
>JAGYKZ010000038.1 GCA_018401385.1 Roseicyclus sp.
CTGACGCTCACCTATTACGGCGCAGAGAAAGTTGTGCCGCATTACAATGTCATGGGCGTTGCCAAAGCCGCGCTTGAGGCCTCAGTGATGTATTTGGCCGAAGATCTGGGCAAACAGAATATCCGCGTCAATGCGATCTCAGCAGGACCGATCAAGACCTTGGCCGCCTCTGGCATTGGCGATTTCCGTTATATCTTGAAGTGGAACGAGCTGAACTCGCCCCTGCGCCGCAATGTCTCCATCGAGGATGTGGGCAAATCCGCGCTTTATCTTCTTTCTGATCTCGCCTCTGGCGTGACGGGGGAAAACCTTCATGTGGATGCGGGCTATCACATTGTGGGGATGAAGGCGGTAGATGCCCCCGATATTGATGTGGTGACGGGGCGCAAGGACTAGGTCACGATGACAGTCGCGGCCCTCCTCGCGATTTATCTGGTGCATTTGGCCGCCGCAATCAGCCCTGGCCCAACCACGCTGCTGGCCGCGCGCAGCGCGGCGCGCGATGGATTTGATCGGGCGATTTTCCTTGCCATCGGGTTTGGCATCGGGGCCTGTCTCTGGGCCATTGCGGCGATCTTTGGCCTTGCGCTGCTGTTCGAACTGGCCCCTGTGCTCCTCACGGCGCTCAAATTCATGGGCGCAGCCTATTTGATCTATCTCGCCATCATGATCTGGCGCCATGCGTCAGACCCGTTCGAGATCACGCCGACAGATCATGCGGAGAAACCCAAATCCCCCCGCGCCTTGGTTTGGCTTGGCATGGCCACGCAATTGGCCAACCCCAAACCTGCGGTGTTTTTCGGGACGATCTTTCTGACATTCCTACCGCCTGAACCGCCCATATGGGTCTATGCGGTGGTCTTGGGGATGATCTTCATCAATGATGCGGGGTGGAACCTGATTGTGGCGCGGATTTTCTCGCTGCCTGCGCCGCGCCGCGCATATCTGGGGCTGAAACCCGTGATTGAACGTGTATTTGGCGGGGTATTGGCACTTCTGGGTGCCAGACTTGCCATGAATTGACCAAAGGAGAGAGGGCCATGGATCGTTTGCCACATGAAAAAGGGTTTCACGTCTCGTGGGACCAATTGCACCGCGATGCGCGTGCGCTGGCTTGGCGCTTGGACAAACGCGGGCCCGGCCCAGACGGATCATGGCGCGCGGTGGTGGCCATCACGCGCGGCGGCATGGCCCCTGCGATGATCGTGGCGCGCGAATTGGACATTCGCACGGTCGATACCATCAGTGTCAAATCTTATCACGCGGGCGGCGGCAAGGCTGACAAACAGCGTGATGCGGAGGTCCTCAAAAGCCCTGACGCAGAAATGATGGGCGATGGCGAGGGTGTGTTGATCGTGGATGATCTGGTCGATACGGGTAAAACCCTTGAACTGGTGCGTCACCTTTATCCCAAGGCGCATTTCGCCACGACCTATGCCAAACCCAAGGGCGAGCCGATGGTCGACACATTCATCACAGGCGTCAGCCAAGACACATGGATTTTCTTCCCATGGGACATGGCGCTGCAATATGTCGAACCCTATCGCGGGAAGGATTAACCGCGCGCGCCAAGCGCATCATCCAAAAGGGTTTTTACCACATCAAGGGGCACATCCGAGGTCACAAAGGATGTGCCAATCCCCCGCATCAGGATGAAACGCAACCGCCCCTCAAGCACCTTTTTATCTTGTGCCATCAACGCCAGCAACGCATCGCTGTCGGGCAGATCACCCGATATATCAGACAGGTCGCGCATCATGCCCATCTGGGCCAAATGCGCGCGGATCCGCGAAGGGTCTTCTTGTGGGCACAGACCCAATCGGGCAGACAGTTCCGCCGCCAGCGCGCAGCCAATCGCCACCCCCTCGCCATGCAACAGGCGGTCCGAATAGCCCGTGGCGGCCTCCAGCGCGTGGCAGAAGGTATGACCCAGATTGAGAAGCGCGCGATCGCCCTGCTCCGTTTCGTCCCGTGCCACGATATCGGCCTTCATCTGCACCGAGCGGCGCACGGCCTCGGCCCGCAGCGCCGCATCACCTGCGGCCATGGCGGGGCGTGATCCTCCAGCCGGTCGAAGAACGCGGCATCTCCCAGAAGTCCGTATTTCACCACCTCGCCATAGCCCGCCAGAAAATCGCGCGGGGAAAGTGTGTCGAGCAGGTCAATATCGGCCAGGACAAGGCTTGGTTGATGAAAGGCACCGACAAGGTTTTTCCCGTGCCGCGTGTTGATCCCCGTCTTACCTCCGACCGAGCTGTCCACCTGCGCCAAAAGGGAGCTTGGCATCTGCACAAAGCGCACACCACGGCGCAGGATCGCGGCGGCAAAGCCGACCAGATCGCCAATCACGCCGCCGCCAAGCGCGATGACGATGTCACCCCGCTCTACCCTCTCATCAAGCAGCCATTCCACGGTCTGCGTCAGATAGGCCCATGATTTCGTCCCCTCGCCCGCAGGCAGGATCAAGGCGGCGGGGGTAATCCCCCCCTCCCGCAAGGCCGCCTCAAGGCGCGGCAGATGCAAGGGGGCCACGCGATCCTCTGTCACAATCCAGACCCTCGGGCGCTTGAGAAGCGGTGCAATATGATCTGGCGCGGTGCCCATCAGCCCCGTGCCAATCACCACATCATAGCTGCGTTCGTTCAGGTTGACGCGGACGGTCGCGCTCATGGTGTGCCCTCCGTAACAATGTCATGCGCCTGCAACAGGGCCACCACGCGCGCGGTGGTGTCCTCAATCGACCAGATGGGATCAATCTCAAGGCGCAAGGCCGCCTCGGCATAAGACGGGCGGCGCGCCACCATCAGCGCCTCCAACTTGGCGCGGGGGTCAGGTCCGTGCAAAAGGGGCCGCGTGGTTTTGTGACGCACACGCGACCACAACAGCTCGATATCCGCATCCAACCACAAAACCGCTGCTTGGGCCGCAATCATGGCACGGTTGTCAGGCGACAACCATGCGCCCCCCCCCGTGGACAGGATGGCCGCTTCGCCCTGCAAAAGCCGCGCAATCACTTTGCTTTCGCGATCCCGAAAAAACGGCTCGCCAAAGCGCTCGAAAATCTCAGCAATGCTCATCTGCGCGCTTTCGACAATCTCCGTGTCAGAATCGCGCAAATCAACCCCAAGTGCGGCGGCAAGCGCACGCCCCACCGCGGTTTTCCCTGACCCCGGCATTCCAACCAAAACCACGGTTTTGATCAGCCTGTAAGGTTTATCGTGCTGCACCTGCCCTGCCACCTTGGTCTGCCCTTTCGCATTTCTGCGCCTTTTGCGGCGATTTGCCAAAATTCCCCCAAGAAATTTTGTGCAACATCCCCTATATTGACTGCAACCGCATCTTTCACGCGTGGAAATACGCCTTGAAGGGCAGACACGCAAGCAAGCGCCACAAGCGCAGACGGGCAGAGGCAAGGGAAATGGCAAAACTGGTGAAATTTTTGGTGGTTTTGATCCTGCTGACGGGGATTGGTTTGGTGGCCTTTGCCTATTCGGGCCTGATGACGCCGCAAATCACGGAAACCCGTGACACGCTCACGATCAAGATCGAGTAAACGGTGATGTGCCAGATCAGCACTGCGCTGCAAGTCAGCAGCAGATTTCGGGCCATTGCGTTGACTTTGCCTTTTGTTCTCATGGCTGTCGCTGCGGGACGGCTTGATGCGCAAACCCCGCAAATGTCACCCCAAGATGTGGCACCCCCTTGGCTGTCGGATACGGTCACGCCGCGCGCCGCGGATGTTGCCTCACAGATTGTGACCGAAGATATTCGGGTCATGCCAATCGGCCCGATCAGCCGCAATGCGGTGGGATTGCTGCCCGTGCAGGTGACGGGGTTTCCCAGCGGGCTATGGGGGCAATCCAAAACGGGCGATCTTGCGGCGCTGTTTCGCCGCTTGCCGATGACGGGACCACCGGCCATTCTGGATCTGACGGGCGTCTGGCCTTGGCTGAGCTTAGTCCCCGCCGATCAAAGCGATATGTCCACCATTGACCTGTTTCTGGCGCAGTTGATATGTTGTTGTACGCGGCGCATTTGGGCCTGCCCGCGCCCTGATCGAGCCTTTACCAGAGCGTGGATGATACTTAAAGAGCATTTCCGCAGGTGGTTTGATGTTCTTCTTTGGGTCAGGCGGATCGTGCCTGTGCCACGATGCGTGCCAACCCGACATTTGCCACTATCATGCGCATCTTTTGCCTCGCGCGGGGCGGCGGAGATTGGTCGGCTCTGTCGATGACCTGGGCACCTTGGCTTTATCTCCGAAGAGGAGGCCGACCTGATTGCCCGCTTCCTTGACCCTGAGCTGTTCCAGGGCCACCGCTGCCGCTGGACCCAGATATTACACCGTTGCCTTATGTCATGCGCGCCGCCATCGCGGGCAACCGCCTCTGGCCTGCCTCTGGCCTTTGCCCATGCAGACCTTGCGCCACAAGCGGGATGGCGGGCGCAATTGGACGCGGCGGAACGCTTGTTGCGCGCAGGCGCCATCGCGCCAAGTCAATGGTTGGCCATCGCCACCTCGCGCCGCCCCTCGGCATCGGGCGGCATTTGGGAACGGGTGGCCGCCGTGCAGGATTTTGACGCAAGCCTGCTGGCGGGTGAAATGGATGCCATCGGCACAAGTTTGGCCCGCGCCGTTGCGGTGTTGGAACCCGCAGGCCTGTTGCCCGCCTTCGCAAGCCTTTATGCCGAGCGCCTTGGCCGCCAACCCCTGACAGGCGCGCACGCAAGCCTTGCGCGCAAGGTGGAATTGCTGTCGCGCCATTACGAAAGCCTTGCCTTGCGCGCTGTGCCGCAATCCCCGGAGGAGGCCTTTGCCTTTGCGCTTGCGCGCGGCCAATCCCCGCTGCTGGCGGCCACAGCCAGCCCGCGCGCCCGCGCGCTTGCGGCAGGTTTTGAGGCGGCAAACCTGCCCGAGCGCTACGCGCCACTGGTCGCGGAGGCCCGCGCGGGCGAGGCGCTGCTTTTGGCCGCGCTCACCCTGTCTGGGGATGGCGCGGATTTCGTGGATATCTCCGATGCGCTGAAACTGCTGCGTTATCTGGGATTAGAAGACACAGCGCGGCGCACGGCGTTGCAACTGCATTTGATGCCTGAGCGGCCAATGCGATGAAAGACAGCGCCCTGATCCATCAATTTCTGGAGGCGCAATCCGCTGAGCTCAATGCGGCGCGCAACACGCTTTTGGCCTATGAACGCGACCTTCGGGATTTCTGCACCCATCTGGGCAAGACGGGTCTTTTGCAGGCCACGCGGGACGATCTGGAACAGTATTTGAACGATCTGGAGCAACGCGGCCTGTCCCGCGCCACCCGCGCGCGCAGATTGTCTGCGGCAAAGCAAATCTTTCGCTTTCTGTTCGAGGAGGGATTGCGCAGCGACAATCCAAGCCTGAAAATTCGCGGACCCGCACGGGGCAAATCCCTGCCAAAAACCCTGTCACATGATGATGTTGATCGCCTGTTGGCGCAGTCCCAAATTCATGGCCGCACAGAGGATGACAGGCTGCGCAACCATTGCTTGATGCAGATCCTTTATGCCACGGGCCTGCGCGTAACCGAGCTTGTCACCCTGCCCGCAAGCGCATTGCGTGGTGACCCGCAGCTGGTTCTTGTGCGCGGCAAGGGCGGCAAGGAAAGGATGGTCCCCCTCACCCCAACAGCACGCAAGGTGGGCCAAGCCTGGCTTGCGCGCCGTGACGCGTTGGAGGAGGAGGCCGCTCAACAGACGGGTTCGAAACCTTCGCGGTATCTCTTTCCCTCGCGCGGGAAAGAGGGGCATCTGACGCGGGTGCGGTTCTACACGCTTATCAAGGAAATCGCGCGCGATGGTGGCGTGCCGCCCCATTTGGTCACGCCGCATCGCATACGCCACGCCTTTGCCACGCATCTTCTGGCGGGCGGGGCTGATTTGCGCGTCATCCAAACACTTCTGGGGCACGCGGATATCGCCACCACGGAAATCTATACACATATCTTGGACGAGCGGCTAAAAAGCCTTGTGCTGGATCATCACCCGCTTGCGACATTGAAACCTGACCGATCTGGAAAGACATAGACACCATGACCGACACGATCACTTTGGACACGGCCTTTTGGATCAGCGCAGGCTCTATTTTGGGGCTTTTGGTGCTGTCTGCGTTTTTCTCAGGCTCGGAAACCACTGACGGCCGCATCGCAGGGCAAGTTGCGCGCGCAGGCCAGTCGCGGCTCAAACGTGCGGAAGCTTTGGCGCTCACCGAAGACGGCGAAGGCTGATCGGCTCCGTTCTTTGGGCAATAATCTTGTCAATATTCTGGCCGCCTCTTTGGCAACAGCTGTTCACGCGGCTTTTTGGCAGATCTGGTGTGGCCTTGGCCACGTTGGTGATGACCTTTTTGGTTTTGATCTTTGCCGGGTTCTGCCCAAAACCTATGCCATCACCAATGCCGAAAGTGCGGGCGCAGGTCTCCCCAAACGCGATTGCGGTGGTGATCTTTCTCTTTGCCCCTGTGGTGGGTGCCGTTCCAGTTTTTGGTGCGCGGGGTGTTGCGCTTGTTTGGGGTGCAGACCGACAGACAGCAAAATTCTTTCGGCCTGGGAGGGAGATTGCAGGGGCCATCACCCTTGGACATTCCGAGGCGCGGTTGAACACCGCGACCGTCTGCTGGTGCGCTGGATCTGCATGAGCGCATGGTCGAGGGAGATCATGCTGCATCGCTCAAAGATTGAGATGATCGATGCCGATCTGCCAGCTGAGAAATCCCTCAGCCAGCCTTGAAATCCCCGCACGCGCCTGCCTGTTTATCGCAGCGAAACCGAAAATCCTCGGCGTGATCCACGCCAAGGATCTGTTGCGCGCAATGGATGGGTTAACGCGCGGCGAAGATGCCGAGGGCATCGACAATTTCCGTATCACCGATGTCGCGATGAAACCGTATTTCGTGCCTGAAACCACCACGCTGGACGAACAGATGCGGCAATTTTTGCGGCGCAAAACGCATTTTGCCTTGGTGGTCGATGAATATGGTGCCTTGCGTGGTTTGATTACACTTGAGGACATCCTCGAGGAGATCGTGGGCGAGATTACGGACGAATTCGATGTGGACGAGGCCCCGCAGCTGAAACCAGGGCCAGACGGGCATTTCATGATTGACGGCGCCATGACCATTCGCGATTTCAACCGCGCCACCGATTGGAACCTGCCCGATGAGGAAGCCAACACCGTGGCGGGTCTGGTGATCCATGAGGCACAGACCATCCCCGTGATTGGTCAGGCGTTTTCCTTTCATGGCTTTCGCTTCGAGGTGGTGGCGCGCGAAAACAATCGCCTGACCCAGATCAAGATCCGCAAACTTGGCTAAAGCCATGCCGCATATCGCCCCCGCCATTGTGCTTTTGGCGGCAGGGCGCGCAACCCGAATGCGCGGCACAGACAAGCTGATGGAGGAGGTCGATGGCCACCCCTTGATCCGTGTCATGGCCGTGCGCGCCGCCAAAGCGGGTGCGTCTCAAACCCGCGTGGTTCTGGCCGAAGGGCAAAAGGCGCGGCACGCGGCGCTTGATGGGGTTGCGGGGATTGATATTATCACCATCCCCGCAGGCGGCGATATGAGCGACAGCCTGAAAGCGGGCATTATGGGCTTGGATGGCGCGGTGATGGTTCTTTTGGCGGATCTGCCGGGTTTGACCGCGCATGATCTCTATCTGATGTTGAGCCTTGCACAGATGCATCCAGAGGCAATTTTGCGCGCGGCGGATGACCAAGGAAATCCTGGGCATCCGATTGTTTTCCCTGCTGATCTTTTGCCAGAGATTGCGCAGATTACGGGTGACGCAGGCGCGCGCGCCGTGTTGCAGGCCCATGCCAATCGGGTGGTGCATATCCCCCTGCCCGATCAGCACGCCACAACAGATCTCGACACCCCCGAAGATTGGGCCAAATGGCGCGCGGCGCGGGGACTCAGATAATCTGTCGGATCATCCGATCGCCATTCACATTGGCAAAATCATCCACAATGGGCCGCGCGGCCGTGGCGTGATATGTTTGGCCTGCCCCCGTCTCCAGTTCAGGGAACAGCGCCAAAATCTCGCGCCGCTGCGCCGCATCCATAGCGCGCAGCGTTTTGGCCTCCGCATGGAAACTTTCCGTCCACATACCGTCTGCCATCACGACCTGATGCTGTGCGAACATGATGTGAATGTAATGCACCCGCAGCGTATCCAGCGGCATGATTTCGCGGTGGTCAATCAGATCTTGCACGGCAATCAGGCTTTCGCCTGCACGGGCCGCGGGGTGATCTGGCATGACCAAAATACGGTGGCATGGTGAAAGCATCATGTCACGGGCCGGCAAACCATTCCCCAAACTTCCCGCGCGCACCAAAACAGGGCGCAAGGCGGCGGCCCGCTGCATATCCGCACGCCCCAAAAGGCGGGACCCCATCCACGCGATTTCTTGAACCCCGTTGTCACGCGTAACGATTTTATCGCCGATCGACAATTGCTCCACCGGGCGCTCACCAGACAAGGTGGCGATGCGGGTTCCGGGCGTAAAACAGGGCGTCACATGGCTGATTGCAGGCGGCATTGACGCAGATACAAGGGGGCGGGTCGTCATCTCAATTCACTCCAAACATTCGTTACTGACACGATCCAAGGCCTTGCACAGCAAAACCCATGGCCCAACACGGGCGATCGCCTGACTGTATGTGCCTCAAACTGTTTATTCCGTGACGCTCTTGTGGCGCTTTCGTGGCCGTAGAGAAACAAAGCCCCCGATTCCCTTGGCCACAAGTTACTATATAGATAACAGGCAAAATATTAACACATTTTTTACAGATCAGCGCCGCAGCTGTGGCATCGGGGCGGCAATCTGAGATCATTGGATCATAACGCGCAAAAAAGAGTGTAATCTCGTCAAAGGATAAGCGCCCCTATACTTTCGACAGATGGCGGGCGCGGGTTATTTTTCATAGAAACAAGGCACCCCTAATACCCCGCTGCTCCCATGTGGTCTTCCCCTAGGTCCACATGGGAGCAGCCACTCCCCCCCAAATCAACACCGCAAAATTCAGTCGCACACACCCATCGTGACTGGAGAGAAACAGAATGTTTCTCATCCCCCATCAATTCTGGATCTGCATCCATCGGCATCGCAGCGCTTGAGCACTGAGGGTGGGATTAATGTGTCACCCATATTTCTGAGTAAATTTATCGGATTTACAAATCCGATAGAATCTGTCAGAAATAGCTGGCGCGGCACATTTGCGCCTCCCTGCATTGTGTCGCGCATAAAAGCATTGATGAGGCGTGATATGAACGTTTTGGACGATCAAACACCATCACCCCCCCTGCCAAAGGATGCGCGCAGATGAGTTATCAAAGCAGCATCAATGGCGGGATGCCCGTCTATAACCTTGCAGACTTGGACCCGCTGGAAATGGCTGCGGTGGAGGCGTTGCGCCTTGCCGCTCAGGACAGTCCAGATCATGATGCCGCGGCGCTGGATACGGCGGACCGCAATCTGGTCGAAATCCTCCATCTGTGGCAAGCGCATGGCCGCCGTCCCTTGACCAGCCATGCACAGGATTGCCCTTTTGTGGGCATGGATGAAGCGTGTTTTGCCAATCTCGTGACCTTGGCCACCAAGGGTGAAAACGAGGACGCGCTGTTGATCGCCACGCTTTTGGTCAAGCCTGCGGTGGCCCCGATCCTAGCGGCTTGTGCGTTGTGCCTAGGCCTGGCCCTGTTGCAGGGGACCCGCAACCCGCCCCGCACTGCCACGCACCACCCACGGTTCCTGCAATGACAGCATCGCCCACCCGTGATTTTGAGGATGCCACAGCACGGTGTGGAGGGGCGCGATGATCATTTGCCACTGTGCCCAAATATCGGATGACGACATTCACAAGGCCATCGCATGGATGCGTGCCGCTGACCCTGATACGATCATCACACCGCGCAAATTATATCGCGCCTTGGGCAAATCCGCAGAATGTGGCGGTTGTCTTCCGCTTTTTATCGAAACCATGCGCGCGGATACCAATTTTGAAGTGCCCGTCCCGCTTCGCGGAATGCGCAAAACCATCCCACAGAAAGGAACACCATGAAGGGTGACGCAAAAGTAATCGACTATCTCAACCGCGCCTTGCGCAGCGAATTAACGGCGGTCAGCCAATATTGGCTGCACTATCGGTTGCAGGATGATTGGGGCCTGGGGCATATGGCGCAAAAAAGCCGTGAAGAATCCATCGAGGAAATGCGCCACGCCGATAAGCTGATTGCGCGTATCCTGTTTCTCGAAGGGCATCCCAATCTGCAAAAGCTTGACCCGATCCGCACAGGGCAAAGCCCGCGCGAAACATTGGAATGCGACTTAGCCGCCGAACATGAAGCGCGCGCGCTTTATAAGGAGGCGCGCGAATATTGTGCCTCGGTCGGGGATTGGGTGACGAAAGAACTGTTTGAAGCGCTTCTGGCCGATGAGGAAGGTCATATTGATTTTCTGGAAACCCAGATTGCGTTGCATGACCGCGTGGGGGCCGAAAACTATGCCCATCTCAATGCAATGCCCATGACTCAGGCTGAATAAGCGATCACCCGTTTTGCATCGCGCTGGCGGCCTGTGCGGTGTGGCTGCGGCACGATCATGACCGCTCAGGTGCGGGCAATGCGCCGTTGATCTGCGCCAACAACCATGTCGACCAGGGGCCTGTTTCGCCATCTTCTTTTGGCAACAGCTCCCGCAGCGGGCGGTTGTGCCAGCCATAAGGAATGCGGTTGAAGCTGACGTGCAGATCATGCGCAACGACATAGTCCTGCAACCTGTCGACCGCCTCTTTGGGAAACACCTTATCCCCCCGCGCAGTCAGCAAGGATATGGGCGGACGATCATGCGCGATCATCCAAGGTTGCGGGATGACCGAAGCAATCGCAATAATGCGCTTTGGAGGGGGCAAATCAGAGGCACGCAGCCCATCCTGCATCCCGTGGGCCATGCCGATGGCACACAGCCCGCCTGCCGACATCCCCATGGCGACCCATGGACAGCAGGACAGCCCAAATTCAGGATGGGCAAAAATAAATCGCACGGCATCCGTATAATTTTCTACCCCACGATAGAGCGCGGCGCCAAACAATCGCGCCTCGATATCTGGATAAAAATCCGCGCTCTTGGCGGCAGCATCCGCAATCTGTTTGTGCGTCTGCGCGTCAAAATCCGTGGGGGCCACCTTCCCTTTGCGGTAGGATATGCTTGCGAATGCAAGCCCCGTTTGTGCCAAGCGTGGGCCATAATAAGCCGCCAAGCGATCATCACGGGAACCGTGGATGAATCCCCCACCATGGGCATAAACCACGGCCCCATGCGCAGGGCCGGCGGGACGCCAGATATCCAGCGCCAAATCAGGCTGTGCGTAAAGGTGGGTTTCGCGCGTGAGGGTCATGATGGAAATTTGCACCTCGTCTGGCACGCAGATACCGTATCGGGTGCGTTACGATACGACCTGAGACGATCAAAAGGGGGGGAACCAGATACGATAGACCGCGCAGGCTTGGCGTGGTCAGACCCATAATACAGTGCGTGGTACCCGAGGCCGGACTCGAACCGGCAAGCCGTTAGGCGGTGGATTTTGAATCCACTGCGTCTACCAATTCCGCCACTCGGGCACTGTGGGATGCGTCCTATACCGCGCGGATGCGGGCGTCAACGGGTCAAAATACAGCCAAGTGCGAAAGTTTCATCCATCGCAACACCACGCCCTGTCAGCTGATACACAAACGCCCCGACCCGCTCATGCAAAGCGCGGCGCAGAATGGCCAGCTTGTCGCGGTATTCGCCAGAAAACCAGCCAAGCGACATTGGGCTGTGATCCACGGGATAGGGAATCATGTTGCGCCACCCCGCCGCACAAAAGGCCCCGATGGCGCGCGGCATATGCAGCGCAGATGTCACGATCACCCAATTCTGATTGGCCAGATCAGGGGTAAGGTCACGCGCAAGCGCAGCGGCGTTTTGCGCCGATTCCGCCGAATTGCGGCTTTGCGCCTCAAGGTGCAGCCGCGCGGGCGTGATCCCCGCCTCCTCTATGGCGCGCGCGCTCACGTCAGCCTCGCTGAGGCTCAAGCCCTGCAAGCCCAATCGGCCCTGCCTTCCTGCAATGATCACAGGCACATCTGGCAAGGACACAGCCAAGGCCATGGTGGCCAAAATCCGATCCGCCCCCTCCCCCGTATTGACCAGACCGTGGCGCAGGGTCAGGTCCGTGTTCTCCGCCCCGGTCATCAACAAAATACCGCGCGCCTCCGCCACATCAGGTGCGGGGGGAAATTGTGCTTCCAACGGGGATGCAACCCATCGGTCCACAGGGGCGGCCATGACAAATCCCACCAAGCCAATGGACAAGACCCAACACCATACAGCCAAACGCCGCCATCGAAACAACAGCGCGACAAGGCCAAACGCGCCCAAAATATGAGGCCATAATTCGACATAAAGCGCAAAGCGCATCAGCTTGGACGCAAGATAAAAAAGATCTTCTCCCATCTGCGCTGATTACGCCTCCAATTCCGCATCCCAATATAGGAAATCGAGCCAACTATCGTGCAGGTAATTGGGTGGGAATTTACGGCCCAGATTGCGCAATTCCTCAGCGCCCGGCTGGCGGGGGGCTTGGCGCAAGCTCATCCCCGCTTGGCGCAGGCTCTTCGCCCCTTTGCGCAGATTACACCGTCCGCAAGCCGCGACAACGTTCTCCCATGAGGTCACGCCGCCACGCGCGCGCGGCACCACATGGTCAAAGGTCAAATCCCCGCGCGAGCCGCAATATTGGCAAGAAAATTGATCCCGCAAGAAAAGATTAAAGCGCGTGAAGGCCACGCGCTTTTGAGGTTTCACATAATCTTTGAGGACCACCACAGACGGGATTTTGATCTTGGTCGTTGGCGAATGCACGAATGTGTCATATTCGGCCACGATATCAACCCGATCAAGCCAGACCGCCTTGACCGCTTCCTGCCATGGCCAAAGCGACAAAGGGTAATAAGAAAGGGGCCGATAATCCGCGTTCAGCACCAAAGCGGGATGTTGCTTCAGTGATGCTGGTTCACGCGTGAATTCGGTCCTGAAATCGCCATCCATAAGTGACTCCGTCTCGGCTCCGTTTGCCTGCGCCCCAAGCACCAGAGCGGGAGCCCCGCTCCAGCATTGATCCCACTATATATGGGCATTGCAATCTGGCAACCCCCTTCATTCAGTGGTGATATCACAGAAATAACGGGGCGCTGCGTCACTTTTGTGACATCAGCGCGAAAACCCTGAAGGGCGCGCTAGGCCTCAAGCCCGAATTTGTCCCGCAAAAAGGCAATACAGACCTGTAAACCATCGGGCGCAATCCCATGCCCCGTGCCGCGCATGATATGGGCGTAGACCTCGCGCCAGCCTGCCTCTTGCAGCGCCTCGGCCGCATCAGGCAGGGCTTGGGGCGGCACGACATCATCCTGATCGCCATGGATCAACAACACGGGCGGACGACAGGCGGCCTCCTCCTTCAGGCGTTCTGGCTCCAACAAACGGCCCGAGAACCCCACCACCGCGCGCAAACTGTCCTCCATGCGCGGCGCGATATGCAGGCTCAACATCGTGCCTTGCGAGAATCCGACCAGCGCCACATCGCGCGTGGTCAGATTGTTCTCGGCCATGACCTGTTCCAAAAACGCGTTGAAATCATCAAAGGCGCGCGCAAGCCCTGCCCGCGCATCCTCCTCGGAGGAGCCATCAATCCACGGGATTGGGAACCATTGATATCCCATCGGATTGACCGAACAGGCCTCGGGCGCATTGGGGGCGATGAAGATCGTATCGGGCAAATGCGGGGCCATCGGGTCGGCCAGTCCCAGCAAATCAGCCCCATCCGCGCCATAGCCATGCACGAAAATCACCGCGCGGGCGATATAGCCTGATTCTGGCTCTTTGACCGAATAGTCCAATGTGCGCGTCATGTGATCCCCTCGCGTTCCTTGACCATGTGGTAGTAGCCCCACAAGGCCCGCGCGGCAATGGCACGATGTGGCGACCACGGCGCGGCAAGGGCACGCAAGCGCCGCTCATCTGGCCGCTCAGACAGATCGAACAAAAGCCGGGCCGCCTCTTGCAGGGCCAAGTCGCCCGCGGCAAAGGCATCGGAATGGCCAAGCGCAAACATCGCGTAAATCTCGGCGGTCCAGCGACCAATCCCCTTCACGGCGGTCAGGGTCGCCACCACCGCTTCGGTGTTATGATGATGCAGCGCCGCATAATCAATCCGCGCGCCTGCAAGTGCGCGCAGATACCCCGCCTTCTGGCGGCTCAGGCCAAGCGCGCGCAAATCGTATCATGCGCGGCGAAAGCACGGCCTCAGGCACCAACATACCCGCATCAGACAGACGCGCGGTGATCGCATTGGCACTGGCCACCGAGACCTGCTGCGAGATGATCGCCTTGGCAAGCGCCACAAACCCCGCCTCCCGCGCGCGCAAGGTGACACGCGCAGGATCGACACGGGCAAAAGCAGGCTCAATCTGGCACAAATCGGCCAGCCCGATGGCAAGTGTCTTTGGGTCTGTCACGAGATAAGGATCAGCCATTGCGCAACCTGTCGCAGTCAAATCATGCACTGCACCCTAGACCTGCTGCGCCAAAAGGCATAGCCCTGAGGGGACGTGTGCCAAAGAATGACCTTAAAATGACCGATGTTTTGATTGATGATCGCGCCGCCAAGCGCAATGTGTTCGTGCTGATCTTGGCGCAGGCCTTTCTTGGCGCGCAAATGCCGATGATTTTTGTCATTGGCGGGCTTGCGGGATTGATGATTGCGCCAAGCCCTGCCTTGGCCACGATTCCGATCTCCCTGATCGTCTTTGGATCCATGACCACTGCACCTTGGCTGTCGGCCGTGATGCAGCGCTATGGCCGCAAAACGGGGTTTATTGTCGGCGCGCTTGCCGGGGCTGCGGGGGCCGCGATTGCAAGCTACGGCCTCTATGCCAATCATTTCCTGATTTTCCTGCTCGGCTCATATGTGACGGGCATTTATATGTCCGCGCATGGGTTTTACCGCTTTGCCGCCGCCGATAGCGCCTCGGATGATTTTCGACCCCGCGCGATCTCTTACGTGATGGCGGGGGGATTGCTGTCGGCACTGATTGGTCCTCAGATGGTGAAACTGACCACCGATGCGACCGTGGTGCCCTTCTTGGGCACTTACATGAGCGTGGTTATCATCAATCTGATTGGGCTGTTTTTGTTTTTCCTTCTGGATTTGCCAGCCCCCAAAGCCCCCCCGGCTGATGCCCCACAGGCGCGCAGCCGTATGGAATTGCTGCGTGATCCCAAAATTGCCGTGGCTGTGATTTGTGGCATGGTTTCCTATGCGCTGATGAACCTGATCATGACCTCCACGCCCTTGGCGGTGGTGGGCTGCGGCTTTACCACGGGCACGGCGGCGGATATCGTCTCGGCCCATGTGATTGCCATGTATGCGCCCTCCTTTATCACAGGCCATCTCATCGCACGGTTTGGCGCGGTGCGCATTGTGGCGCTTGGCCTGTTCTTACTGGCCCTTGCGGGTGTCGTGGCGCTGATGGGCGTGGAATTGACAAATTTCTTCATCGCATTGATTTTGCTCGGCGTGGGATGGAATTTCGGTTTTATCGGGGCAACCGCGCTGTTGACCCAAGCCCATCCTGCGCATGAACGCGGCCGCGTCCAAGGTCTGAATGATTTTCTTGTTTTCGGCGGTGTGACCTTTGCCTCACTGTTCTCGGGTGTGTTGATGTCTGTCGGCGAGGGCACGGTTGCGGGATGGAATGCGGTGAATATCGCGATGATCCCCTTTTTGGTCTTGGCGGGTGCTGCGCTGATCTGGTTGGTGCTGCGCCCCAGCGATGAGGCGACCGCCTGATCCTACCAGCGCCCTGTCATTGCTACATAGGCAAGACGCAGGCGCTTGCCTGCCTCGGAGGGGGCAAGCCGCCCTTGCGCAACACGCACAGGGTCGGCGGCCACGCGCGTCAAAATCGGCTCGGCCAGCCACGC
>JAGYKZ010000039.1 GCA_018401385.1 Roseicyclus sp.
CATTGCAAGGTAACGTGATCTATTCCCAGTTCATGGGCCGTTCTGGCCACCTGTTCCGCTTCAGCCGCGCTTTCGGTGCGCAGACCATGATCCACTGTAACAGCGATCAAGCGCACGGGGCCATTGTCAGGGTCTTGGCGCATCTCCTCGGCCCAATCATGGGCCAACATCATCAAGGCGAGGCTGTCGCTGCCGCCAGAAACCATAATGGCGATTTCATCGGGCACGGGCGCGGGGCAAAGCCGCGCCATTTCCGCGTGGAATGTCTCGGCAAGGCTCAATTGCACGCAAGCGCCGCACGGACCGCATCGGCCTGCGCAATTTCATCACGGGCCTCGGGATAGCGCGTGGCGACCTCCGACAGGGTGATGCAGGCCTCCTCGATCTGGCCCAATTCGCCCAAAGATTGGCCCAATCGGGCCAGCGCCGCAGGCGCACGCGGGCCATCGGGGCTGCCTGAAAAACTGTCAAGAAAGGCGCGGGCTGCACGGCTCCAAGCGCCTTGTTGCACTTCGGCCTCCCCCCGCAAGAAATGCGCCTCGCCTGAAAGCGGGCCGCCGGGGTAGGTTTCAGTGAAACGGCCAAAGGCTTGTGCGGCCTCTGCCCAATTGCCTGCGTCATAAGCGGCAAGGGCGCGGTCAAAATCCGATTGCTCGGCAACGGCCAGTTGTGGGCCGTCAGTCGCCCCGCCCGTGCTTGGCGCGGGGGCAAGCGTGCTGCCCTGACCCAAAGGCGTGCCCGTTTCCCCGCTGGGGGCAACACCGCCAAGAGAGGGTGTGTCACCCAGCGTGGCAATATCGCAATCAGGCTCTAACTCGCAGAGGCGAAATTCCAGATCGCCAATGCGATTGGTGCCATCTCCGACAATGGCCTCAATACGCAATTGCAAGGTTTCCGTTGCAGCCGTCATCCGCCGCAGCTCAGCCTCAATGGCATCGAGGCGAGAAAGGGGGCTTGACGTTCCCGCAGGCAGGCTTGGTCCGCCAGTGGTGGAAAGCTCCAAGCGGAGGCGCTGAATCTCGAAGTATAAGACCGACAGTTCCTGTCTGATATCAGCAAGGGTTTGCGCTTGGTCGGTTTGGGCAAAGGCCGCCTGAGGCAGCCCAATGCCACCAACTCCCAATGCCAGAACTCCGCAGATCAGCGCCCGCTTGAGCATAGTGATTAAACCCCTGCGCCTGCGGCAATAACCGTCACCGCGCGGCGGTTACGGCTGTAGCAAGCCTCGTTTGAGCAAATCTCAATCGGGCGTTCTTTACCATAAGAAATGGTCGACAGACGGTTGGGCGCAACACCACGGCTAATCAGAT
The DNA here is from genome assembly GCA_018401385.1 of Roseicyclus sp. Classification (GTDB taxonomy): domain Bacteria; phylum Pseudomonadota; class Alphaproteobacteria; order Rhodobacterales; family Rhodobacteraceae; genus M30B80. The sequence goes on from JAGYKZ010000039.1 coordinate 1,311, forward strand.
ATTCTTGCGCCGAGGCCGCCCGGCGCGCACCGAGCGCGAGGTTATATTCGCGTGTGCCTTGCTCATCCGCATGACCTTCGATGATTGCGGTGTAGCTGGGATTGTTCAGCAGCCAATTTGCCTGCTGATCCAAGGTTGCCACCGCCTCTGCGGACAAGGTCGATTGATCCACGGCATAGAAAACGCGGTCGCCAATGGTCTGGTTGAAATATTCAGGGCTTGCGGGGTCAAAATTGCCGCCCATTGCGCCCGCGCCATTCATGCCGCCCGCGCCGCTGCCGCCAAGCCCCGCTTGCGAACAGGCCGCAAGGCCAAGCATTGCCACCATCAAACTTGATTTCACCAAAAGTTTCATCATTCACATTCCTAATGCTTGGGAGGGGTGATCCATCCCGATTGCAGGCGATTGTTCTCTTTGTCTTAACACGTCCAAACCGCCTTGTGAATCGGGCAAAGACACCGAATCGATCAATTGCGGGTTATTGCAACAGGGGTGACCATGCAGGATCAGACGCCATGCCCGGTGTCGCGACACGCTGAAGATTGCGTCCCGAAATATCGACCGAGTAGAGCGCAGGTGCGCCATTTGTGCCCGCGGTTTCGCGGGTGAACATCACCACGCGGCCATTGGGCGCCCATGTCGGCCCTTCATCAAGGAAAGATGCGGTCAGAAGGCGTTCCTCGCTGCCATCCACCCGCATCACGCCAATGTGGAATCGTCCCGCTTCTTGTTTGGTGAAGGCGATGTAGTCGCCGCGCGGGCTCCAGACGGGTGTGCCATAGCGTCCGCTGCCTCGGCTGATGCGTTGTGCAGGGCCGCCTGTTGCAGGCATAATATACAGCTGCTGATTGCCAGAGCGGTCGCTTTCAAACACTACTTGGCTGCCATCGGGTGAGAAACTGGGTGCCGTTTCAATCGAGGGCGCTTCGGTCAGGCGCGTCTGCGTGCCACTGATAAGGTCGATCATATAGATATCGCTATTGCCGCCACGTTCGACCGAGAACACAACGCGCCGCCCGTCAGGAGAATAGCGCGGGGCAAAGGTCATGGTGCCCGGAAGGTCGGCCAAGGGACGATGGGTGACGCTGGCAATGTCCATTTGATAGATGCGCGGCGTGCCGCTTTCATAGGATGTATACAGAAGGCTGCGTCCATCAGGCGAGAAGCGAGGGGCCAGAACAATCGCGCTGCTGCCCGTCAGATATTGCACATTCGCACCGTCATAATCCATCAAGGCCAGCCGCTTGAGCCGTGCATTTTTTGGACCTTCTTCATTGATGAAGGCCACCCGCGTGTCGAAATATCCGCTTTCGCCCGTAATGCGGCTATAGACCTGATCGGCCACCCGATGCGCCATGCGCCGCCATGTCTCGGGTGTGGCGACAAATTGCAGGCCATCACCCAAGGGCAATTGTGAAAACACGTCAAAGAGGCGGAAACGCACCACCATCTGACCATCGGATGTGCGCCCCACGGAGCCAGTGATCAGGGCCTGCGCATTGATTGCTTGCCAATCTGCAAATTGCACGGGGCTGTCGAAACTGGTGATGGTGGAGATATGCGCTTCGGCGGGGATTTCGCGAAACAGGCCCGTGCCGCGCAGATCGGCGGCAATCACCCGCGTGATATCCTGCGCGGCATCGGCCATATCCGGGGTGTCCGCGATAAAGACGGGTAGCGCGAAGGGCAATGGTTCAATCACGCCTTCGGTGATCTCAATCCGCAAAGGCCCGCTTGCGCTTTGCGCCCCAACGGGCAGGGCCGATAGGCCAAGTGCGGCGCACAGACCCAAGCCGCGAAAGAGAGTGTTCAACTGCGCCTTCATCTCAGCCTCATTTGTTCAGGGTTAAAGACCATTTCGATGGTTTGCCATTGGTCATATTTTTCGGGGGGCAGGTTAAACCCGTTTGCGCCGCAGCGCAAAATCGCACGGCGTCCTGCCTCAAATGCTTGGCCAACCGATGCATCTGAGCCACCAGAACTGTCGATCATTCGGATCGACCCTGCATCTGGTCGCCCATCTTGGCCCAAAGTGACCGAGATAGTCACAACAGTGCGCTGCGCCTCTGAGGAGAGCGCCCCCACATTCCAACAGGCCCGCACATCGGCAATCAGCCCATCGACCTCGCCGCTGCTTAGAGGTGGGCCAGAAGGTATCGTGGGGGCCTGCAGGCGGCGTTGACCGTATCTGGCAACTGCCGCCGCACCACCGGCGGAAGCTGGATCAGCAGGTTCTGGTTCTGGGTCTGGTTCAGACCTGGTTCGCATGCTGCCGGGCCGTGCTGTTGGCACAGGTGACGCAATCGGGGCAAGGCTGGCCGCGGGCGTTTCCAGCCCGGTCACGATTTGGGTCGCTGCATTCTGGCGCTGGCCACCTCCGTCAACGGTGCCTGTGTGCGCCATCGGGCCCGGGCGTGGCCCCCACAATCGTTGGTGCGATTCTGCTCTGGAGGGGGCGGGCCGGTGCCGGGGCTGGCGCCACGCGCGGGGCCGCCTCGGGTGTCGGCGTGTCGGAGGGTGGCGCATTGCGCACCAAGGGGCGGCGCACTGATCTGTGGTGTCACCTCAGGCTGCGGGGCGGGCTCAGGCTCAGGTTGAGGAGCAGGGGCGGGGGTAGCGGCAGGCGGCAGGCTGGCGATTTCGGTCAATTCTTCAAATTCGGCGGTTGAGATGATCTGCACGCCAGTGACTTGGAATTCCGTCTCGGTTTCGCGGTGGAAAAGGCTATCTCCGAACGCCACCCACAAGAGCAGCGCGATATGCAGCCCAGCCGAGACACAAAGCTCCCGCCGCATCAATCTTACCCCTCAGGCCCGCTGCCTGTTGTGCCATCAAGCGAAGGCCCGCCCGCATCGGTCACAAGACCAATCTCACGAAAGCCGCCTGCATTGAGCGCGCCCATGACTTGCATCACTTGATCATAGGAAATCGCGCCATCCGCGCGCAGGAAAATGCGTGTGCTGTCCCGCTCGCCTGCAATCGCCAAAAGCCGTGTGACCAACTCATCGCGTGCAACTTCGGTGGTTTGGATCATCACGCGCCCATCGGGGGCGATGGTGACAGTGAGGGGTTCTTCCTCCTCGCTGGGCAAGGCTTCGGCGGCGGTGTCAGGCAAATTGATCGGCACACCGACCGTCATCAGAGGTGCGGCCACCATGAAGATGATCAAAAGACACAGCATCACATCCACGAAAGGCGTGACGTTGATTTCTGACATGACGCGGGTACGGCCCGCCCGTCTGCGCCCGCGTCTGCGCCCGCCACCCGATTTTTGCGCGACCGAGGCCCCCATCAGTCCAGCTGCCGTGACAAGAGGGTGGAGAACTCATCGGCAAAGCTCTCGTAGCCTGCAATAATCCGATCCGAGTCGGAGGACAGTTTGTTGTAGAAAATTACGGCAGGGATCGCGGCCAATAGGCCAAGCCCCGTGGCCAACAGCGCCTCGGCAATGCCAGGTGCCACAACGGCAAGCGATGTGTTGCCAGAAATAGCGATTTCTTGAAAGGACCGCATGATCCCCCAAACCGTGCCGAACAGCCCCACAAAGGGCGCAGTCGCGCCCGTGGTGGCCAGAAAGTTCAGCCCTGCGGTCAAGCGCTCTGCTTCGCGCGCAATCGCCACATCCATCGAACGATCCACCCTCTGCTGCACCCCGGGGATGAGCGCGCCATCATCACGTAGTGAATTGCGCCATTCGGCCATACCCGCCACAAAGACACGCTCCGCCGCGGATTGTGGACTTTCGGCGATTTGATCATAAAGCAAATCAAGCGGCTGACCCGACCAGAAGGCCGCATCAAATTCGGAAGTGTTTTGTCGCGCGCGGCGATAAATCCGATATTTGTTGATCGTGATCGCCCAAACCCAAACCGAGGCCACGATCAGCGCGATCATCACAGCTTGCACAATGAAGGATGCGCGGAAAAACAGCGCTATGAGGGTGAAATCAGCCTCTTGCGCCATACCAAGCGTTGTAGCGTCCATGCCCGTTCTTTCTGTTGCCTCAATGCGAGGCCCCGATCATGGGGCCGCAATCCATCCAAATCGGCGTGGTTCTTTTTGCCGCGCTCAACAGGTGATCGTGCCAACTATATCAGGTTCAAAACGACTTGGAAATGGGCCTGCGCTCACCCTGTTGTGAACGGCAAATCCCTGTGCCTTCGCCTAACCCAGTTTTTCCAAAACATCGGGGGGCAGTTTCGCAACCGCACCAGCACCGTTGATGGTGACAAGGGTGACATGAGCCGCGAAGATCACCACTCCATCCCGCAGGATATCTTGCGCCAGCTCCAAGCGCACGGGGCTTGCGCGCAAAAGCTTGGTTTCCACGATCAATTCATCGTCAAATTTTGCAGGTGCGCGGTAATCCGCCTCCACGCGGCGCACGGCGAAGACGATATTATGAGTTGCCTTAAGCATCCCTTGGTCGATGCCCAGACCCCGCACCATTTCACTGCGCGCCCGTTCGATGAATTTAAGGTAATTAGCATAGTAAACGATACCCGCCAGATCCGTATCTTCGTAGTAGACACGAATGGGCCACTGATGTGTCATGCTCAATTTCCTTGCTGTAACACTGCGACCCGTGCCCCCATGCGCAGACCATGCGCAGGATCGGTGGCGCAGACGGGTAAATCCACCCATCACTGCCGAAAACATCCCCATGATTGCGGCAATTTCTGGCTTGAGCCGCGCCGCACCATCCGTGCCAGCCGCCAAGGGCGAACGGTCCAAGAAAGCCTGATCTGACCATAACAAAATCGTTTGCACAACCTGCGCCAAGGCGATTGTGTCAGCGGGCAGCTTCGAGAGTTCCGCATCCATGCGGACGAAAACAAAGGCGGCCTTGATCCCGCCTTCAGGATCAAATCGAAACGCACGGTATTGGTTGGCATCAACGGATTTCAACCGCGTGATGATCTGGTCAAGATCGGGCAGGAGGCGATCCATATTGGGGGTGGCCAAAACCTCGTCCCAATCGCGGATGAAAAACATCATCAAATTTGCGCCAAGTTCGGGATCCGTCTCGGCCATCTGATGTCCCGCAAGTGCAACAAGGGCCTCTAATGCACCCTTGACTGTCGAGACAGTCGCATTTTCCACCCCGAACACCACCGGTGCGATGGGGCGACCCCAACGGGCAAAAAGATAGCTGCCATCGGCACGGGTGAAATAAGGGGTGATTGTATCTTGTGTCATGCGCAAGGGGATTAGCGGCTTGGGCTTTGCGGTTCAATCCCCCGACCAGACTTCAAGAACGCCCTGTTGATCTGTGATCTGGCCAATGACCCACGCGAGTTGCCCTGCATTTTGCAGCGCCGCTGTGACCTGTGCAACCGCCTGTTCCGGCAGCGCCGCCAAAAGCCCGCCTGCGGTTTGCGGATCAAAGAGAAGGTCAACCTTGGGGCCCGTGGTGGCACCTGCCATCTGCCCCGCAAGATACGCGTGGTTTTGCGGATAGAGGCTAGACTGCACGCCGCGCCGTGCAAGATCAAGCGCGCCTGTGTAAAGTGGCACATCATCCACCGCGATTGTCGCGCCCGTGCCAGAAGCGCGTGCGATGTTCATGATATGCCCCGCAAGCCCAAAGCCCGTCACATCGGTCATGGCGTGCGCGTGGAGGGCAAGGATCTCTGACACCACCCTTTGCGGTTTTGTCATCGTGTCATAGAGGGCGGAGATATCGCGGCCCTTTGCCTGCCCTTGCATCTCGGCGGCCAGTAACACCCCTGCACCAATAGGCTTGGTTAGGATCAGCGCATCACCTGCCTGCGCCCCCCTAAGCCCGATGGCAGGTCCATCAAGCAGGCCCGTAACCGTGAACCCGATGCTTAGTTCCGCGCCCGCTGAACTGTGCCCGCCGATGATATCGGCCCCTGCCGCCCCAAGCACCGCAGCTGCGGCCTCCATGATTTCAGTGAGCCATTGCGCTTGAAGCGGCTCTGACAGGGGCGGCAGGGTGATCATGGCCAACGCGGATTGCGCCTGCGCCCCCATCGCCCAGATGTCGCCAAGCGCGTGAATGGCCGTGATCCGTGCCATCAGCGCGGGATCATTGCAAAAGGGGCGCAGATGGTCGGTGCTGATGACCTGCCTTTTGTCGCCAATATGCAGCAGCGCCGCGTCATCGCTCTGCCCAACCTCGATATCGCTGCGATGAATTGGGGAAGGGGGCAGAGCCGTCTCCAGTGCGGCTTGACCCAGTTTGGCACCACAACCACCGCATTGGGGCTTTGGCCCAAGGGCTTCGCGCATACCCAAAGCATGATCTTTCGGCATATCGGCCCGTGCCGCCATGGCAGGCAGGTCGGTCAAGGTCGCCATGAAGTGGCGGTCGATCTGGTCTTTCCACCGCCACAGAAAGGGCAGCTTGGCCGCCATGGTCCCGCGTGTTGCCATGGCGCGCTTGTCCCCGAGCGAGATCAGCTTGAGATAGGTTTTTTGGGGGCGATACGGGCGCAATGCGCCCCCTGTGGCCATGGCGCGCAGATTGTCAAACAAGGGCTTTGCCGCGCGCACGGCATAGACGCCCGCCTTGCTGCGGGGCGCATGATCGAAATGCGCGCAATCGCCTGTGGCGAAAATATGCGGGTCATCTACGCTTTGTAAGGTCGGACCAACACGGATGAATCCGTCTTTGAGGGCAAGCCCTGTCTGCGCCGGCCAGTCATGCGCGCGCGCCCCTGCCGCGCCAAGGATCAGATCGGCGGGTTGCTGCGTCCCGTCTGCCAAATGGATCATCTTTTCGGTGATGGCGACCATCTCGGTCTGTTCGCGCAACGCGATCCCCGCGATGGCCAGTTCGCGGCGCATCGTGGCTCTGGCGCGCTGGGGCAATTCAAGCAGCGCGTAGGCGCGTTCGAAAATTGTGATGTCAACCTTGCAACCCGTGCTGCGCAGGCGGTGGGCCACGGCCATGGCAACCTCAACACCCGCCACCCCGCCGCCGATGATGGCGACCCGTGCCGCCTTTGGCGCGTTGGTCACAAAGGCTTCCCAAGCTGCTGCAAATCGTTCCAGGGGTTTGACGGGCAAAGCATGATCCGCAAAGCCCGCCAGGGCGGGCATATCCGTGGTGATGCCAACATCAATTGACATTGTATCATAGGCGATACGACTTCCATTCTGGAGGATCACGCGTTTGGCACTGCGATCGATCCCCGTAGCAGCGGTGAGCATCAACCGCGCATTGGCAAAGCGGGCGAGGCGAACCAGATCAATCTCAATCTCTGCCTGACAGTAATGCCCTGCAATCGCACCGGGCAGCATCCCTGAATAGGCCGCGTTTGGATGCGGCGATATGATGGTCAAACGCGCACCTGCCAAGGGGCGCATCCCCCACATTCGCGCGACCAGCGCATGGCTATGCCCGCCGCCCACCAAGACGATTTCGCGGGTGATGGGCCATGGCATTTGCATCAGTCCGTGTTCCCCGCAAAAGGATCGTAAGGATAAGACACGCCCGTCAAGATCAATCCATCAGGCGGGGCTACAGGCCCGCATTGGCTGCGGTCACGGGCGGCAAGGGCGTGGCCCACATCTTCGGGTGTCCATGAGCCTGACCCAACCCGTTCCAATGTGCCAACGATAGAGCGCACCTGGTTGTGCAAAAAAGAGCGTGCACGCAGATGAAATTGAAATTCTGTCTCGGTAACGCGCGTAATGGCTTCGATGCGCAGCTCATCGAGTGTTTTCACAGGCGAGTTTGCTTGGCAAATAGACGCGCGAAAGGTCGTAAAATCATGCTTGCCAATCAAATGGGCCGCGGCCTCCTGCATGGGGGCAAGCTCAAGTGGCCCCTTAACGCCCCATGCTTGACCTGCTGCAAGGGTAAGGCGGTGCGCGGCGTTGGATCAGGCGATAGGCAGTGCAGCGCCGCTCAACGGCGGAAAAGCGCGCGTGCCAATCGTCCGAGACAGCTGCGCAAGCCACACCGCCACTGGCAGGGGCTTCAGGTGATGGTTCAGCGCCTCGACAACCGGAAAGGGCAGCCACTCTTGTGCCATGTCACAATGCGCCACCTGCCCTGTGGCATGAACCCCTGCATCCGTGCGCCCCGCCGCAGCAATGCTTGGCACATTCGGCTCAAGCCGCGCAAGCGCAGCCTCGATCGCCCCTTGCACTGAGGGCTGGTCAGCCTGACGCTGCCACCCCGCAAAGGGGCGGCCATCATATTCCACTTTGAGCGCATAACGGGCCATGGCTTTGGCTAGCCGAAAGCCGCGCGCCATGCAATTGCCCATAACCCCTATCCAGAGCGGCTTTGGCATCCTATCTTTGGACAAGTTATCAGATGGGGGCAGGGCAGACGTGATATCATCATTGGGCGATATGCTGCGTCACAGCGTTGAGGGGACGGGCGATGCGTGGGCGCGCGCCTTCGCTGACCCAACTCTGCGAATGGGCATCACGGGGCTATCGCGCGCAGGCAAGACGGTGTTCATCACGTCCTTTGTCGCTAATATGATGCAGCGCGGGCGCATGGCCGCCTTTGGCCCCGAGCGCGAAGGTCGGATTGAGGCCGCCTATCTACAACCGCAACCCGATGACACGGTGGCGCGCTTTGATTACGAAAGCCACCTCGCCGCGATGACGGGAAGCGAGGCGCATTGGCCGATGGGCACGCGCAGTGTCTCGCAACTGCGCCTGTCCTTGCGGGTCATGCCAAAATCACGGCTTGCGCGCCTCACTGGCCCGCGCAAACTGCATTTGGACATCACTGATTACCCGGGCGAGTGGTTGCTGGATTTGGGGCTGTTGTCGCAAAGCTATGCGCAATGGTCACAGGTCGCTTTGGCGCAGATTTCCGCAAGAGCGGACACCCTGCCCGAAGCGCGCGCTTTCTTGACCCTGGCGACCGAAGCGATAGCAGAGGCGCGCCATGATGAGATCGAGGCCGCCACCCTTGCGCAAAGTTTCACCGCGTACCTGCACGCGGCGCGTGCAGCGGGATTTAGCCAATTGACCCCTGGCCGTTTCATCCTGCCCGGTGATTTACAGGGCAGCCCCGCGCTGACCTTTGCCCCTTTGCCCAGCGAAAACCCCAAGCGTGGCAGTATCGCGCGCGAGGCGGCACGGCGCTTTGAGGCGTATAAATCGCAAATCGTGCGCCCGTTTTTCCGTGCGCATTTTGCCAAGATTGATCGGCAAGTGGTCTTGGTGGATCTGCTTAGTGCAATGCAGGGCGGGCCTGAAGTATTGGAGGATCTGCGACAGGCCATGGCGGGAATTTTATCAGTGTTCCGTCATGGGGCCAATGGCCCCTTATCCGCAGTTTTGGGGCAAAAGACAGATCGTATTCTTTTTGCTGCGACCAAGGCGGATTATCTGCATCAATCGCAGCATCAGGCCTATACCGATTTATTGGAGGCATTGGTGCAAGAGGCCAAGCATCGGGCGGATTACCGCGGGGCCAAAACCCGCGCCATGGCGATTGCGTCCCTGCGCAGCACCGTGGAGGAACGCCGCGCGATAGACGGTTCAGAGGTTGATCTGGTCGTGGGCCGTGTTGGCCAAGCGGATCAGATGCGCGCCCTCTATGCGGGACAATTGCCCGAACATCCGGATCATATTCTGTTCCCGCCCCGTGCAGGCGCGCGGGATTGGTCGACTGCGAATTTGTACGACCGATTTCGCGCCCCTGCAATTCGTTGCGCGCAGGGGTTTGGCCCGCCACATATCCGTCTGATGCGGCGGCTGAATTTCTTTTGGCTGATCGTATGGGGTAAAGTTTCACTGTTAAGTCATTCTTCGGGTCATGGCATTATGACGCTCGTGCCCCTGTCTGAAACTGCGCATTTGGCTACGCTGGCAGCGCCCCCAGGTTCTCTTGTTCCTGATGGCCTTTGCCACCCGTGGCCTTTGCGACTTGGTCGGCGCTGCTCAACAACTTCGTGATCGAGGTCGCGGGGTTTGACGGGGGCCGATATCGGATGGCTGCATTCCGTGCGCGCGAAATCCCAGGATTTTTGGCGATTGGCGTATCGTCTTTATTGCTTGTCATCCGCGAGCAGAAATTGGCGTTGCTGTCACTCATCATGTTGGGGGTGGCAACCGCGCTGACCGCGCAATTCCCTCCTTGGGGGATTGTTGATTGTGACGCTGATCTCTTCCATCGCTCACGACATGACCGTCAATCAATCCTTGCAATTGCAATGGATCGACAAAGCGCGCGCCAGACCATTGGCTGGCTCATGTCGATGGGATCTTGGCCACGCTCTTGGCCTATGGTTTGATCGTGCTGACATGGCGCGCTTATGATCTGAGCTATGATTTGGTTTATGGATTGCAGGCGGCTTTACCGCCAGTCGCGGTGATCGCATTTTTTGCCTTCCCCCACCTGAGGCGGCACCAACCCCGCAAAACCGCCAAATGGTCCTGCGCCGCCGCTATTGGTTGTATTACGCGCTACAGTTCAAGTGTCGGGCGCCCGGCGCCAAATTTTCGTGGTGTTTGCAGGGTTCATGATGGTTGAGCGTTACGGCTTTGCGGTGCATCAGATCACCGCGCTGTTCATGGTCACTTTGGTGGCCAATATGATCGCGGCCCCATTGCTGGGGCGTGCGGTTTCGTTTTTTGGTGAACGCGCGGCGTTGATCGTTGAATATGCGGGTTTGCTTGTGATCTTCCTGCTCTATGCGGGGCTTTACCTTTTTGATTGGGGTGTCGGGATGGCGGCATTCCTTTATGTGGCCAATCATGTTTTCTTTGCGCTGGCGCTTGCGATTAAAACCTATTTTCAGAAAATCGCAGATCCCGCCGATATTGCGCCAACCGCCGCTGTGGCCTTCACCATCAATCATATCGCTGCGGTGTTCTTGCCCGCTGTTTTGGGATATGTCTGGCTGTCTTCGCCGATGATCGTATTTGTGGCAGCGGCGATGATGGCGGCAATCTCGCTCGGTCTTTCGCTTTTGGTGCCACGTCATCCTGAGGCGGGGAATGAAACATTGCTGGGGCGGCGTGGTATCACTGTGGCCGCGCCCATCAATCCTCTAATCAAATAGGGTGCTTATGACGACCTTTACCGCCTTTACCACATTGCCTGTGAAAACCGCTGCCGAAGCCTTGGGTGAGGCCATCGAAACGCTGGACCCTGCACCCTATGGCGTGGGTGTGTTCGAGATCGAAGATGGCTCTGGCCGTTGGGAGGTGGGCGGCTATTTCGTTGAGGCCCCCGATGAGATCGGTTTGGCGCTTTTGGCGGCCGCGCATGGTGCGCGGGAATTCGTTGTTTCGGAATTGCCCGAGACTGATTGGGTCGCGCAGGTGCGCCGCGAATTGCACCCCGTGCGCGCGGGGCGGTTTTATCTTTACGGCAGCCATGATGCCGACACGGTGCCAAGCGATGCGGTGCCCTTGTTGATTGAGGCTGCGATGGCCTTTGGCACGGGGCATCACGGCACGACAGCGGGGTGTTTGATCGCCTTTGATCGCCTGTTGAACGCGGGTCATGTCTTTGAGAATGTGGTGGATATTGGCTGTGGCACAGCCGTCTTGGCCTTGGCTGCGGCGCGGGTGTTCCCGCAATCGGTTTTGGCGTCAGATATTGACGAGATCGCGGTCGATGTGGCCCGCGTGAACGCCCAAGCGAATGGTCTTGCCCATCGGATCGAGGCCGTGCAGGCCGCAGGGTTTGACCACGCCAGCATTGCCGCCCGTGCGCCCTTTGATTTGATCTTTGCAAATATCCTTAAGGGGCCGTTGATCGAACTTGCCCCAGATATGGCACGCCATGTCGCCCAAGGTGGGTATCTGATCCTGTCTGGTTTGTTGATAGAGCAGGTCGAGGACGTCACCGCCGCCTATGTCGCGGCGGGGTTTGAGCGCGCGCACGCCTCAGAACATGGGGAATGGGCCGCGCTGACCATGCGCTATTTGGGGTGAGATCTATGCCGCGCTTGTTGAATGTTCTTGTTTCGTGCTAATGATGGGTTAAGCTGACGCAAAGAACCAAAAAGGGCAAGCAGGCCATGCGTATCATCGGTATTGACCCAGGGCTTCGCTATCTCGGATGGGGTGTGATCGAGGCGGATGGCCCGCGTTTGCGTCATATTGCCAATGGCGTGATCGAGGGGGTGGGGGATGGTCTCGCCCCTCGTCTATTGGCCCTCTATGACGGATTGATCGCCGTGCTGACAGAATTTGTCCCTGATTGCGCGGCAGTGGAGCAGACTTTCGTAAATCGCGATGGCGCTGCCACTTTGAAATTGGGACAAGCGCGCGGTGTTGCGATGTTGGCACCCGCCAAGGCGGGTTTGTCCGTGGCCGAATACGCCCCCAACACGGTCAAGAAAACTGTGGTGGGTGTGGGTCATGCCCACAAGGATCAAATCGGCCACATGGTGTGTTTGCAACTGCCTGGATGCGCACCGAAATCCCCAGATGCTGCTGATGCTTTGGCGATTGCCATATGCCATGCCCATCACGCGCAAACGCAGGCACGGATCATGAAAGCGATGGGGGCAGGCCTGTGATCGGAAAATTGACAGGCCGTGTGGATTACCGCGCCAGCGATCATGTGCTGTTGGATGTGGGGGGCGTGGGATATATCGTCTACTGCTCCGAGCGCACGCTTGCCACCCTGCCCTCTGCGGGGCAGATGGTAAGCCTTTATACCGAACTTTTGGTGCGCGAAGATCTTTTGCAGCTCTTTGGTTTTCTGACGCCTTATGACCGCGAATGGCATCGGTTATTGGTGTCGGTCCAAGGCGTGGGGGCCAAGGCCGCGGTGGCGATCTCAGGCGCGCTTGGCATAGATGCTTTGGCCCGCGCCATTGCGATTGGGGATTGGGGTGCGGTCAAGGCGGCCCCGGGTGTGGGACCGAAATTGGCGCAGCGCGTGGTTAATGAGCTGAAGGACAAAGGCCCTGCCTTGATGGTGATGGGGGGCAGCCTCGCCCGCGACTTGGGGCAAAATGCCCCCGCGTCCGTGGTCGCAGACCCGCAAATCCTCGAAACTGCCCCCGCAGCCCCCGCAGTCCCTGTGCCGCCTGGGGCATCCCACGCCGATGCGCAAGCTCAGGCCGAAGCGATTTCCGCCCTGACCAATTTGGGCTATGGCCCCTCTGACGCGGCAAGCGCAGTCGCGCGCGCGGCAGATGAGGCAGACACGACCCCTGCGCTGATCCGCGCGGCATTGCGCCTTCTGGCCCCAAAGGATTGATATGAGCACGCCTGATCCCACATTGCGCCCTGATCCTCATCCGCAAGATGATCTGCGCGAGGATCGCGCGCTGCGCCCAGAATTGTTGACCGAGTTTATCGGTCAGGCCGAGGCACGCGCGAATTTGCGTGTCTTTATCGAAAGCGCGCGCAAACGCGGTGAGGCGATGGATCATGTGCTGTTTCATGGCCCGCCTGGATTGGGCAAGACCACCCTGGCGCAAATTATGGCGCGTGAATTGGGGGTAAATTTCCGCATGACCTCTGGCCCCGTTTTGGCAAAAGCGGGGGATTTGGCGGCGATATTGACCAATCTTGAGCCGCGCGATGTGTTGTTCATTGATGAGATTCACCGCCTCAACCCCGCAGTCGAGGAGGTGCTTTACCCCGCGATGGAGGATTTCGCGCTGGATCTTGTCATTGGTGAGGGGCCTGCTGCGCGATCCGTGCGCATTGAATTGCAGCCCTTTACGCTAATTGGGGCCACTACGCGATTGGGGCTGTTGACCACGCCCCTGCGGGATCGGTTCGGGATCCCCACGCGGCTTGTGTATTATGAAACGCCCGAGTTGGAGCAGATCGTGACCCGTGGCGCGCGCTTGATGGGCGCGCCAGCGGATGAGGAAGGCGCGCGCGAGATTGCCCGCCGTTCGCGCGGGACGCCGCGGGTGGCGAACGCTTTGCTGCGCTGGGT
>JAGYKZ010000004.1 GCA_018401385.1 Roseicyclus sp.
GCGGAAGCTTTCCTTGTGCCGCTCACCTGGTTCGCCGATTTTCACGCCGATATCGATCAGACCTGGGGCCAGGCAAGCGCCTGCACAATCCACCACATGCGCGGCTTTGTGGGCGGTGAGGCCTTGGCCTTTCGCGGCGATATGGCCATCCTTGACCAAGAGCCAACCCAGATCATCGGTTCCTGTTTCTGGGTCAATCAGGCGGGCATTTTGAAAAAGGATGCTCAAATCTGTGCCCCCCGTTCGGCCCGTCTGGCGCGCAAGTTTTGCGCCAGCAAATCCATAGCCGCCATGCGCACGGCCACGCCCATTTCCACCTGCTCTTGGATCACCGAGCGGTTGATGTCATCGGCAATGGTGCCATCAATCTCCACCCCGCGGTTCATCGGTCCAGGATGCATCACGATCGCATCATCCTTGGCGGCACTGAGCTTTTCGGCATCAAGGCCAAAGCGGTGATAATATTCCCGTTCCGAGGGGATGAATGCGCCATCCATGCGCTCTTTCTGAAGGCGCAGCATCATCACCACATCGCAACCCTCAAGCCCCGCTTGCATATCGTCATACATCTCTACACCCCATTCGCTGACGCCCGCAGGCATCAATGTGGGCGGTCCAATGAGGCGAATGCGGTTTTCCATCTTGCCTAGCAGCAAAATGTTTGAACGCGCCACGCGGCTATGGGCAATGTCGCCGCATATTGCAATGTTGAGGCGGTGCAACCGCCCCTTGGCGCGCCGAATGGTCAGTGCATCCAACAAGGCTTGGGTTGGGTGTTCATGCTTGCCATCGCCTGCATTGAGCACCGCGCAATTTACCTTCTCAGCGAGTAGGTTTACCGCGCCTGAATGGGGGTGACGCACGACCAAAAGATCGGGATGCATCGCGTTGAGTGTCAGCGCCGTATCAATCAGCGTTTCGCCCTTTTTCAGGCTGGAGGCGGCCATGGCCATATTCATCACATCCGCGCCAAGGCGTTTGCCCGCCAATTCAAAACTGGCTTGGGTGCGGGTTGAGGCTTCGAAAAACATATTGATCTGGGTCAGCCCTTTCAGGGCGTCACCATGTTTATCAACGCCACGCTCCAATTCGGCGTAGCGATCGGCCAGATCAAGAAGTGTAACGATTTCATCGGGGGCAAGTGTTTCGATACCTAAGAGGTGGTTTTGGCGAAACGACATCGGGCCTCCCCTGATCTGCCTTTATATTCGACTGCGCCGCTTATAGGCTGTCTTTGGGGGTGGATACAACCCATCCGATAGAGGCTGTTATCGCCCATTTACCTCACCGCGCGCTGGCAGTAGCATTGTGGCTATGCGCAGTGACCTTGACCAGATGGACTATTGGGATGCCTTTGCCGCACTGAGTTGGCAGGCGGATTTGGGCGTTGTTGATGCCTTGGCGGAGGAGCCTATCAACCGTTTCGATGTGCAGCCAGAGACCAAGCCTGCGCCGCTTGCACCAAAGGCTGCAGACCCTACGCCCGCGCCCGCGCCAAAACCTGTCTCGGTTTCTGATTTGGCTATAGCGGCCGATGCCGCGGCACAGGCCGCCCCATCCTTGGATGCCTTGCGCGCTGCAATGGACGGTTTCCAAGGTCTCGATCTGCGCCAAGGGGCGCGGAATATGATTTTCGCGCAAGGCAATCCTGAGGCCGATGTGATGGTCATTTCTGAGGCTCCAAGCCGCGCCGATGATGAGGCGGGGCAGGGTTTTAGCGATGAAGCGGGTAAGCTGTTTGATGCGATGTTCGGAGCGATTGGCCTGTCGCGCGGTGCGGAGCATCCGGAGGCGGCGCTTTATTTCACCTACGTCTGCCCTTGGCGAATGCCACAGGATCGGCCCATCACGGATGCCGAACACAAAATATTGCGCCCCTTCGTGTTGCGCCATATTGCGCTGCGTGCGCCAAAGGCGGTGGTTCTTCTGGGCAATGCGGCCTGTGTTTCGGTATTGGGTCAATCGGGCCTGCAACGCTTGCGCGAGGCAGAGCATCGCGCAACGGCAGGGGCGCATCTATGCCCAGCATTCCCGATTTACGCGCCACAGCGATTGATGAAGATCCCCTTGCTGAAACGCGAGGCTTGGGCTGATCTGTTGAAACTGAAAGCCACACTCGAGGGCCAGATATGAGCCGCATTGACCAGACGCGCGAATTTATCCCCATCGGCATTGCGGTTTTGGCCGTGTCGGACACGCGAGATTTATCCGAGGATAAATCGGGCGATCTGTTACAGCAGCGGATCACGGACGCGGGGCATCATTTGGTCTATCGCGACATTCTGCGCGATGAGCGCAAGGACATTGCCGAAAAGCTGCGCAGATGGTGTGCTGATCCTGAGGTTGACGTGATCCTGACCACAGGCGGCACGGGTCTGACGGGACGCGATGTTACGGTTGAGGCACATCGTGATGTCTATGAAAAAGAGATCGAGGCCTTTGGCACCGTATTCACGATGGTCTCGATGCAAAAGATCGGCACATCCGCTGTGCAATCGCGCGCCACAGGCGGGGTGTGCCAAGGCACATATCTGTTTGCCCTGCCGGGCAGTTCGGGGGCCTGTGCCGATGCGTGGGATGAAATTTTGCGATGGCAATTGGATTATCGACACCGTCCGTGCAATTTCGTTGAAATCATGCCACGTTTGGAGGAGCATCGGCGCCGGAAATGACCCTCTGGTGCGTTTCAGAAGAAAGGGTGAGCCACAAGGACAGGGTCACTATGCCACGCTATTTTCCTTGTGGCGTCCTGCGCTATCTTTGGACTGTGCGTTTCTTCTGAGGCGGTTTTTATGAAGTTTTTCAATCGAGCGTTAACGGGTCTTTATCTGAGCGCCGTCACCTTCGGACTTTTGTCTTTGGCTGTAGGCGCAATTTGGGCATCGTTGCAGACGCGCATGGCGGATGATGGTTTTGCGCCGCCTGTTCGTGAACGTGTCTTTGCCGCTGAAGTGCTGACCCTGACCCCGCAAAGCTTGCGCCCTGAATTGACCGCTTTTGGTGAAATTTTGCCACGCCGCAGTTTGGAATTGCGCGCCGCCATTGGGGGGCGTGTGGTCGAATTGGCCCCGAATTTCCAAGAGGGCGGGCGGGTAGAGGCAGGTGCGCTTTTGGTGCGGATTGATCCTGCCGAGGCGGAATGGGCGCGGGACACGGCGGAGGCGGAGTTGGCAGATGCGATTGCGCAAGATGCGCTGCGCCGCCGCGCTTTGGAGCGCGCGCGACTTGGCCGAGAGCGCGGCGTGGGCAGCTTGACGGCGGTGGAGGCCGCAGGGTGGCGGTTGCATCCGCCAGTCAAAACCACGATGGCCCGCAGGCAGGCCTTGGCCGATGCGGAGCGAAATTGGCGGACACGGAGATTCGTGCGGGTTTTGCGGGAGTGCTGTCAGAGGTCGATTTAGCAGAGGGGCGGCTTTTGAGCGCGAACGAGCAATTTGGCCGCCTGATTGACCCTGAGCAATTGGAAGTGGCTTTCCGCCTTTCGACTGCACAATATACGCGCCTTCTCGGAGAAGATGGCGCGCTTCCGCCCTTGGATGTGGAATTGCGCCTTGATCTTGGTGACCAAGTTCTGACCTTGCCTGCACGGTTCACCCGACAAAGCGGTGCGGTTGGCGCCGGTCAGACAGGACGGTTGCTGTTTGCCGATGTTCTGCGCGCAAGCGGGCTTCAGGCTGGAGATTTTGTCACCGTGCATTTGACTGAGCCCGCTTTGGACAATGTCATGATCGCCCCTGCCACCGCACTTGCGGAAGGGGCGCGGGTTTTGGTTTTGGGTGAGGACAACCGCTTGGAGGAAGCGGACGTCACCTTGCTGCGCCGTCAAGGCGATGATGTGATTTTTCGCGCGGCTGATTTGATCGGCCGCGAAATCGTGGTCGCCCGCACCCCTGTGTTAGGTGCAGGCATTAAGATTGATCCGCTGCGCCCCGCTCCAAGCGATGGCACGGCACCTTCGCCCGAGGCGGAGGTTGCACTTGACCCTGAACGCCGTGCGCGGCTGATTGCCTTTGTCGAGAGCAATTCCTTCATGCCCGATGATGTCAAGGCACGGCTTTTGGATCAGTTAAACCAACCGCGCGTGCCCAGTGGTGTCGTTGCGCGGCTTGAAGATCGTATGGGGGGGTAATCCATGCGGACGCTTCCCACACAGGCTTCGGGCATCCTCTCTTATTTCACGCGTCATCGCACCGCGGCCAATCTGGTCTTGGTGGCTTTGATCTGTGCAGGTCTTTTTGCCCTGCCCAATATGCGCGCGCAGTTTTTCCCCGATGTCGTTGTGGATGATGTTGACATCACCGCCCGATGGGATGGGGCGGGGGCCGAAGATGTCGATCTGGCCATTGTCGGCGTTTTGGAGCCTGTTTTGTTGGCGGTTGATGGGGTCACGTCTTCTCAGGCCACCGCACGAGAAGGTGTCGCAAGCCTGCGTTTGGAATTTGAGCCGGGCTGGGACATGGCGCGCGCGGCAGATGATGTGCAACAGGCAGTCGATAGCGTGACGGATTTGCCTCAAGATTCCGACACCCCCGAAGTGCGGCGCGGCATATGGCGTGATCGCGTGACAGATGTGGTGATTACAGGCCCGGTTGCACCCGCGCAATTGGCGCGTTTTGCCGATGAGTTTGTGGCGCGCCTTTTTGAGCAAGGGGTTACACGCACCACCATTCGCGGCGTGGCCGCCCCAGAAATCTTGGTGGAAGTGCCAAGTGTGCGCCTGATCCAATATGATGTTTCAATGGCCGATATAGCGGCGGCCATCGCCGCCGAGGTGGATAGCGCACCTGCCGGTGCCGTGGACGGCGCCAATGCCCGTGTGCGGGCAGGTTCGGCCAAGCGCAGCGCTGAGGAAATCGCCGCGATTGCCCTGATCCGCGATCCCAATGGCCGCACTGTTTCGATTGGTGATGTGGCCCGTGTAATCGAATTGGCGGTGGATCGGGACAGTGCCTATTTCGTCGCGGGAAACCCCGCGATGACGGTGCGTGTGGATCGCTCGGATAAGGGGGATGCCATTGCAATCCAAGCGCAGGTGGAGACCATCGCCGCACAGATGGAGGCGACCTTGCCAAAAGATGTGCAGATTGATCTGATCCGCACACGTGCAGAGTTCATCTCGGGCCGTTTGAATATCTTGCTCTCCAATGGTCTCACGGGTCTGGCGCTGGTTTTGGCGCTGTTGTTTTTGTTTCTTAATGCGCGCACGGCGTTTTGGGTGGCGGCAGGTATCCCCGTGGCGATGCTGGCTGCGATTGCCCTCATGTATGCGGCAGGTCTGACGCTGAATATGATCTCGCTTTTTGCCTTGATCATCACATTGGGGATTGTGGTGGATGATGCCATCGTGGTCGGCGAACACGCCGATTATCGCCATCGCAGCTTGGGCGAAGATCCCGTGACCGCTGCGGAAACGGCAGCGCGGCGCATGGCGTCGCCCGTATTCGCGGCGACTTTGACCACGATTCTGGCTTTCGCGGGGCTTGCGGCCATTGGCGGACGGTTTGGGGATTTGATTGCCGATATCCCCTTTACCGTCATCGTGGTGCTGACAGCAAGTCTTGTGGAATGCTTTTTGATCCTGCCCAATCATATGTCCCATGCTTTGGCCGCAACGGCGAAAGATGCGTGGTATGATCGCCCCTCGCGGTTCGTGAATCGTTGGTTTGACTATGTGCGGGAGCGCTATTTTCGGCGCTTCATTGGTTTTGCGGTCAAGGCACGCTATCCAGTGATTGCGCTGATGCTGATGCTGTTGGCAACGCAAGCGGCCAGTTTTCTGCGTGGGGATGTGACATGGCGCTTTTTCAACGCGCCTGAGTTGAGCTCCGTTTCTGGCAATTTCGCCATGTTGGATGGGGCTTCGCGCGAAGACAGTCTTGAGATGTTGGCCGAGATGCAGCGCGCGGTTGCGGCAGTTGCCGCGCGCTATGCGGCCGATCATGGCCGTGATCCGACCGCTTATGTTTTGGCGGAAATCGGCGGCAACACGGGCGGCCGTTTGGCATCTGCGGATGGCAAAGCCCCAGAGCTTTTGGGATCTATCTCGATTGAGTTGATCGACCCTGATTTGCGCCCCTATTCATCCTTCGCTTTTGTTGCGGATTTACAAAGTGAATTGCGTCAAACACCCTTGGTCGAAGAGGTCAGCTTTCGCGGATGGCGCGGCGGGCCGGGCGGGGATGCGATTGATGTGCAGATCGCTGGTGCCTCCAGCGAGGTGTTGAAAACCGCCGCGCAGGCCGGTGAAAACAGCGCTCTTGCCTTTCCCAGAGGTGTCCGCTTTGACAGATGATCTGCCCTATGATCGTCAAGAGTTGAGCTTGTCCCTGACCCCGCGGGGGGAGGCTTTGGGATTTGAAATCGAAAACCTTGGCCGCATCTTGCGCAACAGATTGGGCGGGGTTGAGGCCGCGCGCTTTCCAGAAGGTTTACGCACCGCCACCATCAGGGTGGAATTGCCAGATCGCGAACTGACGGCAGATTTCTTGGACCGTATGTTGCTGCGCGATGGTGCAGGCAATTATGTGCCTTTGGCGGATATTGTATCGGTTGAAACGCGGATCGGATTTTCCACGATCCGCCGCGAAAATGGTCAACGCGTTGTGTCGGTTACGGGCGATTTATCCGAGGATGATCCAGCCCGTGCTGAAGAAATCATGAATATTTTGCGCAATGACGTCTTGCCGCGCATTGAGGCGCAATATGGTGTCACGACCATCCTTTCTGGTCTGGCCGAGCAGGAGCGCGATTTCCTCGATGATGCTTTGCTGGGCTTCATGGCCTGTATGGTCGGTATATATATCGTGCTGGCATGGATTTTCGCCAGCTGGGCGCGGCCACTTGTGGTGTTGTCGGTGATCCCCTTTGGTTTGACGGGTGCGATTTTTGGCCATTGGCACTGGGATGTGCCATTGTCGATGTTCACCGTGGTGGGTTTGATCGGGATGACGGGTATCATCATCAACGACTCCATCGTCTTGGTGTCCACAGTGGATGAATATGCCAAGGAGCGCGGTTTGATCCCCGCCATTATTGATGCCGCCTGTGATCGTTTGCGCCCTGTGTTGCTGACCACATTAACCACCGTTTTGGGCCTTGCACCCTTGCTGTTTGAAACCTCGTCACAGGCACAATTTCTTAAGCCCACGGTGATCACTTTGGTCTATGGTCTGGGCTTTGGAATGTTGGTCGTTTTGCTGCTTGTGCCTGCGGTTTTGGCGCTGCAACTGGATGTGGCCAAACGCGTTGCGGCGATGCGGCGTGCCTTGCGGGCGGGCCGGCGCTTGGGGCAGGCGGGGATACTCTTTGGCCTCGCCACGGGTGCAGTTATTGTCTGGTGGGGCCTGGTCCTTGGCGGACCCGTCCTGATGGGCGAAGCTTGGGGGTGGGCCAATGCGATTTTGCCAAGCACGGGTTTTGGCGCTTTCCTTGTCTTTATTGCCGGGGCGCTGGTGCTTGTCTTGG
The DNA here is from genome assembly GCA_018401385.1 of Roseicyclus sp. Lineage (GTDB taxonomy): Bacteria > Pseudomonadota > Alphaproteobacteria > Rhodobacterales > Rhodobacteraceae > M30B80. Next base: position 7,465 of record JAGYKZ010000004.1, read on the forward strand.
GTGTAGGGCTGGCCTTCGCGCGTGCGGCGTGCAAGGCTTCGCCTTAACCCGCTTCACAACCTGTCCACTCAACCGCTTGCTGCGCACCGATAAAGGTGATCCGCAGATCAGAACGGTCGAGCATAAAGGGCAATCCCTGTGGCGGGACAAGGTCAGCTGTCGCGGTCACATTCTGGGCCTGTCGTTCATAAATTGGCGGCGACATCCACATATCGGGAATGGGCAGCTCCAGCATCATGGTCTCAGGTCCGCCAAGGTCGGGCAGATGCGCGGAGATTGTCACCCGTAACCCATCGGCAATTGAGCGGATGTCACATCGCACAGGACCTGCACCGATTTCGGCGGCGGGCGTGGGTTGGTCCGCAAGTGCTGTGGCAATCACCGGATCATGCCTGCCTGAAGCGTCCAAAACCCCTTCGAGTTCCAGAGTGACAGGCATACAAATCTCGTCACATACACCGATATTCAACTCTGCCCAAAAAGCTACATCTCCCGCGTCATCGGTCAAATCCAGCTCAATGGGAAAGACCACATCCGTGCGGTAGCCAATATTGGGCGTTCCAGCGGTGAAGATGACTTCGGGCCGTGGGAAATGCATCCAAGCCCCCTCAATAGAGCTGTTGCGCGCGATTTTGAATTCGGGCGCAAGCCCGCCATCTCCCGGGCTACGCCAATAGGTTTTCCACCCATCGGCCAATGTGATGGCCACAGCGCCCAAGTGATGGCCATTCTCCATGCGCCATCCCGTCAGAAAGCGCGCCGAGACAACCTCCTCAGCATTCAAAAACACCGCTTGCGCTTGGGCGTTGGTCGCGCCAAGCCCTTGCACGGCACAGGTCACTGCCGCGAATAGGACCGCGGCGCTGGTGCCCGCAAACCTATCGGAGCGCCAAGGGCGCATTCTGGTCTGGCTGTCATTCATGGCATCAACGGTTAGCGACAGATTGTGGGAATGAAAAGTCACGTTTGAGCGAAGTGCGTTTGATTTCTTGCCCGATGCCCCTTGCCCTTGCTCGAGAGCGCGCGCATTTTGGGCCCATGACGCAAGACCAGACCTTGAACCAAGAAACGAGTGATTTATCGGGCAAGTTGCTTGTCGCAATGCCTGGGATGGGTGACCCGCGTTTCGCTCATGCGGTGGTGTTTCTTTGCGCCCATGATGCGGAGCAGGCGATGGGGTTGATCATCAACAAACCGATGCCTGAGTTGAGCCTTTGGGAAATGTTCGAGCAATTGGGCATCACCGCAGGCGCGGAGGTGCTGCCCAATCTTCCGATTTGCTATGGCGGCCCTGTCGAGCAGGGGCGCGGGTTCGTTCTGCATGAGGCGCAGTATAGCGCGGATGGTGACAGCCATGCAGGGCGCCTTGAGGTCAATGATGATTTCGCGATGACCGCAACATTGGATATTCTTGATGATATTGCCCAAGGGGATGGTCCCGATCAGGCGATTGTCGCTTTGGGGTATGCGGGATGGGGGCGTGGCCAGTTGGAGCAAGAGTTGGCCCAGAACGCGTGGCTGATTTGTGATGCCGCGCCTGATTTGGTGTTCACCGTGTCTATGCCGCGCAAATGGGAAGCGGCCATGGCGCGGCTTGGCATTGATCCCATTCTTCTTTCGGCGCAGGCGGGGCGTGCTTAGGGCGGTTTAAGCCCGTGGTGCGGCCGCACGATTGAGCCGGTCATTGATGGCCAAACCCAAACCCATCGGCGGGATGGGTGCCACATCAATCCCCGTGAAGTTGCCCTCAGCTACGCTTGCATCTGCAAGGTGTAGGACTTTGAAAAGACGGCTTGCCGCCTCGCGCAAATCCGCGCTTTCAGACAAGGTGACATCTGCATCGTTCTGTGGGCCGAAGGCAATGCGATAGCGGGCTGGATCATCCAGATTGGAATTGATCCGTAAAGCCGCTTGGGGCGCGTAATGGCTGGTCATTTGACCTGGCGCTGCGATCCGTCCAGGGGTGAGGTCAGCGATCAATGGCCCAGTGATCTTCTCCAGATCCTCCCGCGCAATGCCTCCTTCACGCAGCAATTTGGCAGAGGGTCCGCTGACATCTACAATGCTTGATTCAAGGCCCACGGGACAATCGCCCCCGTCTAAAACCGCCGCGACACCTGCACCCAAAGATTGCATCACATGATCGGCTTGCGTGGGCGAAAGATGACCCGAACGATTGGCAGAAGGGGCGGCAATAGGCCCACCAAATTCGTCCAATAGCGCCCGCGCCAGCGGATTTTGCGGCACGCGCAGCGCCACGGTGGGAAGTCCTGCGCTGACCAAGGACGAAAGGCCATGAACAGGCCGCAAGGGCAGCACCAAAGTCAATGGACCGGGCCAGAAGGCAGCGGCCAAATCACGGGCCATAGGCGAAAATTCTGCGAGGCTTTGCGCTGTCTCAACATCGCTGAGATGCACGATCAACGGGTTGAATGTGGGCCGCCCCTTTGCCTCGAACACTTTGGCGCAGGCCAGATCATCGCGCGCATCTGCACCAAGCCCGTAAACCGTTTCGGTGGGAAATGCGACCAAGGCGCCCGCCCGTAGCAGGGCCGCCGCCGCCGCAATGCCATGCGCATCGGCTGTGAGCCTTTCGGGGCGATCAGCGGGAGGGAAGGCTTGTGGCATATTTCTTCATGGCCTAGACGGGTGGAAACGATCTTTGGGGCGCTATAGCGTGACCCCGCCCTGATGCCAAGCAGCCGAAGGTGACGTGCCATATGATCCGACATCCGTTTGAGACCCCGCCCGCCAAGGGCAGCGGCGTGGAAATTGCCGAAGGCGTTTATTGGATTCGTCTCTCCATGCCGCTTGGGCTTGATCATGTGAACATCTTCGCATTGCGCGAGGAAGCGGGCTGGACGTTGATTGATACGGGTCTTGATGTGCCCGAAGTGCGCGCTGAATGGGCATCGATTCTGAGCGACCACTTGCGCGGGGATCCGATCTTGCGCGTGGTGGTGACCCATCATCATCCCGATCATGTTGGGCTTGCGGGCTGGTTCATGGCACAGGGTGCGGAGTTGCTGATGACGCGGACCGCATGGCTCACCGCGCGGATGCTGACCTTGGATGAGCAACCGATCCCAAGCCCCGAAGCGGTGTCTTTCTGGCGCAGCGCGGGTATGGATCAGGTGCGCCTGTCCAAGCGCCTTGATAATCGACCGTTCAATTTCTGTGACACGGTTCACCCTTTGCCATTGGGGTTTACGCGTTTGGATGACGGGGCGGTGCATCGGTTGGGCGGGCGTGATTGGGTTGTTCATTTCGGCCAAGGTCACGCGCCAGACCATGCCACGCTGTGGTGCAAGGATGCACCGCTGGTTTTGGCAGGAGATCAGCTTTTGCCCTCCATTTCGCCAAATTTGGGTGTCTATCCGACCGAGCCCATGGCAGACCCTGTTGCGGAATGGTTGCAGAGCTGTGCCAAATTCGAAGGGCTGGCGCAGGATGATCAGTTGGTGCTGCCCGGCCATAAATTGCCCTATTATGGGTTGCCAGATCGGTTGCGGCAGCTGTCGGACAATCACCATGGGGCATTGACCCGATTGCGGGATCATTTGACCGAAGAACCGCGCCGCGCTGTCGACTGCTTTGCACCGCTGTTCAAGCGTCAGATTGATGATGGCACATATGGCCTTGCCATGGTTGAGGCGGTGGCGCATCTCAACCACCTTTACCACCGTGGCGAGGTCACGCGGGACATGGATGCGGAGGGGGCATGGGTCTGGCGGATGTGCGGATGAGGCGCTGGTGCGACACTGTCCCTGTGCTTTGCCATAAGAATTTTACAATGCTCGTGTCATAGTGTCGCGTGACAGGTGCGCAGAAATTCGCTATGCGCAATTCCAAAGCGACCAGTTGAATGGAGACGACCATGGCAAAGAACGAACACAAGCACGGTTCAATGGACATCAGCGAGCAAGAGAAAACCTTTGACGGTTTCATGACGTGGAGCGTCCGCGTTGGCGTTGTGTCGATTGCGGTTGTGATCTTCTTGGCCCTCTTCGCGCGCTAAGTCTGAGATCGAACACTGATGGGGTGGCGTTCGTATCTTTCGATCTTTCTGGCTGTATTGGCGTTGAGTGGCTGCGCGAATCCTTCAGTATTCGCCAGTGACGAAGAGATCGCAACCGCCAGTTATCGGGAGCCAGGCCCGACTCGCATCACGCTCTTGACGATGTTGCGCACGGAAACGGGCGCTGGCGCGCACAGCGCCCTTGTTGTGGATGATGGCACGCAGCGCTTGGTATTTGATCCTGCGGGCGGCTGGTTTCACCCTGCCGCACCAGAGCGCAACGATGTGCTTTTTGGCATGAACCCAACGCTTTACGGGTTCTACACCCAATGGCACGCGCGCGAGACGCATCATATCGTGGTGCAGGAGGTTCTTTTGTCCCCTGAGCAGGCCCGATTCGTGGCGCAGCGGATCCAAGAAATTGGTCCCGTTCCAAAGGCCAATTGCTCGCGTTCCATCTCGACTCTGTTGCGCGAATTGCCGCAATTTTCCGATCTGTCCGTCACATGGTTCCCTGAAAAGACCATGAGAAATTTTGCCCGTTATGACGGCATCCGCACCTATGAAATCTGGGACGATGAGGACGAGGGATGAACCCTTGACCATCTGACAGGCTCACAAAAGAAAACCCCCGTGCCAGAAGGACGGGGGATATCTTTTTTCGAAGAAAACTTCGCGGTTGAGAGAGATTTGCTTAGAGCAAACCCTCACGCTGCGCTTTTTTCCGCGCCAGTTTGCGCGCACGGCGGATGGCTTCCGCTTTCTCGCGTGCTTTCTTGACGGAAGGCTTTTCGAAATGCTGCTTCAGCTTCATTTCACGAAAAACGCCCTCGCGCTGAAGTTTCTTCTTCAGGGCGCGCAATGCTTGATCAACATTGTTGTCGCGAACACTCACCTGCATGTGGTGTCACCACCTTTCTAAGTTAGAGTTTCAAATTGCAGGAAGTGGCCATCTAGCAAGAATCTGCTAAGTTGTAAAGCAACAGAGGAAAAAGGAGCGATGCTATGGAAAGCCCAGCCACGACCGAGCTGAAAGCGCGCATAGTGACGGTAGCATTGGATCATGTGCCTTTTGACGGATGGTCCGATGCGGCCCTCTCTGCCGCGTTGCGCGATTGCGATGTTGATGAAGGCACAGGGCGTGCGCTTTTTCCACGCGGCGCGGTTGATTTGGCCTTGGCCTTTCATCGGCAGGGCGATGCGGATTTGCTGCGCGCTCTGCGCAATGCCGACCTGTCAGAGATGCGCTACCGTGATCGTGTGGCTTATGGGGTGCGTTTGCGCCTTGAGGCCGTTGCGGATCACAAGGAGGCGGTGCGCCGTGGCACGACCCTGTTCGCATTGCCCATCCACGCGGCAGATGGTGCCAAAGCCGTCTGGGAAACCGCTGACACGATTTGGGAGGGTCTTGGGGATCGCGCCAATGATTTCAATTGGTATTCCAAGCGCGTGACGTTGGCGGGGGTATATTCGGCCACAGTGCTTTATTGGCTGGGGGATCAATCGACGCATCATGAGGCCACATGGGAATTTTTGGATCGCCGGATCGAGAATGTGATGCAGGTTGAGAAGCTCAAGAAATCCGTCAACGAAAACCCCGCATTAAAGCCCTTGATGGCTGGTCCGAATTGGTTGCTTGGGAAAATTCGTCCGCCTGCGCGGGTCGCACGAATTGACCTGCCTGGATATATTCGTCCAAAAGACCAACAGTGACGACAATTCCGGAGAGTTCCATGACCCTGCCCGACACAATGCGCGCGGTTGAAATCAGCGAGCCGGGCGGGCCAGAGAGTTTTGACGCTGTGCAATCGCCCCTGTCCACGCCCTCAGGCCGAACAGATTTTGATCAAAATTGCTTATGCTGGGGTTAACCGACTGACGCACTACAACGCGCGGGGCTTTACGATCCGCCGAAAGGGGCTTCTGACCTGCCAGGGCTTGAGGCCTCTGGAACGGTTGTGGCGGTGGGCGATGCAGTGTCCGAATGGAAAATTGGGGATCAGGTTTGCGCACTTCTACCGGGCGGGGGATATGCAGAATATGCGCTGACCCATCAATCTCATGCTTTGCCCGTGCCAGAAGGCATGGATTTACGCGCCGCCGCTGCGCTTTGTGAGACATTTTTCACGGTATGGTCAAACGTGTTCCAACGCGCGGCCTTGCGAGCGGGTGAACGGCTTTTGGTGCATGGCGGTGCATCTGGGATTGGCACAACCGCAATCCAGCTGGCGCGTGCCTTTGGTGCGCGGGTTTACGTGACCGCAGGCCAAGACGAGAAATGCAAAGCTTGCGAAGCTTTGGGTGCAGAGCGAGCGATCAATTACCGCACAGAGGATTTCGTTGATATCATGCGTGCCGAAGGGGGCGCGGATGTCATCCTCGATATGGTGGGCGGCCCCTACTTGCCGCGCAATATCCCTGCGCTCGCGGATGATGGCCGCTTGGTGCAGATTGCCTTTTTGCAAGGCGCAAAGGTTGAAGTGAACTTCATGCAAATGATGACCCGGCGCTTGACGCTGACGGGGTCGACCCTGCGGCCTCAGTCGGATGCAGCCAAGGCCGCTATTGCGGCACAACTGCGCACGCAAGTTTGGCCTTTGCTTGAAAGTGGCCAGATTGCGCCCGTGATGGACAGCAGCTTTGATTTGACCGAAGCCGCCGCCGCCCATGCCCGTATGGAGGCCTCGGCCCATATTGGGAAAATCGTTCTGGAAGTTGCGCCCTAAGCCTGTTCTAGGGTTTTGACCAGATCAGGCAGACCGCCCAAATCGGGCAGGCTGTGATAGCGCGTGTGGGTTGTGGGGGCATCTGCTTCCTCCAAAGCCCAAACATAGCTCGATGGCACATAGACACCAAAGGCCCCCGCCTCAAGCGCAGGGATCACATCCGATTTCATCGAATTTCCAGCCATCAGGGCCAAATTTGCGCTTGCGCCATGCCGCGCGAAAGCGCGGGTGTAAATTTCAGGCTTCTTGTCGCTGACAATCTCCACACCTTGGAAATAGTCACCCAAGCCTGATTGCGCCAATTTGCGCTCCTGATCCAGCAGGTCACCCTTGGTGATCAGAACCAGTGTATAAGCCTGCGACAGATCGCGCACCACACGCTCTGCGTGGGGCAAAAGCGTGATGGGATGTTGCAACATATCCTGACCTACAGCGAGGATTTCGGCAATAACCGTGCCACTGACCTTGCCTTCGGTCACCTCAACTGCGGTTTCGATCATCGAGAGCATGAACCCTTTGATGCCAAAGCCATAATGGCCAATGTTGCGGCGCTCGGCTTCGAGAAGGCGGGCCTGCAAGTCGTCCTTAGGGCAACAATCGGAGAGGAGTTCTGTAAATCGGGCTTGGGTGACGCGGTAGAATTCCTCGTTTTGCCACAGCGTGTCATCCGCATCCAAACCGATAATTTGCAGCTTCTGTGTCATTACTTTATGCACGGCCTTGGCATATGCCTTGCGGCCCCTTTTCTGAATCACCTCATGGCTTATATAAATGCGCAAGGGAAATGGAACTATGCGTAAGCCAGTTTTTGACCAGATGGCCAGTTTTGGAGTTGATATGCGGCGCGATGGCTTGACGATGATGGCAAAACCTCCGGCGGAGGAAAACGACACCACCGTCATATCCAAAACCAAACCGAAAACACAGCGGCCACCCATGTATAAGGTGTTGCTGTTGAATGATGACTATACGCCGATGGAGTTTGTCGTTCACGTGTTGGAGCGGTTCTTTGGCATTTCCCACGCGCAGGCGGTGGAGATTATGTTGACCGTGCATAAAAAAGGTGTGGCCGTTGTCGGTGTGTTCTCTTATGAGATTGCGGAAACCAAGGTGGCGCAGGTGATGGAGTTTGCGCGCCGCAATCAGCATCCGCTGCAATGCACCATGGAGAAAGAGGACTGAACCCCAGTCCCCCAACATCGTATGACCCCTGACCGTTGGATTTCCGCGATTGAGCAAAATGTGCTGCACCTGTCTGGTGCGCGCAATCTTGTGGTCTTGGGTGCGCAGGCGGATATGCAGCTGACCGCATTTGGGGCCGATGATCTGTTGGCTGTGCAAGGGTTCTACCCAGAATATACCCTTCTGGAAGCGGGTGGCCTGAGGGTCGTGCCCGCGCTGCCAGAGGGCGTGGCCGAAGCATATGATTTGGCCCTTGTCATCGCGCATAAATCCAAGCCCGTGACATTCGCGCGGATCGCACAGGCTTTGATGGCCTTGCGCAAGGGGGGGCTTCTCATGGTGGACGGGCCAAAAACCCTTGGGATCGAGTCGATCCTAAGGGCGGTCAGGTCGGCTTTTGATGGGGTTGAGGTATTCTCCAAATCCCATGGCAAGCTTTTGTGGCTGACCCGCCCCGATAACCTGCCTGGGGTCTGTGAAGGGTGGTTGGGAAATCCCACGCAGACGGAAGACGGGCATATTGTCCCCGTGGGTGGCTTTTCGAGTGACGGGCCAGATCAAGGGTCGGAAATTCTCATCGCGCTTGCCCCGAAGCTCAAAGGCCGTGTGGCCGATTTGGGTGCGGGCTGGGGCTATATCGCGGCGCATATATTGGCTGAGCAGGGTGCAATTGAAACCCTCGATTTGATCGAGGCGGATCACGCGGCAATCGAGGCGGCGCGACAGAATATCACCGATGCCCGTGCAAGATTTTTCTGGGCGGATGCCACAGGTTTCAAGCCTGAGGCGCTCTATGATGCGGTGCTGTGTAATCCGCCTTTCATACAGGGCGCGCAGGGATCCTGCCTTAGGGCAAAAGCATTTATATCGGCGGCAAGTCGCCTGCTAAAGCCTTCGGGGCAATTTGTGATGGTTGCGAACCGCCACCTGCCTTATGAAGAGGCGCTGAAGACGCATTTTTCTACGGGTCGTATGTTGGCAGAAATGCACGGCTATAAGCTCTATCAAGCAAGCAAACCAAAGACGGCGCGTCAAGCGCGCTGATCTGGTCAAAGGGGTTGCAGATGTCCTTATCCATTCAAGGGAAAACAGCGATTGTAACGGGTGCCGCCAATGGAATTGGCCTCGCAATCGCGCGCCATTTTGCCGATTTGGGCGCAAATGTCATGTTTACAGACCGCGATGAAGAGCGCCTTTTTGACGAATGCGGTGCTTCTGATGATGAACGTGCGCCGAATATCCGCGCTTTCGCGGGCGACTTGAGCGAGAAATTGACCGTGGCCAATCTGATTTCGGCTACGATTGATGCGTTTGACCGTATTGATATCCTGGTAAATGCGTGTCGTCAGATCATGCCGACAGACCCGTTTGATCCCGCAGATCAAAGTATCGAGCAGATGTTGCAGCAAAACCTGTTTACGTCCCTACGCCTGAGCCAAGCTGTTGCGAAAAAGATGATTGCGCAGGCCCAAGGCGAAGACCACGAGGATGAGAGCATCGGCGCGATTGTGAATATCTCAAATATTGCAGCGCTGGGCAGTCATCCAGATCTATTGGGCTATTCCATATCGCTGGCCGCGCTGGAACAGGCGACCCGCTCGCTGGCCTTGTCGTTGGCACCCAATCGCATTCGTGTGAATGCGGTGTCCTTTGGGTCTGTCATGTCGGCCAGCCTGCAAGCTGGTTTGGCGGAGGATGATGCCAAGCGCAAAGATATTCAAACTCATACGCCGCTTGGCCGCATTGCCTCCGCCCGCGAAGTGGCGGGCGCGGTGCAATTCCTTGCCTCCGAAGGGGCGGGGTTTGTCACGGGGCAGGTTCTATGCGTGGATGGTGGGCGCAGTCTGCTTGATCCCGTATCTGTCCCGCTCCATTAAAAAGCCGCACAGCCTTGGTGGCGTGCGGCTTTCACAGTGATTTAGGGGATTCCCAAAGGATCAGTGATCGTCTTCATCCTTGTCGTCAGGCAGGTTGAAGAAACTGTCTGCATCATAGGTTTTTTCGTCTTCCGCCTCATCTTCATCTGCGGATGTGTCATTCCCCGACAAGGTAAAGGTTTCAAGGCCTGAAATCGCGCTTGGCATTTTAGATTCTGAACCGCCCGCAAGACTTTGCTCGGTCGAGACCAACTTGCGGCGTTCATCATCGCTCATCACGATGCCCTCCTTGGCGCGTTTTGCATTGGCGGCTTGGACCGCCGCATCCAATTCGGATTGCTTGCAAAGGCCAAGCGCGACCGGGTCAATCGGTTGGATATTTGAGATGTTCCAATGCGTGCGTTCGCGAATGGCTTGGATTGTAGGTTTTGTTGTGCCAACCAACTTGCCGATTTGGCCGTCAGATAATTCTGGGTGAAACTTGACCAACCACAGGATCGAAGCAGGGCGGTCTTGCCGTTTGGACAGCGGCGTATAGCGCGGGCCGCGGCGCTTTTCCTCGCCCGCAGCGGCAGGATTATGCTTCAACTTCAGCGTGTGCGCGGGATCATTCTCGCCGCGCGCAATTTCGTCCTGATCCAGCTGATTGTTGGCAATTGGATCAAACCCTTTCACCCCAGTCGCCACATCGCCATCGGCAATGCCTTGCACTTCCAATTCGTGCAAGCCGCAGAAATCACCAATCTGCTTGAAGCTGAGGGTGGTGTTGTCCACCAGCCAAACGGCGGTGGCCTTGGCCATAATCGGTTTCGTCATCTGTGGCTCCTTTTCGGATGCAATCGGGCGGGCGCTGAAACAACGCTGCGGCAGGGCCGCAATTCCTCGATTTCGGGGAAGTTGGTGGTTATATAAGACAGTGATTGGCACAAGGAAAGAGGGAAACGCGGGATGGGGTGCAGATTGATTGGGGCCATGCTGATGGCTGTGGCGCTTGTGGGGGGCGCAAAGGGCACGGTGGCGGATCAGGCGGGTGACTTCGATCTCTATGTGCTTGCCCTCAGTTGGAGCCCGACATGGTGTGCCATTGAGGGGGATGAACGCGGCGCCGCGCAATGCGAAGCGGGCGCAGGTTATGGGCTGACCTTGCATGGGCTGTGGCCACAATACGAGACGGGCTGGCCAAGCTATTGCAGGACCTCTGCGCGCGGGCCAAGTGACCTCATGACAGCGCGGATGATTGATATCATGGGAAGCTCTGGGCTTGCGTGGCATCAATGGCGCAAGCATGGGGTTTGTTCTGGCCTCTCTGCTGAGGCGTATTTCGCCCTCTCGCGCAGCGCCTATGAGGCTGTGACTGTCCCCGCCGTTCTCACACAACTTGACCGACCAGTGCGCCTGCCCGCCCAAGTGGTGGAGGAGGCTCTGCGCGAAGCGAACCCTGATCTCACGGATCGCGGCGTGGTCACCACCTGTCGCGATGGTCGGGTTGCGGAATTGCGCATTTGTCTAACCCGCGATTTACAGCCCCGCGATTGCCCCGCCGATATGGGGCGCGATTGTTCGTTGCGGGAGGCGCTGTTTGATCCGATCCGCTGATGCGCGCTTGCAGTTGCGGTACGGGCGTGCATCACTCGCCCCCTCAACGCAATCGGGAGAATCGGCATCATGGCAGCCCCCATTCGTGTGGCAATTAACGGCTTTGGTCGCATCGGGCGCACCGTGCTGCGCGCGTGGTTGAAGGGCGGGTGGCCTGAGATCGAGATTGTCGCCATCAATGATATTGCATCGCTCGAGGCCTGTGCCTATCTCTTTGAATATGATAGCGTTTTTGGCCCTTACGCGGGCGAAGTGGCCTACACAGACGATGCATTGGTGATTGATGGGCGTGCCATTGCATTTACCTGCGAGCCTGATCTGGCGGCGTTGTCCCTTGCGGCTGTGGATATTCTGATGGAATGCACGGGGCGCGCCAAGGATCGGCGGATTGCTGAGGCAGGTTTGCGCGCAGGTGCTGCGCGGGTGCTGATTTCTGGCCCTTCGCCTGATGCGGATGTGACCTTCGTTTTGGGTGCGAATGATGCGGCGCTCTCGCCCGAGGCGCGGATTGTGTCAAACGCATCTTGCACGACCAATGCGACCGCGCCTTTGATGCGGGTTTTGGACGAGGCCTTTGGGGTCGAGACGGCATTGATGACGACAGTGCATTGCTACACGGGCAGCCAACCCACTGTGGATATGCCCATGGGGGATTTGGTGCGCTCGCGCGCTGCTGCCTTGTCGATGGTGCCCACAACTACCAGTGCGGAGCAATTGATCGACCTTGTGCTGCCGCATCTTGCGGGGCGGATCACGGGGTCGGCGATCCGTGTGCCGACCGCAAGCGTGTCTTGCATTGATTTGGCGGTGATCACCGAAAAGCGACCTTCTGTTGAGGCGGCACGCGAAGTGCTGCGCGCAGCGAAAGGGCCGATCTTGGGCTACACCGAGGCACCTGTTGTCTCCACTGACTTGCGCGCGCGCCCCCAATCGCTGATCGTGCAGGGTGATCAGATCAAACGCTCCAAGGGCGGGATGCTGCGCGTCTTCGGGTGGTATGACAATGAATGGGGATTTTCTGCGCGGATGTTGGATGTGGCGCGCAAGATGGGGGCGCAAGCCTGAACAAGAAAGGAGCGAGGATCATGGCAGATTGGAAAAACTGGATGCGTGAGGCGAATTATATCGCGGGCGCATGGGTGGGTGCCGATGATGGTGCGACCTTAGAGGTCACAAACCCCGCCACGGGCGAGGTGATCGGGTCCATCCCCAAATCTGGCGCGTCCGAGACGATGCGCGCGATTGATGCAGCCCATGCAGCCTTTCCCGCCTTTGCAGGCATGGATTTGATCGGGCGCTTGGCGTTGTTGTGGAAGTTGCACGATGCGTTGATGGACAATCAAGCCAGTCTTGCCGAATTGCTGACCCGCGAAATGGGTAAGCCCCTGGCCGAAGCCAAGGGTGAGATCGCCATCGGTGCGCAATATCTGCGCTGGTATGCGGAGGAGGCCCGCCGCGTGAAGGGCGAGATCGTGCCTGCGGGGGTCAATGGGCGGCGTATCTTGGTCACAAAGCATCCAGTGGGCGTTGTGGGGATGATCACGCCGTGGAATTTTCCCTCCTCCATGCTCGCGCGCAAATTGGCGCCTGCTTTGGCGGTGGGCTGCACGGTGGTGGCAAAACCGTCTGAGGAAACCCCCTATTCTGGTTTGGCATGGGCGGCCTTGGCCGAGGACGTGGGCTATCCAAAAGGGGTGATCAATATTGTTACAGGGGACGCACCCGCCATTGGCGGTGCGATGATGGCGCGGCCTGAGCTGCGCAAAGTGACCTTCACCGGGTCGACCAATGTGGGCAAGCTGCTGATCCGCCAATCGGCCGACACTGTCAAAAAAGTTTCGATGGAACTGGGCGGCAACGCCCCTTTCATCGTTTTTGATGACGCGGATCTGGATATTGCAATCGAGGGGGTGATGGCCTCGAAATTCCGCAATTCTGGTCAGACCTGCGTCTGCGCCAACCGTGTCTTTGTGCAGGCGGGCGTGCATGATGAATTCGTGGCGCGGCTGGTCGAGAAGACCCGCGCGCTGAAGCTTGGCGATGGTATGGATGCAGGCGTGACCCAAGGGCCGCTGATCAATCAGGCAGCGCTGAAAAAGGTCGAGGGCTTCGTTGAGGATGCCAAGGCCAAAGGGGCAGTCGTGGCCACAGGTGGGATGCGCGACCAGTTGGGTGGCACATTCTTTCAGCCAACCGTTTTAACGGGGGCCAATGCAGATATGGAATTCGCGCAAGAGGAGATTTTTGGCCCCGTAGCCCCTGTATTCAAATTTGAAACAGATCAAGATGGGATCGACATGGCCAATAACACCCGATTTGGCTTGGCGGCCTATGCCTACACATCCGACTTGGCGCGTGCGATGCGGCTTGATCGGGATTTGGAATATGGGATGGTCGGGATCAATTCAGGCATGATCACCACGGTCGAAGCGCCGTTTGGGGGCATTAAGGAATCGGGCCTCGGCAAAGAGGGCGGCAGCCAAGGGATCGAAGATTATCTCAACACCAAATATGTCTGCATAGACGGTATTTAGGCCCAATTCCCTCGACCTGTTGCGTGTGGGGGTGTGCGCAATGGTCGAGGGGCGCTTGGGCGCTACGGGCCTCGGTTGACCCTATGGTTACATAACGACCAAAGTTTGTGGCGATTTAATCAGAAGGATTTGCGTGCATTGAGCGCGGCGCTGATGGTGCCGTCATCGAGATAATCCAACTCGCCGCCAATCGGCACGCCTTGTGCCAGCGAGGTGATTTTAACCCGCCCTTCGCGCGCCATTGGGGCCAATTCCCCCGCAATGTAATGGGCGGTGGTTTGGCCATCTACTGTAGCGTTCAACGCGAGAATGATCTCCTCAACCCCGTCTTCCGCGACACGCTCTACCAAGCGCGGGATGCGCAAATCCTCGGGGCCGATATCGTCCAATGCCGATAGGGTGCCGCCCAAAACATGGTAGCGTCCGCCAAAGGCCCGTCCGCGTTCCATCGCCCATAGATCGGCCACATCCTCCACCACGCAGATCTGGCCGTTGGCCCGCTTGGGGTCGGTGCAAATTGCGCAGATGTCATCTGTGCCAATATTGCCGCAAGAGAGGCATTCGCGCGCATCGCGCGCCACGTCTGCGAGAGATTGCGCCAAGGGTGTCATCAGGGCTGCGCGCTTCTTGATCAGGTGCAAAACCGCGCGCCGCGCCGAGCGCGGCCCAAGCCCAGGCAAACGCGCCATGAGCGCGATCAAATCCTCAATCTGGCGCGCGCCTTCGCTCATGGGGATCAGAAGGGCAGCTTCATGCCTGCGGGCAGGCCAAGCTCGGCAGTGATTTTCTGCAATTCTTCTTGGCTGCGATCCGATGCTTTTGCTTGCGCGTCCTTGATGGCGGCCAAGATCAGATCTTCGACCACTTCCTTGTCATCGCCATTGAAGATGGAGGGGTCGATATCGAGCCCGACCAATTCGCCCTTGGCGCTTGCGGTCGCTTTGACAAGCCCCGCGCCCGCCTCGCCAGTGACGCGAATATTGTGCAGATTTTCTTGCATTTCCGTCATGCGGGTCTGCATTTCTTGTGCCTGTTTCATCATCTTGGTCATGTCGCCAAGACCGCCGAGGCCCTTGAGCATGGTCATAATCCTTTGTGGTTAATCGTCTTCGAACGGGTCCCATTCATCCTCAATCTCGGGCAACGCCTCGACCGCGGCATGGGCTTCAATCTCTTTATGGCTGCGGATATCTGTGATTTTCGCATTTGGAAAGGCCGTGAACACCGCTTGCATCAGCGGATGTGCTTTGGCTTCTTCCTCGTGTTTGCTGCGTTGCGCCTCGGCTTGTTCCGCGATTGTTGGGGAGCCGCCTGCGGAGACGAGTGATACAATCCACCGCGCCCCTGTCCATTGCGTCAGCCGTTGCCCCAATCGTGGGGCAAGGTCATCTGGGGCGCGCTCGGTTGGTTCAAACTCGATCCGTCCTGCACGATAGGAGGCCAAGCGCAGCGCCGTTTTCACCTCAATAAGAAGTTTGATATCGCGCATTTCTTCGATCAACGCGACCACATGATCAAAGGTGGGGTATCGCGCCAAAAGCGCCTCGGGCGCTTCGGCAAGGGCCGCTTGCGGCCCAGCGTTGGATGCACCGCTGCTGGTGTGGACCCTGCCTTGTGCCCGTTCTTGGCTTTGTGCCTGTGTGGATGGTCCCCCACCTGAAGGCGCAGGTCCGCGCGGGTTGGGCGCAGGGGGCGGTGCGCTGGCGTTCAATTTTCGGATCAGATCATCGGGGCTTGGCAATTCCGCAACATGGGTCAGGCGGATCACGGCCATCTCAGCGGCCATCATCGCGTTGGGCGCAAAGGCGACTTCCTCCAGAGATTTTAACAGCATCTGCCACATCCGCGACAAAGGACGCATTTGCAATTGACCAGATAGGGCCATCCCACGACTGCGCTCATCGGGTGAAACAGAGGGGTCTTCGGCCGCTTCTGGTGTGATTTTCACAACCGAAAGCCAATGGGTGATATCGGCCAAATCGCGCAGCACGGCCATGGGATCGGCACCATCGGCATATTGCGTGGCCAATTCGTCCAAGGCCCCTTTGGCATCGCCCCGCATGATCATCTCAAAGAGATCCATCACCCGCCCACGATCGGCCAAGCCCAACATGGCGCGCACCTGTTCTGCCGTCGTTTCACCCGCGCCATGGGAAATGGCTTGATCCAACAGGCTCAAGGCATCGCGCACCGACCCTTCGGCAGCGCGCGTAATCAGGGCCAAAGCCTCATCTGTAATTTCTGCCTTTTCCATATCCGCGATCTTGCGCAAATGCGCGATCATCACCTCAGGTTCGATGCGGCGCAGATCGAAACGCTGGCAGCGTGACAACACAGTGACCGGCACTTTGCGAATCTCTGTGGTCGCAAAGATGAATTTCACATGGGCGGGGGGTTCTTCCAATGTTTTGAGCAGCGCGTTGAACGCGCTGGTCGAAAGCATATGAACCTCGTCAATGATGTAAATCTTATAGCGCGCACTGGCGGAGCGATAATTGACGCTTTCGATGATCTCGCGAATGTCATTCACGCCCGTGCGCGAGGCAGCGTCCATCTCCATCACATCGACATGACGCCCTTCGGCAATGGATGTACAATGTTCACATTCTCCGCAGGGCTCGGTCGTGGGTTTGCCTGTGCCATCAGGCCCGATGCAGTTTAGACCCTTTGCAATGATCCGCGCGGTGGTGGTTTTCCCCGTTCCCCGAATCCCAGTCATGATAAAGGCTTGCGCGATACGATCCGCGGCAAAGGCGTTTTTGAGCGTCCGCACCATTGCATCCTGACCGATCAAATCGGCGAAGCTTGCAGGGCGATACTTTCGCGCAAGCACCTGATAGGCTTGATCGGTGGGCTGGCTCATATGCGGTTCCGTAAGCTCCTGACTGTTTGGGCTTGGCAGGGCGCGATCTTACCCGCAAGCTTATTGGCAAACTAGGCGCAGAAGCGCGGCGCGGCAACCGCTTCGTTTCAGTCGCAAGGCAGGGGAAAGAAGATGCAAGATAGATCACGACTTTTGGCATTTCTGTTTTTAATCGCGGCGACCCTATTTGTGCTGTCCCTCTATGGCGCAGCATGGCTTTCCGAGGATGGCTTCCGCGGCCTTCCTTTTGGCTTAACTGCGATTTTTGTCATGGTGCACCTGCCCGCTGCGGGTGCAGGGATTTGGCTGTGGCGACAAGGTGCGCTTGGTCGCATGGGGTATATGGTGCGTGCGATGACCGTTTATTTCTGCTGCGCGGTGGCCTTTGCCATGGGTGGAAATTACCTCTGGGCATCGCTTGTAAACGGTCTTTATAGCGGCGGGATGTGAGCGCGTATTCTATGGCGGAGTGACCCCCGACCAATCCCAAATACTACGCCGATCATCATCCATCTGTGGCAAATCACCCGCTTGGGCAAGCGCGTCTAGGAATGCGGTCGGATTATCAAAAGGCAGGGCGCTGAGGGCTGCGGTCTCGATCCGCCACCACTTGCTTTGCCGCAAGGCGTTGATGATGGTTTGCTCAAAGCGCGGGCGGATCACGCGTGCGGGATTGCCGCCCACGATCATGTAATCCTCGACATCACGCGTGACCACTGACCCAGCGGCCACCACAGCGCCCGTGCCGATGGCGATGCCATCGCGCAGCAAGACATCTTGGCCAATCCAGACATCATGACCGATGCGCACGGGCTTTGCGTCACCCTGATGACGTTGGGTTTCGGGCAGCGCGGGCAGATCAAACAGGCGCCGCCTGCGCGGCTGGTAATGGACGGGTGATGTGGACACCCAGTGATGCGGATGGCTTGCGCCCATCACACGGACATTTCCACTGATCGAGCAATACCGCCCGATCCATTCGGCATGAAAGGTCGAGTGGCTGTAGGAATACGCCCCCAAGGGCATCAGTCCTTTTGGGTTATGTTGGCTGTGGCGTTCAAATTTTGTAAGGGCATTGTCTAAGACATGACCCATGCGCAACTTTGGGTAAAAGCGCACAGGCAGACCCGCGATCAATGCCATATCGGTGCAGCGAAAACGATTCATCGCAGCCAGTTCCCCGCATTCCGTAACCCAAATCATAGCTTGGTCGATCTTGCGCAACGCCGCAAGCCATCAGCCGAGGGATTTAGGGGAAAGGGTGAGAGGCTGGACAACGACCCAAGCGGGACTCGTTACGGCTGCTTCCTTCCGGATCTGACCGGGTTGGCGAGGAGCCTGTCCGCGCCAACCTCTCAATGGCTACGTAATCAATCTGCCCAACGCTTGCAAGGGCCGCGTCGGTTTTGGGATCACAGTGTGATCTTAAATTGGGAAAAACCTTGCGCGGATTGCCCTTGATAGATCAGGCCGCGCTGTTGGATGTCTTGGGTCAAATCTTGCGCGCCATGGCCCGTCTCGAACACCGCGACCTTGCCCCCAAGCGGGGTGAAGTGCCAAGGGTCCTCTGCCTTGATCATCAAAGGTGTGTGCTGGGTTATATAGCGTGCCAAGATATCTTCCACGGATGGTGGGTTGTCCACGGCCAAGAAAGCCCGACCGCGGGCGGGCGCATCGAAATGTCCGCCACCCCCCGCACGATAGGAGTTTGTCGCAACCAGAAACCGCATTTCATCCTCTATTGGACGGCCGCCATAGGTGATGTTCTGCACACGCGAAGCTTTGGGATTGCACAACAGGCCTGTCCCATCGAACCGTGCAGGTTTTGCCAAATTGATTTCATATTTCAGACCGTAAATCGTATCGAAATTATAGCTCATGGCTTGCGGATCGATCAGGTGGCGCGGCGTGTCTTCGATATGAGAAAAACACGCGGCGCTGCGCTCAAGCCAATCTTTTAAATCCTCCCCTGTGACCTCAACCACTTCAAGGCTGTTGGGATAAAGGCAGATTTCTGCGCTGTGCTTGCGTAAAAGATCGCCTTTTGGGATGTCGATATAGTGCTGTGGCCCAGCTCGGCCGCCTGCTTTATAGGGGGCAACTGCCGCCAAAAGGGGCAGGTCACTGACCCCTATCTGTTCGGTCAAATACTGTTTGGCCGCATCTTTTTGCGCGCGGGCAAGCAATGTGCCGATCTGGCAGGAACCAAGCATTGAAAAATAACTGTGGAGCCGCCTGTGGGTCGTGCCAATCGGGCTGCGAATATGCTGCAAAACGCGATTATGAATGGGTTGATCTGGCGGCGCAGGGCGGTTCTGGCGACGCAGCATATAATGGGCACTGTGCCCTGCCGTGACGTGCCATTTGTTTTCCTCTTGAACCAATGTTAAATGGATCATTCCGATCCCATAGCCCCAAAACTTAGGCTGCACCGCTACGCGCCCTCGGATGTGACCGCGATAGTGGTCAAGCGCGGGCAGGGACTCTGATTTTGCGGCAGCGGGATTGGGGAAAATATGATGGGTATGTCCAAAGATCATCGCGTCAATCTGTGGGATTGCGGCAACGGCATAGGCGGCATTCTCGCCTGACGGGTCGCCGCCTGTTCGGTCAAGCCCGCTGTGACACAGCGCGACCACGAGATCCGCGCCTTCGGCCTTGAGGGTTTTGGCCATTTCTGCGGCGGTAGTCGTAATGTCGCTGACGCACACGCGGCCTGCAAGATGGGTGCGATCCCATTTCAAGATTTGTGGCGGCACAAACCCGATGAGGCCTATTTTCAGCGCCTGTTTGTGTCCCATAGTATCTGTGAACTGCCGTTTGAGGATCACGGATTTCTGGAATGCGCCTGTGGTCTCAACTTCGGTGACATTCGACAAGATCACAGGAAACTGAGCCAGTTGCGCGATTTTCTGCGCAAAATCCAGCCCGTAATTGAAATCGTGATTGCCAAGGCCCATGGCATCATATTCCAGCGCGTTCATCGCAGTGATCATCGGATGGGGGGCATCCTCGCGTGCGGCCACATCCGCTAAAGGTGTGCCCTGCACCGTGTCTCCATTGTCGAGCAAAAGGATATTGGGAAAGGTTCTGCGCAGTTTGGCTATAATGGGGGTAAGCGCCTCAAGCCCGCGCAAAGGGTCGGGGCGGTCTTGGAAGTAGTCAAATTGAGTCAAATGCGCGTGGAGATCCGTTGTCGCCAACAGCGTGATTTTCAGCCCTGCTTGCGAGCTGGTTGTTGTGACCCTGTCTGCGGTAGCCAATGCCAACCCCTTATTTGAGACCTTTACATTAGGGTCCGATCCGCCGCGTTTGGCAAGCCTATTGCGGTTGCGCCTTCATCATCTCTCTGGCAGCTTGCGCTGTGAAAAAAGGATCACAGAATGCCCCTTCTCCCTACTGCCCCTGATGTGACGTTCGGGGGATCACATTTGGATCGCGCGGCGCAGCTTCGCGATGATCAGGCCGCCTTGGCCCAGATCGCCTTGGCCCAAATCTTGGTGTTTTGGCGCGGCAAGGTTCTATGTCTACGCGATGCTCAGACAGGGGCAGCCCGGCTTTGTTTCTTGGAGCGCAGCGCTGCGCTTTTGCACCATTGTGCGGCGGATACGCAGATGTTTCTGGGGCTGTCTGAGGCCGGCGCGGGCTATTTTGCCCATGAATTGCGCGATTGGACGCCTGCATTGCCCGATGGTGTTGCGCTTGGTGCTTTTTCTGATCTGTCCGAACAGGCGCATCCAGACGCGCCAGAGGGGGCGGTCTTCTTGGAGCTGCGCAGCATCATGATGGCGCTGTCCCCGCGCGAAGCAGAATTGGCCGCCACGGCGCGTGCACTGTTGAACTGGCATGGAACGCATGGGTTTTGCGCGCGCTGCGGCAGCGCCTCGGATGTTGTGCAGGCGGGGTGGCAGCGCAAATGCCCCCAGTGCGGCGCGGCGCATTTCCCGCGCACTGATCCTGTTGTGATCATGCTGGTGACGTATCATGATCGCGTGCTTTTGGGGCGTTCGCATGGCTGGCCTGAGGGGATGTATTCCGCTTTGGCGGGTTTTGTTGAACCAGGCGAGACGATTGAGGCGGCCGTGCGCCGTGAAGTTTTCGAAGAGGCGGGCATTACCACGGCGCGTGTCGCCTATATCGCTGATCAACCTTGGCCCTATCCCAATTCCTTGATGTTCGGATGTGTCGTGGAGGCCACAAGCACGCAGATCACTCTGGACCCTCATGAATTAGAAAATGCGCTATGGTTGACGCGGCAAGAGGCGATGGATGTCTTTTGCGGGTCACACCCCGAAATATCTTCGCCGCGCAAGGGGGCAATTGCGCGGTTTTTGCTGGAAAACTGGTTGGCGGATCGGTTTGTATCACAGGGCTAGGCGTGGCGTGCAGCGCATGATGCGCAAAGGATTGGGTGGGTTTGGCCAAAGAACACCCAAATCCTGCGTGAGTTGGCGGCGATGATTGGGGTGATCGAAGATGAAATTCAAAGCAACTGAAGATATTGATGCCCCGCTTGAATTGGTTTTCGAGCGGTTTTGTGACTTTCGCCAAATCGAGGATGAGCTTGTGGGGCGGGGTGCTAAATTGATCCGCGAGGGTGGATGGACGCAGCCGCGCAAAGGGGTGTCTTGGTCAGGCGAAATCAAATTGCGCGGCCGCGCGCGGCCCATGTCTTCGCAAATCACAAGTTTGATCCATGAGGAAGCCCTGACGATTGAAAGCCAGGTCGGTGGGATGCAGAGCTTTTATGAATTGCGCTTCCAAGGGATCAATCCGCAAATGTCCCGCGTCACCGCAACGCTGGAACTGAAACCCACCACTTTGAGCGCGCGTCTGGTGATCCAGTCCTTGAAACTTGCAAGAGGACGGGTTTTGCAGCGGATGACGGGCTATCTGGTGCGCCGTGGCAATGAGGTGGAGGCCGAGTATCGCGCCGCGCTTGGGTGATTTATCCTTGCGGGGTCATGGCTTTTCTTTGTCGCGCCCGCTCCAGCCCCAGTTTGCGTTCGCGTAGAATGATCGCAATGCCTGCCACGATGATGATCGCGGCCCCCAGAAGCATGGTGCCGCTTGGGACCTCATTAAACACCATATATCCCACGCCAAGCGCCAGCAGCATGGAGCTGTATTCAAAAGGTGCAATCAGGGAGGCATCGGCCTCGCGGTAGCTGGAGGTCAGTAGAATTTGTCCCACACCGCCCAGCAGACCCGCGAGGATCAACAGCCCCGCCTCGCGTAGATTGGGGATCACCCAACCCCACGGGATGGTAAACAGCGAGAGCACCGTGGCCGTGATGGAGAACCAAAAGACAATCGCGGAGGTGCTTTCTGTGGCGACCATCTTGCGCACAAACACCTGTGCAAGCGCTGCGCAAACCGCGCTCATCAACACGATCATTGCACCAAGCGCCTCGGCGTGGGTGGTATCTGCCGCATCCAAGCTCAGGCGTGGAGACAACACGATCACAACGCCAACCATTCCCAATGCGACCATGGCAAGGCGAAACAGGCGCACATCTTCGCCAAGAAACATGGCCGCGAAAACCACCACTAAAATCGGCGCGGCGTAACCAATTGCGGTGACCTCGGGCAAAGGTAAAAGGCCAAGCCCTGCAAAGCCAAGACCCATGGCGCTGGTGCCGATCACACCGCGCCAAACGTGTCCCATGGGTGAGACGGTGCGCAGCCCGCTGGACAGCTCATGCCGATACCACAGCCACGCCATGATGACAGGGATCGCAAAAAAGGATCGGAAAAAAACCGCCTGACCAGGCGGCACATGATCTGATGTCGCCTTGATCAACGCAGCCATGGCCACGAAGACGCACACGGAGGCGATTTTAAAGGCAATGCCGCGCAGGGGGTTCATGAGAAGGGCTTTCCGATCAGGATAGCGTGACCATGCGCCTCACGATTGTCTCTGGCAAGTGGGGATTACGCGCCGTAATCGCGGCTTGGGTCCGCGGGATAGCTGCCCAAGATTCGCAACTCACTTGTGAAATATTCCAACTCCTCAAGCGCCAGTTGCACCGCGCGATCATCGGGATGCCCTTCGATATCGGCATAAAACTGGGTCGCGGAGAATGAGCCACCGACCATATAGCTTTCCAATTTGGTCATATTCACCCCATTGGTCGCGAACCCGCCCATCGCCTTATACAGTGCCGCAGGGATGTTGCGGACGCGAAACACGAAGGTTGTCATCATATGGGGTGCGCGCGGGCTGAGATCCGCTTTGGGTTCCATGATCAGAAAGCGCGTTCGGTTGCTGTCTTGATCCTCGATATGGCGGGCCAGAATATCCAGATCATAAATCTCGGCGGCAAGTTCCGATGCCAGCGCAGCTTTGTTTGGCTCACCCCAAGCGGCCACATCACGCGCCGCGCGGGCATTGTCGGTGGTGACACAGCCTTTAATATTGTTTTCTTTTAGGAATTTTGCGCATTGCGGCAAAAGCACGAGATGTGACCATGCCTCGCGCACATCGCTGAGACGTGCACCTTTGACCCCTAAAAGATTGATGTGAACGCGCACGAAAGCTTCACCCACGATGTAAAGCCCGCTTTCGGGCAGCAGGCGGTGGATATCCGCCACGCGGCCATAGGTGGTGTTTTCCACAGGCACCATCGCGGCTTTGGCGCGACCGTCCCGCACGGCTTCCATGGTTTCCTCGAAACTGGCGCAAGGCAGCACATCCCAGTCGGACCGCGCTTCGCGGCAGGCTTGGTGTGAATATGCGCCAAGTTCGCCTTGGAAGGCGATACGGGGTGAATTCGAGGATACAGTCATCGTAAAAATTCCAGATGGGCGTTGTGTCGCGCTTCCTATACCTTGCCATCTTGGGATGGAAGACGATAGATAGCGCGAAACTTGGGCTAGAGAACGGGAACGACCATGTTTGATACAATGACCATCACAAAGGCAGGCGCATCGCTGTGCGCGGCCCTGCTTGCACTTCTCCTTGCTGGTTGGGCCAGTGACGGGCTTTATTCCGTTGGCACGGCAAATCATGGTGAGGACCATGTGAGCGGCTACCCTATTTTGGTGGCCGATGCTGAAACCGATGCGCCCGCGGAAGAGGTGGTCGAGGTCTCCTTCACAGATGTTTATGCCGCCGCTGATGCAGGCGCAGGCGAAGGCCTATGGCGCCAGTGCCAAGCCTGCCATGCGCTTGAGCAGGGTGTGAATGGTGTCGGGCCATATATGTATGGCGTTGTCGGTCGCGCGAAGCATGCTGTGGATGGGTTCAACTACTCCAATGCTCTGCTTGCGATGGACGGTGACTGGACACCTGAGAACCTGAATGATTTCCTGGAATCGCCGCGCACATATGTGCCTGGCACGGCCATGGCCTATAATGGGATGCGCAAGATCGAAGACCGTGCGAACCTGATCGCTTATCTCGCGACCATCGGTAACTGATCGCATTCTGGCATCACGGCTCAACACAGGACCGCCCGCATCGCAGGGCGGTCTTTTTGCATCACAGATGCGCGCGTGCGTGCGTTGGGGTCTGGTTCTTTGCCGCGTGATTGCTAAGTTAACCGTCAGGACCAAATCAATCTGAGCGGTGGATGAGAAAAATGGCGGGGGTAAGATGATGCGTCAGATGATGAGACTGCCGAAAGTCTTGGATTTCGCACTGATCGGCGCTGTAGCCTTGGGATGCACGACAGCGCAGCTCATGGCGCAAGATTTGATTGAAACCCATGCCATATCGACCTTTGGAACGCCAAAATACACGGCGGATTTTGCGCATCTCGACTATGTAAACCCCGATGCGCCACAGGGTGGTGAGATGTCCTTCTCTTGGTCTTCGGGCACATTTGATTCCCTTCACCCTTACACCCGTGTCGGAAATTCTGCGGTGCTCGCCACGATATTCTTTGAATCCCTTTTGACAAGCACAGCGGATGAGATCGGATCGGCTTATTGCTTGTTGTGCGAGACGATGCGTTTTCCCCCGACCCGCGACTATGTGATCTTCAACTTGCGCGATGAGGCGGAATTCTCGGACGGCACGCCTGTGACCGCAGATGATGTGTTGTTTTCCTATGAAATTCTTCGGGATGAGGGGTTGCCCTCGTTCCGAGCGTCCCTGCCCATGACGATTGAAAGCGCCGAAGTGCTTGGCCCGCGCGAGATCAAATTCACCTTCAATCCAGAAAGTCCTTGCGTGGTCGGGCAGAGGCGGCAGGCGGTTTGCCCGTGTTTAGCCGCGCCAGCCATGAGGCGTCAGGCTTGGCCTTTGAGGACAGCCGCCTGACCCCTTTAATTGGGTCTGGGCCTTATATTCTAGGCAGAGTCGAACCAGGACAGCGTGTGATCTATCAACGCAATCGCGATTACTGGGGCAATGAGTTGCCGATCAACCGGGGTCGAAACAATTTTGACAGAATTCGCATCGAATATTACGGCGATGCGATTGCCGCCTTTGAGGGGTTCAAGGCGGGCAATTACCTGTTCCGTCAGGAATCCAGCAGCCAGACTTGGGCCACGGGTTATGATTTCCCCCGTTTGAATGAGGGGATTATCCTGCGCGAAGAATTGCCCGATGGATCAATCACCTCGGGCCAGAGCTTTGCGATGAACCTGCGGCGTGAGAAATTTTCAGACCCGCGCGTGCGCGAGGCGATTGCGCTTATGTTTAACTTTGAATGGACGAACCAGACGCTATTTTATGGCCTTTATGCGCAAAATATCAGTTTCTGGGAAAACACCTATCTTGCGGCCCAAGATCTGCCCTCAGTGGCAGAATTGGCGATATTGGAGCCATTGCGGGATCAATTGCCCGTGCGGGTATTGACCGAAGACGCTTTTGCCGCCCCCGCTTCTGATCCCGACCGCAGCCTTGATCGCCGTGCGGCGCGCCGCGCCTCCGCTCTGTTGGAGGATGCAGGGTGGCAGGTCGGCAATGACGGGATGCGCCGCAATGCAAGTGGCGCCACTTTGGATGTGGAATTTCTAAACGCCAGCCCGCTTTTTGATCGGATCATCAATCCTTATGTCGAAAACCTGCAAGCGATTGGGGTGAATGCTATGCTGACCCGCGTGGACCCTGCGCAATTGCAGCAGCGGCAGCGCGATGCGGATTTTGACATCGTGACGGATCATTTCCCCATGGGATTTGAGCCGGGATCGGGTCTGCGCCAGTATTTTGGATCAATTGGCGCGGATGAATCCCTGTTTAATGTTATGGGATTGGCGGATGCGGGCGTGGATGCCTTGGTCGAAAAGGTTGTTGATGCGGAGACGCAGGAGGATCTCACCCCTGCGGTGCAGGCCTTGGATCGGGTTTTGCGTGCCCATGTGTTCCGTGTGCCACAATGGTATAATCCAAACCATTGGGTCGCCTATTACGATATGTATCGTTACCCAGAAAATTTGCCGCCCTACAGTTTGGGCTTCTTGGATTTTTGGTGGATCGATCCTGAGGCGCAAGCGGCACTCGAAGAACAAGGCGTCTTGTAAGCGGCATGGCAAGTTACATCCTCAGACGTCTGCTTTTGATGATCCCGACCTTGTTTGGGATCATGGTTATCAACTTCGCCCTTGTTCAGTTTGTCCCAGGCGGGCCGATTGAGCAGGTGATTGCACAGCTTGAAGGCGAGGGCGATGTGTTTGCAGGCACCTCTGGCGGGGGTGGTGATGCGGGCCAACAGATGGAGCAGGTTGGCAATGATTACCAAGGCGCGCGCGGTCTGCCACCCCAATTCCTTGACCAACTGAAGCTTGAATTCAACTTTGCCCGCCTCGTTTGTGAAGATGGCTTTACGGGCACGCCCAGCTTACGCGCGCCCGAATGTGTGGCCGAAGACATCCCTGCTCTAGAGCGGTTTTTTCTGATGATAGGCGATTATCTGCGCTTTGATTTTGGGGAAAGCTATTTCCGTTCGATTTCGGTGGTGGATTTGGTGATTGAGAAATTGCCCGTCTCCATCACCTTGGGGCTGTGGTCGACCTTGATTGCTTATCTTGTCTCGATCCCGCTTGGCATCCGAAAGGCGGTGCGCGATGGTAGCCGTTTTGACACTTGGACAAGCGGCTTGATCATTGTTGCCTATGCCATACCAGGCTTTCTATTTGCGATCCTGCTGTTGGTGTTGTTGGCAGGCGGCAGCTATTTTCAGATTTTTCCTCTGCGTGGTTTGACTTCGGATAATTGGGAAGAGCTTAGTCTTTTGGGCAAGATTGGGGATTATTTTTGGCACATTACCCTGCCTGTTCTGGCCTCAACCATTGCGGCCTTTGCCACGCTGACGCTTCTGACCAAGAACAGCTTTCTCGATGAGATCAAAAAGCAATATGTCATGACCGCCAAGGCCAAAGGGCTGTCGGAGGGCCGCGTTCTATATGGTCACGTGTTCCGCAACGCGATGTTGATCGTGATCGCGGGCTTTCCTGCGGTGTTTGTTTCCGTGTTCTTTGGTGGGTCGCTCATCATCGAGACGATTTTTTCGCTCGATGGTCTGGGGCGCTTGGGGTTTGAGGCGGCGGTCAGCCGCGATTACCCCGTGATTTTTGGCACGCTTTTCGTCTTTGGCCTGATCGGTCTGGTGGTCGGAATACTGTCTGATTTGATGTATGTCTGGATTGATCCGCGCATTGATTTCGAGACGCGGGAGGTCTGAAACCGTGCTCACGCTGTCTCCGCTCAACCAGCGCCGCTGGCGAAATTTCAAGGCCAATCGCCGTGCCTTCTGGTCGCTGATGATTTTTTTGGTGCTCTATGGGATAAGCCTCTGCGCCGAGTTGATCGCCAATGACAAGCCCATTTTGGTGCAATACCGCGGTGCCTATTATACGCCCATTTTCAACTTCTATCCTGAAACCGAATTTGGCGGCGATTTCCGCACCGAGGCCGTTTACCGCGATATCGAGGTTCAATGCCTGATTATTTCCGGCGGGTTGGAGGCCTGCTGGGACGAGCCAGAAGGCGTGATTGCGGCGGTTCAAGCCACAGGGCTTGTTGATGGCGCTGAGGTCGTGCAGGGCTGGCTTCTGTGGCCACTTATTCCCTACAGCTATAACACCGTGAACGATATTGGCCGCGCTGCCCCTTCGCCGCCAGATGCCAATCACTGGCTGGGCACAGATGACACGGCGCGCGATGTATTGGCCCGCGTGATCTATGGCTTCCGCTTGTCGGTGACATTTGCCCTGATCGTAACGGTGATGGCCTCGGTCATCGGGATCGCAGCAGGGGCAGTGCAGGGCTATTTTGGCGGTGTGATTGATTTGATTTTTCAGCGTGTGATCGAGATTTGGGGTGCGACCCCAAGCCTTTACATCATCATCATTGTTGCTGCCATTTTCACGATGGATTTCTGGCTGCTGGTGTTTTTGATGGTCTTATTCGGTTGGACATCCCTGGTGGGGGTTGTGCGGGCGGAATTCTTGCGCGCGCGCAATTTCGAATATGTGCGCGCGGCCCGTGCGCTTGGCGTCTCAGATCGGGTGATCATGTTCCGCCATGTGCTGCCGAATGCGATGGTGGCCACGCTGACCATGCTGCCCTTTATCGTCACGGGCACAATCGGGTCATTGGCGGCGTTGGATTTCTTGGGCTTTGGCCTGCCTTCCTCCGCCCCGTCTTTGGGGGAGATGACCTTGCAAGCCAAGAACAACCTGCAAGCGCCATGGTTGGCCTTCACAGCATTTTTTGCCTTTGCGATCATGCTGTCGCTTTTGGTGTTTGTTTTCGAAGGCGTGCGCGATGCGTTTGACCCCAGAAAGACCTTCCGATGAGTTTGCTGTCAGTAAATAATTTGCACGTCACCTTTCATCAGGATGGCCGGAAAATTGAAGCCGTGCGCGGGGTGTCTTTCCATGTGGCGGCGGGCGAGACCGTGGCCTTGGTGGGGGAGTCTGGATCGGGTAAATCCCTCACGGCGCTGTCGACCGTGGCGCTGTTGCCTGACGCAGCTGAGGTGTCGGGCGAGGTGTGCTATCGGGATGAGGTTCTCACCGGTGCCTCTGAGGCACGGCTGCGCGCGGTGCGGGGCAATGATATCAGCTTCATTTTCCAAGAGCCGATGACATCGCTGAACCCGCTGCACACCATTGAAAAGCAACTGGGCGAGGCGTTGAGCCTGCATCAAAATCTCAATGGTACTGCTGCGCGGGCGCGCAGTGTGGAGTTGTTGGAAAAGGTTGGAATTTCGGATGCTGCAAGCCGCCTTGGGGCCTACCCCCATCAATTATCGGGCGGGCAACGGCAACGGGTGATGATCGCCATGGCCTTGGCCAATGGACCGGAATTGTTGATCGCGGATGAGCCAACCACGGCTTTGGATGTGACAATTCAGGCGCAAATTCTTGATCTTTTGGCCGAGTTGAAACAATCCGAAGGGATGAGCCTGTTGTTTATCACCCATGATTTGGGTGTCGTTCGCAAAATTGCGGATCGGGTCTGCGTGATGCAGGCAGGTGAGATTGTCGAGCAGGGTCGGACCGCGGATGTGTTTGGTGCGCCGCAACATCCCTATACGCAGAAGCTTTTGGCGGCGGAGGCCACGGGCGCGCCTGCCCCTGTGGCAACGGATGCGCCTGAGGTGATTTCCACCGATGCGCTGCGCGTCTGGTTCCCGATTACATCGGGTCTGTTGCGCCGCAAAGTGGGGGATGTGAAGGCGGTGAATGCGGCCAGCTTATCGATCCATGCGGGCGAAACGATTGGCGTTGTGGGGGAGTCTGGTTCTGGCAAAACCACCCTGGCCTTGGCATTGATGCGCCTGATTTCCTCGCAGGGGGCGATCCGTCTTGAAGGGCGAGAGATACAAGGGCTGAAAAGCGCGGCGATGAAACCCTTGCGCCGCGATATGCAGGTTGTGTTCCAAGACCCCTACGGCTCTCTCAGCCCACGGATGACGGTTGAGCAGATCATATCAGAGGGTCTTTTGATCCATCACCCTGAAAGCAAATCCGCACGACATGATCGCGTGGCCGAAATGCTGCGCGAGGTCGGGCTTGATCCTGCGATGATGCACCGATACCCGCATGAGTTCTCAGGCGGGCAGCGTCAACGCATTGCGATTGCCCGCGCAATGGTCTTGGACCCGAAACTGGTGGTGCTGGACGAGCCGACATCAGCGCTTGATATGACTGTTCAGGTGCAGATCGTGGAATTGCTGCGCGATTTGCAGGCGAGGAAGGGTTTGGCCTATCTCTTTATCAGTCATGACCTGCGGGTGGTGCGCGCCTTGGCGCATCGGATTTTGGTGATGAAATCAGGTGATGTGGTCGAGCAGGGTGAGGCCGCACAGGTGTTTGACGCGCCCGCGCACCCCTATACGCAATCTCTGCTCAAAGCGGCGCTGCGCCATTAGATCGCGGAGGAATGTCCTTCGCTGCGCATCTCATAGGCATCGAAGGCCCGCGCGATCATGCGTGTGAGCGGTTTGCCCTCTTTATGCACCACGAAACCCAGTTCGGTCACAGCAACCATATTAGGGAAGTGTCGCGCAACCCCTTGCAGCAGGGCTTCCAGACCCATGGGCGCAATGTCAAAATCGCGCAAAATTTCCGCGCGGTTGATGTTGAAGTCGCACATCACGGCTTCGATCAGACGCGCGCGCAGACGATCTTCGCCCTTGAAGACATGACCGCGCCCCGTGGCCAATTCCCCTGCGCGCACGGCTTTTTGATATTCGGCCGTGCTTGACGCATTTTGTGCATAGCCTTGCGGAAAGCGGGAGATGGCGGAAGCACCAAGCCCGAGCAGTGTGTCACAGGTGTCATCTGTATAGCCTTGGAAATTGCGGCGCAGGCGACCTTCGCGTGCCGCGCGGCCCAGACTGTCATCGGGCCGGGCGAAATGGTCGATGCCAATTTCCTGATACCCGTCCCAGAGGAACAACTCGCGCGCCACATCAAACAGCTTCAACCGCGTTTCAGGGGTGGGCAGCGCCTCTGTGGGGATCATGGACTGCCGTTTGGACATCCATGGCACATGGGCATAGCCATAAAGTGCCACCCGATCAGGGCTGAGAGAGAGCAGCATCTGAACCGTTTCGGCGATGCGGGTCGCGTCCTGATGGGGGAGGCCAAACAGGATATCAGCATTCAGAGATGTAATCCCGCGCGCGCGGAGCGCATCCACTGCTGCCTTGGTCACATCATAGGTTTGCAGACGTCCGATGGTGTTTTGAATTTCGCTGTGGAAATCCTGCACCCCGATGGAGGCGCGGTTCATTCCCGCGGCGATCAACGCATCGAGGCGGGGACCATCGATTTCATTGGGATCGATTTCGACTGAAAACTCGCAATCCGTGTCCATCGGCAGAACGGTTGCAAGATGCGCGGAAAGATCAGCGATCTGTTCTGGGGTCAACAATGTGGGCGTTCCACCCCCCCAATGCAGCCGCGCAAGCTTTACACCTTTGGGGAGGATTGCGGACAGGTTGGTGATCTCTTGTTTCAAGCTCGCCATGTACGCGATGATTGGCTCATCCGAGCGCACGCCTTGCGTGCGGCACGCGCAAAACCAGCACAAGCGGCGACAAAACGGCACATGGATATAGGCTGAGATGCGCGCGTCTTCGGACAATTCACCGATCCAACCTTTGAAAATCCCCGAAGTTACGTCATTCGAGAACTTGGTGGCGGGTGGATAGCTTGTGTACCGCGGAACCTTCGCGTCAAACAGACCCAGTTTACGGAGTTGCGTCATATCATCCATAGGTCTAGCATAGGCGTGACCGACCGGGTTTGGATTGACCTAGATCAACCCAAATTGAACGAGCTGAATTTACGGATGGCTTTTATGCCAAACAGACCGCTGACCCTTCCAAAGCAGGACTGCGTTGATTGTCCTATTCGTCACAAAGCCGTTTGCGCGCATTGTGAGCCTGATGAGCTGTCTGTTCTGGAAGAAATCAAGTTCTACAAGGGATTTTCCGCGGGGCAGCCCATAGTTTGGGCGGGTGATCAGATGGAGTTTGTCGGCTCTGTGGTGTCTGGTGTAGCCTCGATGACCCAGACCATGGAGGATGGCCGCCGCCAGATGGTGGGGCTTTTGTTGCCGTCAGATTTCTTGGGTCGCCCGAATCGGGAAACGGTGGCCTATGATGTGCAGGCGGCCACCGATGTCGTGCTGTGCTGCTTCCGCCGCAACCCGTTTCATCAGTTGATTACGACCACACCCCATATCAGCCAGCGCTTGCTTGAAATGACATTGGATGAATTGGATGCGGCGCGCGAATGGATGCTGCTTTTGGGGCGCAAGACGGCGCGCGAAAAGATTGCGTCATTTCTGACCATCATCGCGCGGCGCGATGCCAGTTTGAAAAATATGCCCTCTCTTGGCGGGCCATTGACCTTTGATCTGCCCCTGACCCGTGAGGCGATGGCCGATTACATGGGTCTGACCATCGAAACTGTCAGCCGCCAAATGACGGCGCTGCGTAAAGACAGCGTGATCGAATTGGATGGGAAACGTCACATCATCGTTCCCGATTTTGAAGCCTTGCTGGCCGAAACTGGCGATGATGATGATGGGGGCTTGCCAGCGTGAGTTTTCCAAGATTGTAATTTCCCAAACGGGCGCACAGAGCCAGATATGCGCGCAGATATGGGGTCGCTGTTATGAACAGACGCGGGCTGATATTGGGTGCTGCATCCATACTGGCTGCGCCGCACTATCTCTATGGCAGCCTGCCATTGCCGCAGCCGCGCCGTGTTGCGCAGCGCATGGTGGAATGATCCTTACGCGCGCGGCTCTTATTCGCATTTGGGTCTCACGGGGACGCGCGCGGATCGTGTCGCCCTGAGCCGACCTGTTGCGGCGCGCCTTGTCTTGGCAGGGGAAGCCACTGAACCAGATCATCCGTCCACTGTGCATGGCGCAATCCTGTCGGGGCGGCGGGCGGCGGAGCAAATCCTAGAAATGGGTGCTGCTCATGTTCTGATTGCGGGTGCGGGGGTTGCAGGCCTGGCCGCTGCGGTGGTCTTGTTGCAGGCGGGGCGCAGGGTCGAGATGATTGAGGCGCGCGATCGCATCGGCGGGCGAGTGGTCAGCGACCGCAGCCTCGGCTTTGCGGCTGATTTGGGCGCGTCTTGGATCCATGGCAGGCGCGGCAATCCCGTCACCGAATTGGCGCAGAGCGTGGACCTTTCCTTGTTGCGCAGCAACTGGGAGGGGATCGTGATCCGTGACGGGCAAGGCCGCGTGGTGGATATGCCCGCATGGCTGGAGGCGCATAGCATCGCCAATCTCGATTACGCCGATGATCTGGATCACCTCTCCGAGCGCGCGTTACAGGAGGGTGCGGGGTTTCACGGGCCAGATGTTTTGATCAAAGGCGGCTATGATCAAATTTTGTGCGGCTTTGACTTGGATGGGTTGGAGCTGCATCTCAATGCAGCGATCAACAAGATTGAGCATGATCTGCGTGGGGTTGTGGTCTCAAGCGCCGCAGGCCAACACCACGCAGAGGCCGCAATTGTGACACTGCCCCTTGGTGTGTTGCAGTCCGATACAGTGCAGTTTTCGCCTGCACTGCCCGCACCTGTGCAAATGGCGGTGTCGCGCCTCAAAATGGGCAGTTTGGAAAAGGTTTTCCTCGCTTATGATGATGTATTCTGGGATCGCGATGCCGAAGTGATTTTGGCCGCTGATGCAAAGGACGGGGCTTTTGCGGCCTTTGTCAATCTTATGCCCTTGACGGGGGAGGCGGCTGTGATGGCGCTCAACGGGGGCGATTATGCCCGCGGCCTTGCGGCATATGACAGCGTGGAACTGGGCCAAATGGCAAGCGCGGCCTTGGCCGCGCTTTACCCCTTGCGCAGCTTAATGCGCCATTAAAATGGGGGTCTTGGCTTCCGCCAACAAATCGCGCGTGGCCCCGCCCAAAATCGCCTCGCGCAGCCGCGAATGGCTGTAAGCCCCCATGACCAAAAGATCAGCATCACGGTCCGCCATGTGGCGGGTGATTTCATCGCTGATGCGGCCCAAACGGCGCGGCACCAGGCTGATATTAGCGTGAACGCCATGACGAC
Organism: Roseicyclus sp.; assembly: GCA_018401385.1. Classification (GTDB taxonomy): domain Bacteria; phylum Pseudomonadota; class Alphaproteobacteria; order Rhodobacterales; family Rhodobacteraceae; genus M30B80. The sequence continues at coordinate 41,259 of JAGYKZ010000004.1, forward strand.
TGAGCCACGTTGCCAGTTCCTCCCCAGGTTCTGCGGGGGCAATGCCACTCCTTTCGGGATCGATGATGAGAATATCCACCTCATCCGCAGCCTTCAGAAGTCCAAGCGCATGGCGCGCGGCGGCGAGGGCTTCGGCGCTGTTGTTCCAAGCAAGCACGATGCGGCGCGCAGGATTGGGGATCGTGGCCCCTTCTGGGATCACCAAAACGGGCGCCCCACCTTCGAACAGGGCGGCCTCTGTGACCATCGGTGCATAGCTGCCCGTATCGCTGCCATAGGGCAGCGGCAAGATCACCAAATCTGCGAAATGGGCATTCGCTGAGATCAGGCGGCCCAAACCAGCCGATTGGGTCACCGTGGACTCAACCTCATATGCAACGCCTTCATTTTTCAGCAGCGCCTCAGCGCGGGCTTGGATGTCAAGCGCCTCGCTGCGGGCCAGCTGGAGGGTTTCGTCACTCATGATCGCGGCGCTTGCACCCGCTACGAAATAGCCTGCTTGGGTGGCATCAATCCCAAGTGAAAGAACCCGCAAATGCGCGTCTGTGGCGCGGACATAGGGAATAATGGATGCAAGGGTTTTCTCGACCGCATTGGGGTCATCCAGAACCGTCATGATGGTTGGAAAGGACATGGCGCATCTCCGTCACTGGTGGAATTTCACACCTAAAGCCTACACCCCGAACGCCCTATTGGCCTTTGATTTGGGTCAAAGGAAAGCACGGAAACGATTGACATGGATCAAGGAGGAATTGCCGCAAATGAGCGATTTGAAGGGCAATAGGAAACAGCTTTACGGGTCTTCGACTCACCCGAAAAGCGATACGAAGGGACGATCTATGCTTGATTATGCAAAGCTATTGATCCTTGGATTGGTCGCGGTTTTGGCCGCGATTGCAGCGCAATATGCCCGTGATGTGCCTTATATGGTGCACGCCGTTCTGATTATGTTGGTCGCAGCGGGTGTTTTTCTTTGGCAATTGCGCCGCATGGGGGAGCCTGCGCTCCCCGCACCCATGGACGAATATAATGACGGGCCGGTGCGCGCCGCCACAATCGCCACAGTGTTCTGGGGCGTTGTGGGGTTTCTCGCTGGCACATTCATCGCCTTCAGTTGGCTTTTCCGCAGCTGAATTTTGACCGGGCGCAGCCATATGCGAATTTTGGCCGTTTGCGCCCGCTTCATACATCGGCGGTGATTTTTGCCTTTGGTGGTAACGCCCTTCTGGCAGCCTCGTTTTATATTGTGCAACGCACCACGGCCGCACGGCTTTGGGGCGGTGGTTTGTCTTGGTTTGTGTTCTGGGGCTATCAGCTTTTCATCGTTTTGGCTGCAACGGGTTACCTTCTTGGTGTCACGCAGAGCCAAGAATATGCCGAGCCTGAGTGGTATGTTGACCTTTGGTTGACGGTCGTTTGGGTGGCGTTCTTGGCCGTTTTCGTGGGCACACTGATCCGCCGCCGCGAGCCGCATATCTATGTGGCCAATTGGTTCTTGCTTAGTTTCATCGTCACTGTGGCGATGCTGCACGTGGTCAATAACCTTGCCATCCCCGTATCGGTCTTCGGTTCGCGTTCTGTGCAGGTCTTCTCGGGCGTGCAAAACGCGATGACGCAGTGGTGGTATGGCCATAACGCTGTGGGCTTCTTCCTCACGGCGGGTTTCTTGGGCATGATGTATTATTTCATCCCGAAACAGGCAGAACGCCCCGTCTACAGCTACAAGTTGTCGATCATCCATTTCTGGGCGCTGATCTTCTTGTATATCTGGGCGGGTCCACACCATTTGCATTATACAGCGCTTCCTGACTGGGCTTCGACCCTTGGCATGGTGTTCTCGATCATCCTGTGGATGCCCTCCTGGGGCGGTATGATCAACGGCCTGATGACGCTATCGGGCGCATGGGACAAGCTGCGCACCGACCCTGTGTTGCGGATGATGGTCACATCGGTTGCCTTCTACGGGATGTCCACATTTGAAGGTCCGATGATGTCGATCCGCGCGGTGAACTCACTGTCGCATTACACCGACTGGACGATTGGCCATGTGCATTCTGGTGCCTTGGGCTGGAACGGGATGATCACCTTCGGGATGCTCTATTATCTCGTGCCAAAACTGTGGAACCGCCAGGCGCTTTACTCCTTGCGGGCCGTCTCTTGGCATTACTGGTTGGCGACCATCGGGATCGTGCTTTACGCGTCCTCGATGTGGGTCACAGGGATTATGGAAGGCCTGATGTGGCGTGAAGTTGATGCGCAAGGCTTCCTTGTGAACTCTTTCGCGGACACGGTTTCGGCCAAGTTCCCAATGTATGTTGTGCGTGGTCTGGGTGGGGTCTTGTATCTCGCTGGTGCGATCATCATGGCCTACAACCTTTGGATGACTGTGCGCAAAGGCGCTGCCACACGGCAGGCCCCCGCCATGGCACCCGCAGAATAAGGAGGGCGTGAGAAATGGCTCTTGAAGGTCACAAGAAAATTGAAACCAACGCCACGCTTTTGCTGACGCTCAGTTTTTTGGTCGTCACCATCGGCGGGATCGTGGAAATCGCCCCCTTGTTCTATCTAGAGAACACAATCGAGGAGGTGGATGGGATGCGTCCTTATTCACCGCTCGAATTGACGGGTCGGGAAATCTATGTGCGCGAAGGCTGCTATGTCTGCCACAGCCAGATGATCCGCCCGATGCGCGATGAGGTGGAACGCTATGGTCACTACAGCCTCGCGGCTGAGTCCATGTATGACCACCCATTTCAATGGGGGTCCAAACGCACTGGGCCAGATCTGGCCCGGGTGGGCGGGCGTTATTCCGATGCATGGCACGTGGATCACCTGATTGATCCGCAGTCAGTGGTGCCTGAATCGGTGATGCCGCCCTATGGCTTCCTTGCAGATCGCGTTATCTCGCCAGAATATGTGGTGGACCTGATGAAAACCCATCGTCTGGTTGGTGTGCCTTACACGGATGAGCAAATCGAAATGGCGCAGTTTGACTTTGTCGAACAAGCCACGACCTTTGGTGATGCCGGTGTTGTGGAGCGTTACCCTGGGGCGCAGCAACGCGATTTTGATGGCAATCCCGCCGTGACTGAAATGGATGCTTTGGTCGCTTATCTTCAAATGTTGGGCACTCTGGTCGATTTCTCGACCTTTACGCCTGATGCAAGCCGCTGAGGGAGGGCTGATCTGATGATTGAAGACAGCTACACTATTATGCGGATCTTTGCTGGCTCATGGGGTGCCGTGTTCTTGTTCGTGTCTTTTGTTGCGGTGGTGATCTTCACGTTCCGCCCCGGAAGCCGCCGCGTGCATGAAGATACGGCCAACATCCCGTTTCGCCATGATGATAAGCCCGCAGCCCCCCGTGCTGCGACAAAGGAGGGACGGAAATGACCAACCACAAGACCGATCACCATAATGATCCGACCTTGCAAGCGGGCGACCCAGAAACCACGGGCCACTCCTGGGACGGGATCAAGGAGTTCAACAATCCTCTGCCGCGTTGGTGGCTTTGGACGTTCTATGCCTGTATTGTTTGGGGTGTGGGCTACACAATCGCTTATCCTGCTTGGCCGCTTTTGAAAGAGGCAACGCCTGGCTTGTTGGGATATTCGACCCGCGCCAATGTGGTCGCGGATATTGCCGAGTTTGACGCGATGAATGTGGGCCTGCGCGAGGCGTTGGAGCGCGTTGAGTTGACCTCCGTGACGCCTCAAGACACGCCAGATCTTTACAATTACGCCATTCAAGGTGGCGCTGCGACCTTCCGCACATGGTGCGCGCAATGTCACGGCTCTGGCGCGGCGGGTGTTCAGGCGGCAGGGTATCCAAACCTGCTGGATGACGACTGGCTCTGGGGTGGGTCGATTGACGATATCCATTACACCGTGGCGCATGGCATTCGAAACGAGAATGATCCCGATGCTCGTTATTCGCAGATGACCGCATTCGAGGGTATGATCCCAGACGAGGAAATCACTGCGGTGGTGCATCATGTTCTGGCCATCTCTGGTCAGGAGCATGACGCAGGTCTCGCTTTGGCGGGGGCGGAGGTTTATTCCTACAACTGCGCGTCCTGTCACGGGGAAGAAGGTTTGGGTGATCGCTTCCTTGGTGCGCCGAACCTAACGGATGCCATTTGGCTTTATGGTGGGTCACCCGAGAAGATCGAAGAAACTGTGCGGTATTCCCGTTTTGGTGTGATGCCAAACTGGACGGATCGCCTGTCGGAGGCTGAAATTCGCTCGGTTTCTCTCTATGTCCATTCGCTTGGGGGCGGTGAATAACCACCGCCCTTGGGCAAGAAAATCCACGCTTTCTAAGCAAAGTGTGGTGCGGCGTCGGCCTCGGTCCTGTTCGCGCGTTTCCTACGAGGCCGACGTCTTCCTTCCCAGCCTCTCTCCTGTTCGCTCAGGGGAGAGGTTTTTTCATGTGTAAAAGAAAGTCTGAAATTGATGCAAGTCAAGGTGCGATGCGCCCCGCAGTCCTAGGAATATCATGCGAAATAGGACTAAATCCTCACATGGATTCGAATTATGACCACAAGCAATGAACCGCCGAAGCTTTATGCCGCGCGTGAACCCGTCTTTCCGCGCCGTGTTTCAGGTAATTTCCGCAATTTGAAATGGGTGATCATGGCGATCACCTTAGCGATCTACTACGTCACGCCTTGGATCCGGTTTGATCGTGGTCCGTCTTTGCCAGATCAAGCCGTTTTGATCGACTTGGCCAATCGGCGTTTCTTTTTCTTTTGGATCGAGATTTGGCCGCATGAATTTTATTTTGTGGCGGGCCTTTTGATTATGGCGGGCTTGGGCTTGTTTCTCTTTACCTCAGCCCTTGGTCGGGTCTGGTGTGGCTATTCCTGCCCGCAAACTGTCTGGACAGATTTGTTCTTTACGGTCGAGCGCTGGATTGAGGGGGATCGCAACGCCCGCGTTCGGCTGTGGAATGCGAAATGGGATGCGCGCAAAATCCGTCTGCGTCTGTTCAAATGGGCGGTTTGGTTGGCGATTGCGGTTGCTACGGGCGGGGCTTGGGTGTTTTATTTTACCGATGCGCCGACCTTGTTGGGGAATTTGTTTACGGGGCAGGCGCATAGCGCAGCCTATACCACCATCGCTATTTTGACTGCGACCACCTTTGTTTTTGGCGGCTTCATGCGCGAGCAGGTGTGCATTTATATGTGCCCTTGGCCACGCATCCAGGCCGCGATGATGGATGAGCACACAATCACCGTTGCCTATCGTGACTGGCGCGGTGAGCCGCGCGGCAAACACCGCAAGGCCGAAGGCGCAGATCAGCTAGGCGATTGCATCGATTGCAACGCTTGCGTGAATGTATGTCCCGTGGGGATTGATATTCGCGATGGCCAACAATTGGAGTGCATCACTTGCGCTCTGTGCATTGATGCCTGCGATGACATGATGGCCAAGGTGGGCAAAGAGCGCGGTTTGATCGACTATATGGCGCTGACCGATGAAGAGAGTGAGCGGGCGGGCAATAAGAAGGTTTCGGTTTGGAAACATATCTTCCGACTCCGCACGATCATTTACACCATCCTGTGGTCGGGCATTGGTATCGGCCTGACGGTTGCGCTGTTCATGCGTGGCAATATTGATATGACGGTCGCGCCCGTGCGCAATCCGCTTTACGTCACGCTGTCGGACGGCACGATCCGCAACACTTATGACATTCGCCTGCGCAACATGACCCATGATGATGCGCAATTTGCGCTGAGTGTGGTATCTGACGCTGCGCTGGAGATCAGCTTGGAAGGCGAGGAAGGGATATTTGTCACGGTGCCTGCCGATGAGACCCATTTGCAGCGCGTCTATGTGCTGGCAGCGCCCGGAAGCGATGCGGCGACATCCGAACGGACGGATATCCGGTTTTGGATTGAGAATATGGCAACCACGGAGCGGGCTTCGCAAGACAGCAGCTTTGTAGGAAAGGATATGCAATGAACGTGCAGGCAGAAAACTCTGGTAAGGGACGCCTCACAGGCACAAAGTTCTGGATGCTTTTTGTGGGTTTTTTTGGGCTGATAATCGTGGTGAATCTGTTCATGGCTTATAAAGCCCTCTCAACATTTCCCGGGCTTGAGGTCAGTTCGTCCTACGCGGACAGTCAGGATTTTGATGTCAGACGTGATGCGCAATTGGCGTTGGGCTGGCAGGCCTCTGTCGAAACGCGTGCGGATGCCACGGGGAAAACGCTGATCTTACATCTCCATGATGAGACAGGCGCACCCGTTATTCCCGCGCATATGGATGCGCTTCTGACACGGCCAACCAATCAAACCCAAGACCAACAGCTTGCCTTGCAATTCATCAATGGCGCTTGGCAAGCACCTGCTTTGTTGGATCGCGGCTGGTGGCGTTTGCGCCTCACGGGTCTGGCGGAGGATGGCACGGAATATCGCCATAATATCACCTTCTGGATGGATTGAGCATTTCGCGTGGCCAGCACCGATTTTCATATTGAGGAACGACCAAGACCCGCGGCCTGCCCCGCTTGCGTTGTGGCCCCTTTGGCGGAACATCTTGCTGATCTGCCAACCGATGCGGAAATCATGCTGTCTTTGCCAACGATCCATTGCGCGGTCTGCATTTCGGCGGTGGAGGGCGCATTGACCAAAACCCAAGGCGTGGTCGATGCACGGGTCAACCTGACGTTGCGGCGCGCTGCGGTCAAGACGGATGGATCGGTGGGCGTTGATGATTTGATCGCGCGTCTGGCTGCGATCGGGTATGAGGCCCATGAGTTGGATGCAGGCCTTTCCGAGCACAAACTGCCGCGCAACGGCAGGGCAGTGATCTGCTCTCATGCGGTTGGGCGTGGCCTTTTCGCCATGATGAATGTCATGTTATTGTTTGGTTGCGGTTTGGTCGGGTGCTGAAGACGTGACCCGTGACATGATGCATTGATATCGGCCGCGATCGCCATTCCTGCGTGATCTTCCTCGTATGCCCATTTTATGTTTCGGCATGGTCCGTTTGCGGGTGCGGCGGCTGAACATGGATGTGCCGATCACACTGGCTATTCTCTTGGCTGTGATCACTTCGCTTCTTTATGAGACCGCGTATCAGGGGTGAGCACGCTCTATTTCGATGCGGCGATTGCACTGCGCTTTTTCTGCTGGGCGGGCGATATCTGACTTCAAGACCCGTGCCTCGGCACGCCCGGCTGCGCAAGCATTATCGGCTTTGAGGTCCCGCGCGCGCTGCGTCTTGGCGCTTCGGGTGTGGAAGAGGCGGTGGCCGCCGCAGATTTGCGTGTGGATGATGTGATCCGTGTGCGGCCAGGTGGTCGTATTCCCGCGGATGGCGGGTGACCATGGCGCATCCGAATTGATCGTTCCCCATGACAGGAGAAAGCCTGCCCGCCGCCATTGGCATCGGGGGTTTGGTCAGCGCAGGCGAAATCAACCTGACAGGTCCGTTGGAGTTGCGTGTGACCGCATCAGGACGGGATAGCGCGCTTGCGCGGATTGCAGATTTGGTCGCGATGGCCGAAGTGGGGCGCAGCAATTACACGTCACTTGCCGATCATGCGGCCAAGCTTTATGCGCCATTCGTCCATATTCTATCTGTTTTGGCGGCGATTGGCTGGTGGATTTACACGCAAGATATCCGTGTCTCCCTCAATATTGCAGCAGCGGTGCTGATTATCACTTGCCCTTGCGCGCTTGGCTTAGCTGTGCCTGCGGTGACCACGGCGGCGTCGGGGCGGTTGTTCCGCAAGGGTTTGCTCATCAAGCACGCGACAGCGCTGGAGCGTCTGGCCGGGGTGGATTGCGTGGTATTCGACAAAACGGGCACGTTGACCATGGGCGCGCCTGAGGTGACATCTCTAGATCATCTCAGCCAGAGACAACAGGAGATCACCGCCGCACTTGTGGCTGGGTCCGATCATCCGTTGTCACGGGCTTTGGCGTCTGCTTTGGCACAGAGTGGCGTTCGCCCCTTTTCGCTTGAAGCGGTACAGGAGGTGCCAGGCGCAGGGGTCGAGGCCCGCCTTGAGGGCCAAACCATCCGTTTGGGGCGGGCAGAATGGATCGGCGCGGTGGCCTTGGATGAAACCGCCACCTATCTCGCGATTGGTACAGAACCTGCCATCGCCATCACCTTCCGCGATCAAATTCGGGACGGGGCGGCGGCCACTATTGCGGCCCTTCGGGCGAAATCGATGCGGATTGTGATGTTGTCGGGCGACCAAAAAGGGGCTGTATCCCGTTTTGCAGCGATGGTTGGGATTGACGAATATCAAGCAGGTGTATCGCCTCAGGACAAAGCGGCCTATCTTCAGACACTGGCCGCAGAGGGGCATACCGTTTTGATGGTGGGTGATGGGCTCAATGATACGGTTGCGTTGGCTTCTGCCCATGTGTCCATTTCGCCTGCTTCCGCCTTGGATGCGGCGCGCGCGGCCTCTGATATGGTGCTTTTGGGGCGGGATTTATCACCCTTGCCTGAGGCGATTGACGTGGCCAAATCCGCCCGTGCGCGGATCAAAGAGAATTTCACATTGGCCACGGCCTATAACGTGATCGCGGTTCCTCTTGCCGTGGCGGGCTTGGCCACACCACTTATCGCGGCCTTGGCGATGTCCCTTTCCTCGATCACAGTGTCCTTGAACGCTTTGCGGTTGCGAGGTTAAACTGCGCATATGGATATTCTTGCAATTCTCATCCCCGCTTCTTTGTTTCTGGGCTTCATTGGCTTGGCTGCGTTCTTTTGGTCGCTGAAACGCGGACAATATGAAGACCCTGACGGGGACGCGGCGCGCATTTTGCGCAGCGATTATGACGATAAGCCGAAAAGCTAGAGATTAAGGCCCAACCACCATACAGGCCATGTCGCGCGCTATCAGTCTTGCACAGGCGCGGGTGGCTTCACCTTCTGTCATACCTGCAAACTGGGCTCAAATCCGCCCCTGCCGTTGCGTGACATGGCGCAAGGCCTGTTGCAGCAATGTCTCTGAGAGCGCGGTTTGCAGCAAAAGGCGCTCTGCGGTGTTTTGGGTCGGATATCGACCAAGCGAGATTGCAAATAGCCGCTCACCACTGGATGTGGCGCGGGTCACAATTTCGGGTCTTTCGGGCAGTGCATTTTCCATAAGTGCGGCAGCCAGCTCTACAGGGCGCTGACTTGGCAGCAACGCTTCTTCGGGGGCAAGCTCGGTGGCAGGTGCGGTGGCCAGCTCTGGGCTTGGTGCAGCATCCACGCGCACGGCCTCTGCGGGACGTTCGGGGCTGGCGGCTGCGGCAGATGCCACTGGCGCGGCAAGTGCTTCTTGGACCGCATTGTCAATCGCCGCGAGCAGAGTGTCGGAACGGGGCGCTGTACGAGAGGGGCGCGGTTGTGGGATCAGGCTGCGCGTCACAATGCCCGAGGGGCGGAGCGTGCGCGCTGCGGGGCCGCCCGCATAGTCACCCGATGGTCCTGAGGCGCTGCTCCCTGTGTAAACTGGAAAACCCGCCAATTGCAATTCGGCGCGAGCAGGCGCGCGGGCAAAGCCCATATCTAAGAGTTCCATCACCCGCTGATTGCGCCACGCAGTGGATTGTCCGCCAAACACCGTGGCGATCACGCGGATATTGTTGCGCTCTGCGGAGGCCACAAGGTTAAACCCTGCCGCGCGGGTATACCCTGTTTTGATCCCGTCTGCGCCACGATAGGCGGCCAGAAAGGCGCGGTTTGTATTGCGCACCGTAGCCACGCCTGCATCGGTGGAGAGACGCGAGAACAAGTTATAATATTGTGGGTAATCATATACCATTCTGCGGCCCAAGATGGTCATATCGCGCGCGGTGGAGAGGTGACCTTCCTGGGTCAGGCCATGCGCATTGCGAAATGTTGTGCGTGTCATCCCAAGCGCTTCAGCGGTGCGGTTCATGCGCCGCGAAAATGCCGCCTCTGATCCTTCGATGGCTTCGCCAATTGCGGTGGCGGCATCATTTGCAGATCGCACAGCAGCCGCGCGCACAAGATAGCGCAGGCGAATTTGCTGGCCCGCGCGCAATCCCAGTTTGGATGGTGGTTCAGCAGCGGCGTTTTGCGAGATGGTCACCATGCTGTCCATGGAAATCTCGCCTAAGCGAACCGCTTCGAAGGCGATGTAGAGCGTCATCATTTTTGTAAGCGAGGCGGGGTGAAGGCGGGTATCGGCATTGCGCGAATGCAAAACATCACCAGTGCGCGCATCCATCACCATGGCAGCATAAGGGGCAGCCTGCGCGCCGCTCGCAGCAAATAACACACCAAAAACAAGCCCAAAAAGGGCGGAAAGATACCGACTATATGCCACGAGACCTGCTCTCTTTGCCTCAATTCACCGTCTTGCGCGGTTGTTATTATTTAATATTAAGTCAGAACTATGCGAAAATCCATGATAAAGGCTCCGTGGCTTTGAGATTTCTCAAAATCATCAATGCCAAGCGTTAAGCCGTTGCGATTGCAAGCAAGTTTTTCATATTTCGCACGCGTTTCTTGTTTCAGGGCGTGACCTTGCGGCAAAGGTGGTGTTAATTGCGGCAGATACAACTTTAGGACGATTTCAATGCACGACCCATTTGACAGTCAAAAAGCCCGCGCCTCCGCATGGTTTCGCACCTTGCGTGACGATATTGTCGCCGCTTTCGAAGATTTGGAAGATCGCCAAGGCGGCGCGGCCCCTGCTGGGCGCTTTGAGGTCAGCGAGACCAAACGCCATTCGGATGATGGCAGCGATGCTGGCGGGGGCCTGATGAGCGTGCTGCGCGGGGGCAGGGCCTTTGAAAAGGTCGGTGTCAATGTCTCGACTGTGTATGGCACGCTTGGTGCGCGCGCTGTGACGGCCATGTCAGCGCGTAAAGATATGGAAGGCCTGCGCGATGATCCGCGCTTTTGGGCCTCGGGGATCAGCCTTGTTGCGCATATGAACAACCCGCATGTGCCTGCGGTTCACATGAATACACGGATGTTCTGGACCCCGCATGGGTGGTGGTTTGGGGGCGGCTCTGACCTCAATCCTTGTATCGAATATGCCGAAGACACCGCGCAGTTTCATGGGGTGCTGAAGGCGCATTGCGATCCCCATGGGGAAGATATTTACCCGCGTTACAAAGCATGGGCGGATGAATATTTCTTTGTCCCGCATCGTGGTCGCGCCCGTGGGGTTGGAGGGATTTTCTACGATGATCTCAACACAGGCGATTGGGAGGCGGATTTTGCCTTTACCCAAGATGTTGGTCGGGCCTTTTTGCCCGCTTTTCTGGGTGTTGTCGAAAAACGCCGCGAGATGGCCTTTACCGAAGCGGATCGCGAGGTTCAGCTGATCCACCGTGGCCTCTATGCCGAATACAACCTTGTTTATGATCGCGGCACGAAATTCGGCCTAGAGACGGGGCATGACGCGAATGCGGTGCTGATGAGCCTGCCGCCCTTGGCGAAGTGGGTTTAAGCTTTGGCCAAGAGGCGCTGGTAGACCTTGATGATCGCCTTAGCCTCATGATCGAGTGAGAAGTGATCAACCATATGGGCGCGGGCAGCAGCGCCCATTTTTCTGCGCAGCGGTGCATCGTGCAAAAGGTGATTGATCTGCGCCTCTAGGGCTGCTTGATCGTCAATCCCCACCAAATGCCCCGTTTCCCCGTCTAGGATCAGTTCCTCGAACGCACCAGCACGGGTGGCCACAACGGGCACACCACAGGCCATGGCCTCCAGCGGTGTCAGGCCAAACCCCTCATATCTCTGTGGGGCCACAAAGAGGTCCAGCGCTTGGTAGTAGGGAATGACCTGATGGGTGGCGACCTCGGTTGGGAAATGAATGCGGCCTGTCAGACCCGCTGCGGCGATCTTTGCCTTCAGACGTTTGAGATAACCTTTATGCCGATCAGTCGCGCGGCCAAGGATCACCGCCTGCGCTGATTTGTGTTGGGGCAAGAGGTTGATCATGGCATCGACAAAACGGTCCGTGCCTTTGGAGGGACGTATCCGACCATAACAACCAATCAGCGGTCCATCACCAAAGCCAAGCGCAGATTTCAAGGCAGCGCGATCAGGCGCGGGGCTGAACCCTTCCACATCAATCCCGTGCAAAATGACGGTGGCAGAACGGTCCAAAAAGGCCGCCGTTTTTTGGGAGGTGGCGATCACATGATCCATCTGGCCAATCAGCCATTTCGTATAGCGTGTGTGGTGGCGCTGTGAGGCGGATGTGAACAGAAGTTTCAGCCGTTTGCCCAAAAGATATTTCAGCGCGATGCCCGCAAGCATTTCATTGTTGCGCCTTGCGTGCCAGATGCGCGAGCCAGATGGCCCTTTACGCGACATGGTCAGAAGGGCTGTCAAGGGCACGTGCGGCACGGAATCAGGCAATCCGACACCCACGGCCGCGATGGGCACATGGCGCGTTTGACGCGGCACCAGGCGCACAATGGTCGAGGTCACCCCAGACAAGCGCAGCTTGAAATTGGGGGCGAGAATTTCGATTTGGTCAATCTTTGGATGCGCCATGGCTTGAGCGTTACCGCGCAAATGGGGCATGGGCAAGCGCCGCGCCTCTTAGACGCGGCGAATTTCTTCCAGAAGAACATGGACGTTTTCAGGGTCGGCTTCGGGTGTGATGCCATGGCCGAGGTTGAAGATATGTGGGCCATTTCTGAGCGCATCGACAATTCGCCGCGCCTCATGGCGCAAGGCATCGCCGCCTGTGATCATCAGCTTGGGGTCAAGATTTCCCTGCACGCAACCATCTTTCTGCAAATGCTCCGCGGCCCATGTCGCATCTACGCTTGTATCGAGGGCCAGACAATCCGCGCCAACGGCCTTGGCAAAGCCGATATATTTCTCGCCAGCTTCGCGCGGGAAGGCGATGACGGGCAAGCCTGGGAAGCGGCGCTTCATCTCTTGCGTGATCTTTTTGGCGGGTTCGAGCGCGTAGCGATCAAAGGCTTCGCCTTTGAGAGAGCCTGCCCAACTGTCAAAGATTTTCACGACCTCGGCACCCGCCTCAACCTGTTTCGAGAGATATTCGATGGTTGCTTGTGTGAGAAGATCCATCAGCGCATCAAAAGTCGCGGGGTCTTCTTCGCGCAATTTATGCGCGGGGGCTTGGTCGGGTGTGCCGCGCCCTGCGATCATATAGGTGGCCACTGTCCATGGCGCACCTGCAAAGCCGATCAGCGTGGTCTCTTTGGGCAATTCTTGCGATAGGATTTTAACCGTCTCGTATACGGGCGCGAGACGATCGTGAATGTCATCCTTGCCCTTCAAAGGCTTCAAACCCTCTGGCCCTGTGATGGTGGATAGGCGCGGGCCTTCGCCCGTGACAAACCACAAATCCGCCCCAAGCGCATCGGGGATCAGCAGGATATCGGCAAAGAGAATGGCCGCGTCAAAGCCATAGCGGCGGATCGGTTGCAATGTCACCTCGGCGGCCAAATCGGGTGTGTAGCAGAGCGAAAGAAAATCCCCAGCTTGCGCGCGTGTCGCGCGATATTCGGGCAAGTAGCGCCCCGCTTGGCGCATCAGCCAAACCGGAGGGGTGGGAAGGGTTTCACCGCGTAGGGCGCGCAGGAGTGTTTTTGTCATGGTCGATCCGATTTTCTTTTGCCAAATTTCTTTGGATATAGGCTCAAACACGTCCTAACCTGCCCAAGCCATACTGTCTATGGTTGTCATGGCAAGTTGACAGAGTTAGAAGGAAGTCATGAAAACGAACGACCCACACCCGCCTCTCCGCTGCGCATTGGCACGCGCGTGGCTCTCCGTTTCGCTTTGGCGCAAGCCCATGAGACGCGCGGCTTGCAGAGGCATTTGATCTACCACATGAGGCCTTTGAGATCGTGGTGATAAAACCACGGGCGACAAAGTTTTAGACCGTCCGCTCAAGGAAATTGGCGGCAAGGGTCTGCCTTCACCCGCGAGATTGAAGAGGACCTGTTATCGGTGCGATTGATATCGCGGTGCATTCCATGAAGGATATGCCTGTGTTGCAGCCCGATGGTTTGCTGCTTGACTGCTATCTGCCGCGTGAGGATGTGCGATGCATTTGTGTCACTTGAATTTGACAGTCTTGATGCCTTGCCCGCTGGGACGAAGGTCGGCTCCTCCTCCTTGCGCCGCCGCGCACAATTGACCGGCTCCGCCGCCCCGATCTGAAGTGGTCGTGAGTTTCTCAGCAATGTGCAGACGCGGATGAAAAACTGGGCGATGGGGTCGCTGGGGCCACGTTTTAAGCAGGCGGGCTAAATCGTCTGGGTATGGGCTGATGTCGCACGTTCGGCCATCGCACCTGAAGAAATGCTGCCCGCTGTTGCACAAGGGGCCATCGGCATAGAGGCGCGCCAACGATCCCCGCACGGCTGAGATGTTGGCCGCTATTCATGATCGTGACACGGGCATTAGACTGGCTGCCGAGCGCGCCTTTTTGGCGGGTTTGGATGGGCTCGCGTGAAACGCCGATTGCCGGTCTGGCCGAGATTGACGGCGGCACCTTACGCTTGCGCGGCGAGATCTTACGCCCCGATGGCAGCGAGGTTTTGAGCGAAGACCGCAGTGCCCCCATCGCGGGTGCGGCACAGCTTGGCGCGGATATGGCGCGCGAGTTGCGCGGGCGTGCGGGTGAGGATTTCTTCGATTGGATCACCGCCTAGGCGTGATCCGTCTGATCGCCTATGGAAAAGCCCCGCCAGAGCGGGGCTTTTTGTTTGTGCGCATGGTTACTCTTGCCAAGAAACGCCCGTCAGATCATTGGCCTGTGTCGGTGCATTTTCCCACAGGCCACGGATGCGCGCATCGGCAACCCCTGTTTTTGCCAACTGAAACAAATAGCCGTTCACATAATCATCAGCGATCATGCGCTGCATTTGCGCCATCAAATCGCTACGCGCGGCAGGGTCGCTTTCCAAGGTGAGCGCCTCACTCAGCGCGACAAACTCGGGACGGGCGTATTGGAAATAATAATCCTCGCGCGCATAAATGCCGATATCCATCGGTTCCGTGTGACTGACGATGGTCAGGTCGAAATCACGGCCACGAAACACCTGCTCTAGCCACTGCGCCCATTCCAAATTGGTGATCTCGGTTTCGATTCCAACGTCACGCAGTTGCGCGGCAATGATCTCGCCGCCACGGCGGGCATAGGCAGGCGGGGGCAACATCAGACGCAGCGTCACACCTTCCAGCCCCGCGTCTTGCAGCAAAGCCCGGGCGCGCTCTGGATCGTAATTCGATTGGGCGGTCAGGTCGACATAATCGGGATTATGAGGGGCAAAATGCGTGCCGATAGGGGTTCCATAACCAAACATGGCCCCATCGATAATGTCTTGGCGATTGATCGCGTGCGAAATCGCCGCGCGCAGGCGGATGTCGTCTAGTGGGCTTTGCTTGTTGTTCATTGCCAAAATGGTCTCGCCCTCGGTTGAGCCAACAATCACGTTGAACCGCGGGTCTGCCTCGAATTGGGCCAAGGTTTCAGGCGCTGGGAAATTTGGGAACGCATCCACATCGCCCGCCATCAGCGCCGCATAGGCTGCATTTGGGTCAGTGATGAAGCGGAAAGTTGCGGTTTCGAGCGCCACGGGATCGCCCCAATAGGCGGCATTGCGGGCCAATTCCACACGATCACCTTGCACCCAATCGACAAAGCGGAAAGGACCTGTGCCAATCGGATTGGTGGCGTTTGTTTCCACGGTTTCAGGGGCTACGATCACCGCATCCCCCCACGCCATTTTGAACAAAAACGCCCCATCAGGCGCGCTGAGCGTGACAACCACGGTGTCTGGGGTTTCGGTGATGACCGCTTCAATGCCAGCAAAAAGTGCGGCTTGTGCATTGGTGGTGCCTTCGGCGCGCGCGCGATCAAGGCTGAAGACCACATCATCCGCGTTCATCTCGCTGCCATCATGGAACCGCACATTTGGCGCGAGTGTGAAGCGATAGGTCAAACCATCCTCGGAAATCTCCCATGATCGCGCAAGCCCAGGTTGAACGGACCCGTCAGGGCCGAACCGTGTGAGGCCCTCAAAGACATTGGCGTAGACCACCTCATCAATCGCCGCTGCCGCACCAGCGGTGGGGTCAAGATTTGGCGGCTCAAGCACCATGCCAATTTTGATACCATTGCCTTGCGCAAAGGCGCATGAGGTCGAAAGAATAAATGCCGTGGTGGCGGATTTCAGAAACCGAACCATGTGGCCCTCCCGCTGGAAAATTTCTTGTATCGTAGTGGTGCAGTCGTTGCTGTGGCAAGTGTTCTGGTTGTGTTGGCCCGCCAATGGTGCAGCTGTCAAAGCAAAATACACGGCAAGAGGCGGCGCATACTGTCGCAGAACTGTCATTTCCGACTCGCTCGAATCGTTATCAATCGTTAACCGTTGAACTTGGATCGGCTGCCGCTGATTCTGCGAAGACTTCGGACATTGCGTGGGCCTCGATGCTGTGGGACCGTGTCATGTGGTCGAAGCGAGTTCGGGAGACGTGCATATGGTCAGTGAAACGGCGCAGAAGATTCTTGCCCTATCCGCCGATGAGGTAACCAAGTTCGTGAAAGAGCAGGCAAAGAGCCGCAAGCTTTCAAGCATCATGAAAGTTCTCAATGATGCCGCGCTGAAAGGGGACAAGCTGGCGCAGCGCGCAATCGAGCATATGGGGTTTGTTCTGCAACCCTAACCGCGTGGCAGGAGTTCCGCCAAGGTCAGCGCCATCACCAAAGCGCTATCTTGCATATCGTCCACGCCAATCCATTCATCGGGTTGATGTGCCAGTTCCAAAATGCCTGGCCCATATGCGATACAGTTATTGAGCCGCCCTATACGGTCGATATGTTTCTGGTCATAGGTTCCTGGGCTGACCACATATTCTGCTTTGCGGGCCAAGACCCGCTCAATGGCGTGCCCTACCGATTGCACCAGAGGGCTGCCTTCATCTGTCATACTGGGCTGCACCTCGAAGAGGTCGGAAATATCGTATTCAAATCGCGGGCGGCGCGCTTTGACCATCTCTAACATATCGGTCAATTCCGCTTTCACTGTTTCAATGTCTTCTTCGATTAAAAAGCGGCGATCAATCACGATGCGGCAGCGATCTGCGACACAAGGTGCGGGCAGGCCTGTGTAATCCTTGGCCTGTTCGGCCTCGCCGCCATGGATTGAATTGATGTTCAGTGTGGATTGGCGGGCCTGTGGCGGCACGACCGGCATCGCCGTGGTTTTCCCCGCCAAGAGGGGCAAAAGATGCGTTTCAATCTCGGATAAAACCGCGCCCATATGGGATATCGCGCTGTCACCCAAGAACGGCATGGAGCCATGCGCAATACGTCCCTTGGTCTCCACTTGCGCCCACCAGACCCCGCGATGGCCAAGGCATATGCGATCCTTTTGCAGCGGTTCGGGAATGATGACGTGCTGCACACGCGAAGGGTCAAATCTGCCCTGTTCGGCCAGATAGGCCACGCCGCCGAACCCGCCCGACTCCTCATCTGCTGTTGCTGAAATTTCAATCGCACCCGCGAAATTGGGATAGGTCGCAATAAAGGCTTCGGCCGCGATGATCGCGGCAGCAAGCCCGCCTTTCATATCGCAGGCACCGCGCCCGTATATCCGCCCGTTTTCAAGCAGGCCGCCGAACGGGGGTTTGGTCCAACCATGGCCAATTTCCACCACATCATGATGGCCGTTGAAATGCACCGTGTCACCCGTCTTGCCGCCCTCGTAGCGTGCGACCATGTTCCAGCGTGGATGGCTGTCGCTGTCTGCCAGCGCGCCTTCGGCACGGATCAATTCAACTGCGAAACCTGATAGCTCAAGCCTTGTTTTGAGATAGTCGCAGATCTCGCGATAGTTCTGACCCGGTGGATTGAGCGTGGGAATGCGGATCAGATCTTGGGTCAGGCCAATCAACGCATCACGGCGGTCTGCGATGGCTGCCTCAAGCCGATCTTTGCTGTCGTTTCCCATGCCATGCCCATATCTTGCGCGCTGATGAATTCAGCTTGCGGTGAGAATTTAGCCATTGCAAGCCCGTGCAATTTTGCAACGGGCTCTTATATCTGGCAGGAGAGCACATGAAACGATGTGGGGGATTCGATTGTGATTCTTCGTTTGGCTTTGCTGATGATGGCCGTTTTGACGGTCGTCTCTGTGTCGCTTTATTATTACCTGCGGGCAGGGCGGCGCGAGGCGTTGTTGTCCGAATGGCAGGCGCGTGACCCCTCAGAAGCGGCGAATGAGCATCGGGATGATTGGATCAATCGGCGTTTGGCCGCCGCAATGCGCCAAACCGTATGGCGCTTGGCCGTTGTGGTTTATGCTTTGCCACTGGCGGGGCTGTTTCTCTATGTCGGGTTTACCGATCCTTTCGTGCCCTAAGCGCCTGTGGTAACGAGGGACTGAGGGGCGAAAAGGGGGCGAGCGAAAGATGCGATGGCCACGGATCACGGTATTATTGGTTTTGGGCGCGCTGATTGTGGCGTTTTTTCATTATACGCTGCCCAAGCGGGATATTCTGCGCATCACCCAAACCGAGGTGATCCGACAGGATTTTTCAGGATTTAATCGGATTTTCTATGCCCGTGGTGATACAGGCAACGCGCAATTGAACTCGCGGGATTTGCGGTTGATCAATACGGTCGATGCGCAGGGCCAAGTCCATGTGTTCCGCAACGAGGATACGGGGTTCGGCTGGCCACCCTATTTCAAGCTGGACAGTTCAGATGTGCAGGCGGAAGCCGCCAATTTGATCTCGACCCAACGCGATCCCACCTGGGTCGCCGTCACCCATTATGGTTGGCGGTCGCGGATTTTGACGACCTATCCCAATATTGTTGGATTGCGGCAGGTCGATGGGCCAGATGTGACGTTGATCCCATGGATGCCTGTGGCGATTTTGGTGTTTATCGGGCTTTTGGGGTTGGCCCTGTGGCGCATTTGGGAGCGCTTTGAGGCGCGGGTGATCGATCCGATCTATGACCGTGCGGCGGTGTTTTGGTCCAAAAGCCGCAATCGTTTTCGCGGAAAATGAAGGGTGTAGGCATGGAGGCTTGGGATGAGGTGCGCACAGCCTATCATGTGGCACGGCTTGGCACAGTTTCTGGCGCGGCGGATTATTTGTCCGTGCACCATGCAACCGTAATCCGTCATATTGATGCGTTAGAGGGCCGCCTGGGCGTGCGTCTCTTTCATCGCCATGCACGTGGATATACCCCAACGGAGGCGGGCAAAGATTTATTGGCCACAGCGGCAGAAACCGAGGCGCGATTTTCGCAATTGGCTTCGCGGATTTCTGGGCGCGGGGATAGTTTGACGGGGGAATTGGTTCTCACCGCTCTTGGGTTCATCACACCGCTATTGATGCCTGCTTTGGCCGAGTTGCAAGGCATCCATCCCGATTTGCGTATTCGCTTGGTCACGGATGAGCGTGTTTTTCGGATGGAGCAGGGGGAGGCGCATATCGCCATTCGCGCAGGCACAGCCCCAAGCGAGCCTGACAATGTTGTTCAGCCCTTTATGACAATCAACTCGCATCTTTGTGCGAGCCGCGCCTATCTTGAAAAGCATGGCCGCTTTGACGTTGCGCAGATGCAATCGCATCGTTTTGTTGGCACAACGCAAACCGATCCGCGCGCGCCCTTTTTGCGGTGGATGCAGGATCATGTGCCGCAGGACCAGATGGTATTGCGCGCATCTGATTATGCCACTGTGATCGAAGCGGTGCGGGCCGGGATCGGGATCGGATTTGTGCCCGAATTTATCGCCATGAAAGATGACAATCTCATAGATGTCATGCCACCCTTATCTGATTTGGCCGCCACGATTTGGCTTGTCACTCATGTGGACTTACACCGCAGCCCCAAAGTGCAACGTGTCTTGGCGCACCTGAAGGCGCGCGTGAAGGGCAGCGCTGTGCCCAGTTAATCGTCAATGGATTTGCTGGATAGTTCATGGGCCAGAAAAGCCTCGAACGCATCCAGATTCACAGCCTCGAATTGCCCGAAACTTTGCATCCATATGCTTGCCGCACGCAGGGCATCTGGTTCGAGCTTGCACCATTTTACACGTCCACGCTTTTCTTGTGCAATCAATCCTGCCGCCGCAAGGATGCCCAGATGTTTGGAGATGGCCGCCAAAGACATATCAAACGGTTCGGCGACATCGGTCACGGCCATGTCATCTTCCAGCAGCATCGACAAGATCGCGCGGCGGGTCGGGTCGGCCAAAGCGGCGAAAGTCAGGTCGAGGGTTTGCGTGGTCATGTGGCACTGTATCTGGCCTAATCAGGTGATCGTCAACCATTTGGTTGAATATGCGAAATCGATGAATTTTTGATCCAACAGAGGCGGTGGCCTACCTGTCCAAACTGTCGCATATGAATTTTAATATTTAATAACAAATACTTAATGGTAGCGCCGCAGGTGCAAAGTTTCGTTGACTCTGGAAGGCGCGCTTCATAGGTTCCGCGCAATGCCCGATGGACGCTTTCTGAAGGTGCTTCACGCATGACCGAGCCATCGCCAGACCCTGATCGCCTGAAGGCATTGGAGGAAAAACTGGCAGCTCTGCGCGCGCGGGAGGAAGATCAGACGCCGCCGATGGGGGAACATTATTCCCAAGCGCAGCACGCGTGGCGGATGGTGATTGAGCTGGTCAGCGGATTGTTGATTGGCTTCGGTATCGGTTGGGGGCTGGATAGCCTGTTGGGCACGACCCCTTGGCTGATGGCGATTTTTACAATGCTGGGCTTTGCCGCTGGGGTCAAAACCATGATCCGCTCCGCGCGCGAGCTTCAGGACAAACTCCAAACCCGTCCGATGGCGGATGCGGATGATGACAAATAAGGGGATGCACCGTGGCTTCGGATGTAGCGAATTCTGATCAGAACAAGCCTGCCAGCAAGGGCAAGCCCATTGCCTTTGTTCTTTTGGCGATTGCGGCCGTGCTTTTCATCTTGGGCCTGCTGGATGATTATGAAGGCGTATTTGCGATCCATCCGATGGACCAGTTTATTGTGTCCCCGCTTTTTGGCGATGGTGCGGTGCATTGGTATACGCCCACAAATGTCACGATGTGGATGGCTTTGTGCATCCTTTCCATCGTTGCTTTGATGGTCATGGGCACAGGCGGTCGCGCAATTGTGCCATCACGCGGTCAGTCGATTGCGGAACTGGTTTACGGGTTCGTGCGCAAAATGGTTGAGGATGTCGCAGGCAAGGATGCGCTGCCCTTCTTCCCATATGTCTTGGCGCTGTTCATGTTCATCCTGTTTTCGAACTTGCTTGGCCTCATTCCAATGAGCTTTACCACGACATCGCATATCGCGGTTACGGCCATTTTGGCGGCTGCGGTGTTTTTGACCGTGACGATTGTGGGCTTCGTGAAAAACGGCACAGCCTTCCTTGGTCTGTTTTGGGTGACATCTGCGCCCCTCGCGCTGCGCCCTGTTTTGGCGGTGATTGAGTTAATCTCTTACTTTGTGCGTCCCGTCAGCCATTCCATCCGTCTGGCAGGCAATCTGATGGCAGGCCATGCGGTTTTGAAAGTTTTCGCAGGCTTTGCAGGTGCCATGGGCGCCGCAGCCTTCGCCCCGATTTTTGGTGTGGTCGCGATTTACGGGCTGGAAGTGCTCGTGTCCGTGATCCAAGCCTATGTGTTTACCATCCTGACCTGTGTCTATCTTAAAGACGCGCTGCATCCGCATCACTAAGCGGGGCTTCACAAGGTCACGAAACCCCTCATTCAGCCAATTCCAACGTAAGGAGAAACGCAAATGGAAGGCAATATCGCAGAACTCGGTCAATTCATCGGTGCAGGTCTTGCTGGCATGGGTGCCGGCGTGGCGGCACTTGGTGTGGGTAATGTTGCAGGCAACTTCTTGGCCGGCGCATTGCGCAACCCCTCTGCTGCAGCAGGTCAAACTGCAACGCTCTTCATCGGTATCGCGTTCGCAGAAGCCTTGGGGATCTTTGCATTCCTTGTTGCTCTTCTGCTGATGTTCGCGGTCTAAGCCTTTAGAGAACCATCCTTACGGCTGGGGCGCCCTATGCCCGTGGCGCAGGGGCGGCCCAGTGTATCAAAGGTTCCAGGAGGACGTGATGGCAGACACTGCCTATAATTCAGGAAATGCAGCTCAAGGGGGTGAAGCCGCTTCAGGTGGTATTCCCCAGCTCGACTTTTCCACTTTCCCGAACCAAATATTCTGGCTCGTGGTCAGTTTGGTCGTTGTATATCTGGTGCTCAGTCGCGTTGCATTGCCACGCATCGCTGCGGTTCTGGCCGATCGCCAAGGCGCAATTTCCAAGGATATTGCCGCCGCTGAAGAGTTGAAAGCCAAGGCGCTTGCCGCCGAGGACGCCTACAACAAAGCGCTGGCCGACGCACGCGCACAGGCGCAAGAGATCATTGCGGAAACACGCAGTGAAATCGCTGCGGAACTGGCGGATGCCACTGCGAAAGCGGATGTGCAGATCGCGGCCAAAGCGAAGGAGTCTGAGGCACGCATCGCCGAGATCCGCGCGGGTGCCGTGAAGAATATCGAGGCGGTTGCAAAAGACGTGACCGCAGAGATTGTCGCCGCCCTAGGAGGCACCAAGCCAGACGCAAAGACGCTGAAAGCGGCGATTGCAGAGCGGATGAAAGGCTAGGCCATGACAACGCGTATCACACCTCTGGCAGCATCTGCCCTTGCCGTTTTAGCAACGCCCGCCCTCGCGGCAGGTGGGGATTACGGTTTTACCTCTTTGTTCAACACAGACTATGTCGTGTTGATCGGCTTCCTGATCTTCGTGGCGATCCTGTTCTATTTTGATGTGCCTGCCATTTTGATGAAAATGCTTGATGGCCGGGCCGAAACCATTCGCAACGAATTGGACGAGGCGCGCGCGCTGCGCGATGAGGCGCAGGCGCTACTTGCCTCTTATGAGCGCAAAAGCCGCGAAGTCGCGGAACAATCGCAGCGCATTACCGACAATGCCCGTGCCGAAGCTCAATCTGCGGCTGAGGCAGCAAAGCAGGATCTGCAAATATCGATTGCACGCCGTCTCAAAGCGGCTGAGGAGCAGATCGCCAGTGCGGAAGAAAAAGCCACGCGGGAGCTGCGCAATCGCGCAGTGGACGTGGCGATTGCCGCAGCGGCGCAGATATTGGCGGCTTCGACCACGGCGGCGGGACGCCAACAAAGCGCATCGATGCGGCGATTTCGAGGTGGAAAGCCGCCCACTAGGCCGCCCTCACATTTCTGTTGATTTATCGAAAAGGTCCCGTTTTCGGGCCTTTCTGTGTGGATTCATCGTGGGTTTGCACATATGTCGTTTTCCAGTCTTTTTCGGTCGGGCGGGCGAGGCGGCGCAGCGTGACCTGGGCAAGAGATGACAATCAACGATCACGCACGGGAGCTGCCCTTATGAAAAACAAATGTCAAAGCCCTAGTTGTCGGTGGCGGTGCTGTTGGTGCCTCGATCGCCTATCATCTCGCAAAGGCGGGATGGCAGGATGTCATGCCGTTGGAACGGGACGAATTGACCTCGGCTCGACACATGGCACGCGGCGGGCCTGTTGCCTTTGCACCAACATGAGCTATGCGACCAGCTCATCTCATGACTATTCCGGTGAAATTCCCACAAAAGGCTTGAGGAGGAAACAGGCCTCGTCGCGGGATTTGCCGTTGTGGGGAATTTGCGCATGGCGCAGACCGATGCGCGGATGGATGAATTTAGTCTCTATGCAGCGACCGCCGAGACGGTGGGTATCCCTAAGAATGGTGCCAAATTTCGCGCATCAAAGACCGCTAACACCGTTTGTGCGCACGGAGGATTTGAAGGGGCGCGCTGTTCCACCCAACCGATGGCTACATCAACCCCGCAGATGTGACCCAAGCCAGGCCAAAGGCGCGAAGCGTCAGCGTGGTGTGATCATCGAGCGTAAATGGCAGGTGGATGGCTATGAATGGACGGGGTGAGGCGCTGGAGGCGTTACCGTCACCAAGATGGTGGAGAAGGTGGAAATCTGGTACCATCCGAGGAAACCCAAATCATCACCGCCGAACACGTTGTGACCGCCACGGGCAATCATGCAGCGCACGGCGAAATTGTTGGGGATCAAAATTCTGCCATCCCTGTGGGAGCATCAATATATCGTCACTGAGCCTGATCCAGAACTGGTGGCCTTCCGTCAGAATGGTGCGCCTGAGCATCCTGTGCTGCGTGATGCCGATGCCAAATGGTATGTGCGCGAGGAACGCGGCGGTTGGATTCTTGGCCCCTACGAAGAAGGCGCCCCTGCCTGTTTTGAATATGCTGTGCCCGACAGTTTCCGTGCTGATCTCTTCCCGCTCGATTTGGAACGGATCGAAGAAGAATATATGTCGATGATCCACCGTATCCCCTCAAGCGAGACTGTGGGTCTGAAAGACGACTACAATGGCCCTATCTGCTACACGCCCGATGGCAATCCACTGGTCGGTCCCGCGCCTGGCCTGCGTAATATGTGGCTGGCCGAAGGTTTCAGTTTCGGGATCACCGCTGCGGGCGGCACAGGCTATTATTTGGCGCAGATGATGGTCGAAGGTGAGGCTGAGATTGACATGGCCAGCCTTGACCCCAAGCGCTATGGCCAAGATTGGATGACCACAGAATATGCCGCGCGCAAAAATGAAGAATGCTACGCGCACGTTTATATTCTTCACCACCCTGACGAAGAACGCGAAGCCTGTCGTCCCTTGCGCACAGGCCCCGCTTATGATCGCCAAAAGGCGCTTGGGGCACAATTTGGCTGCGTCAACGGGTTTGAGCGTCCCAATTATTATGGCCCCAAAGATGCACCGTCCAATTTCGATCATGATGCGCGCAGTTTCCGCCGCGGTGGATGGTGGAATTTCGCCCGCCAGGAGGCGGAATCAATCCGTAAAACTGCGGGACTGATTGATGCAACGGCTTTCGCCAAGCATCGCGTATTCGGGCCTGGGGCCACCGCCTTCTTGGATTGGTTCACCTGCAACGCCCTGCCCAAAGTGGGGCGGATCAATTTGACCTATGCCTTGACCGATGCAGGCACGACCCGCACCGAATATACGATCATGCGCTTGGCCGAAAATGATTACTACCTCGTTTCTGCTGGTGCGTGGGAGGCCTATGATGGCGATTACCTGCGCAAGGCCGAAGAAGATTTTTGGGCCAAAACTCAAAGCACAGGCCAATGGTTCGCAATTGAAAATGTCACCACGAAATGGGGTGTCTTTGCCCTTGCAGGGCCAAATTCCCGTGCAATTCTGAATGAGCTTGTCCGTGATGCGGAGCCTGACACCCGCCTGTCGAACAAGCGTTCGCCATGGCTTTCTGTGCGCGATATTGAGCTTGGGATGGTGCCTGTGCGCGCGGCACGCGTGGCCTACACGGGCGAGTTGGGCTGGGAATTGCACCATCCGATTGAGATGCAGAACCACCTTTGGGATCAACTGATGGTCGCAGGTGACAAACATGGCATGAAACTTGTCGGTGCGCGCGCGCAAAACTGGCTGCGCCAAGAGAAATCCTACCGTGCCTTCGGCAATGAACTTGGCCGCGATGCAACGCCATTGGAAGCGGGTTTGGATCGCTTTGTTGATCTGTCAAAGGAGTTTCATGGCAAGCAAGCCATGCTCGATAAGGGCATCCGCTCCAAATGTGTGACGCTGTTGATTGACGGGCCGCAGGATGCCGATCCATGGGGCCGCGAGGCGCTGTTTGATGGAGACATTCGCGTGGGTCGTTTGACCTCGGGTGGCTACTCGGTCCATTTCGGCAAGCAGATTGGCATGGGCTATGTGAAACCTGATTATGCGCAAGTGGGTCAAAAGTTGAAAGTGATGATCATGGGCGCGCTTTATGATGCGGAAATTACCGAAGACAGCCCCTATGACCCCAAGAACGTCACGATCCGCGTGGATGGCTGATCCGCGCTGATTGGGAAAGGGTTCCTCCCCAGAAGGCCGCTCTTTGTCCGATGGACGGAGGGCGGCCTTTTTTTCTTTTCGCGCGTCTGCGCATTTCATAGGGTGGTCGCATGGGACAGTCACGATTCATCCATTTGCGCGTGCATAGCGAATATTCGCTGCTTGAAGGGGCGATGCGGATCAAATCCCTGCCGCAGATGGTGGCTGATGCAGGGATGCCTGCGGTTGCCGTGACCGATACGAACAATATGTTCTGCGCACTTGAGTTTTCCGAATATGCGGTCAAGGCAGGGGTGCAGCCGATTTTGGGTTGCCAACTTGATCTGGCCTATGATGCAACCCCACAGGGGGAGCGCCAGCGTCCGCCGCGTGGGATCGTGCTTTTGGTGAAATCCCAGCAGGGATATTTGAACCTGCTGAAGCTGAATTCACATTTCTATCTGCGCGGCGATGGTCAAATACCCCATATCACACTTGATGAATTGGCCACCCATAACGAGGGGTTGATCTGCCTTACTGGCGGGCCTGAGGGACCGTTTGGGGCGTTGCTTGCAGCCAGCCAAACGGCAAAGGCAGAGGCGCTGATGACGCGCTTGGCGGAGATGTTCGGGGACAGGCTCTATGTCGAATTGCAGCGCCACCCGATTGATGGCGGACTGCCCGAAGCCGAGGCGCTCAGTGAGCCGCATTTGATCGAGATGGCCTATCAGATGGGCCTGCCTTTGGTGGCGACCAATGATGTCTATTTCCCCAAGCCCAAAATGTATGAGGCACATGATGCGCTGATCTGTATTGCGCAGGGCGCTTATGTCGACCAGCAGGAACCCCGCCGCATTCTGACAGCGCAGCATTATTTCAAAAGCCCAGAGGAAATGGTCGCCCTGTTCGCTGATCTGCCCGAGGCGATTGAGAATACCGTAGAGATTGCGCAGCGTTGTGCCTATCGCGCGCGCACGCATGACCCAATCTTGCCGCGCTTTGCCGAAAACGAGGTTGCCGAATTGCGCCGTCAGGCCAATGAAGGCCTGCAAGCCCGTCTGGCCGTGATCCCTCATGCGGCTTCGGTCGCGGAATACCAAGCGCGGCTAGATTTTGAATTGGACATTATCGAGGGGATGGGCTTTCCAGGCTATTTCCTCATCGTGGCTGATTTCATCAAATGGGCCAAAGAACATGATATCCCTGTTGGGCCAGGGCGCGGATCGGGTGCGGGCAGTTTGGTGGCCTATGCCCTGACCATCACCGACCTTGATCCGCTACGCTATAGTTTGCTGTTTGAACGCTTCCTCAATCCCGAACGCGTCTCGATGCCCGATTTCGACATCGATTTCTGCATGGATCGCCGCGAGGAGGTGATCCAATATGTGCAGCAGAAATATGGCCGTGACCGTGTAGGACAGATCATCACCTTTGGGGCTTTGTTGTCAAAGGCGGCGGTGCGCGACATTGGGCGGGTTTTGCAAGTGCCCTATGGACAGGTGGATTGCTTGTCAAAAATGATCCCTGTTGAAGGGGTCAAACCCGTCAGCATCGAAAAAGCTTTGGCTGATGAGCCACGCCTGCGCGAGGAGGCACAAGCCGAGGAAGTGG
>JAGYKZ010000040.1 GCA_018401385.1 Roseicyclus sp.
GATCCGAGATTGCATTTCCCGAATTTCCAGCCCCATCCGCAACGCTGACTGTGACGGTCGATCCGTTCTCCAACTGGGTGTTCTGGATCGTCAGCGTATCGCCACTGACGGCAAAACCTTCGGGCAAACTGCCACCTCCGCCCACAACCCAATCACCGTTGCTGTAGCGCTCCAGCGCCAATGTCTGGGGGTTGCTATCCGAGTCTGTATAGCTGACGGACGCCGTCTCGGCGGTTGCAGGAAGACCGACCGCCACCGCACCCATACCCGGCACAAAGGTTGGTGTCAGGCTTGCCGCAACAACCGCGTTCAGCAAATCCTGCAATTCCTGAACGGTATCCGCATCTTCGGGGGCGACATCGCGCACAGCGCTCAAAAATGCATCTAGATAAGGGGACGGGGCCACCAAGCCTGTCAGACCCAAAGCTGTCAAATTCTCTTCTGTAAGCTGCGCTTGAATATCCGCTGGGATCTCGGCCCCTGTCGCAAGGGCCGCCAGATTTTGCGCGGCATCAGCCGTATCCACAAGCGTTTGGAACCCTTCAATCGTATCGGCACTGCTGTTTGGTCCATCACCCGTGGATGCGCCTTCAAGGCTGTCTTCCAATAGGGCGGAAAAACCAGGCTCTGTGGTGCGGCCATCGGTGCCGATCTCTGGCGTGCGTTCGACCCCAAGACTGGGAGAGCGCAGAAGATCGGCCTCGACTTCCGTGCCATCGGTATTGTTGAACTCGAATTCCCGCGCCCCTGCAAGAAGCTCCGTGCGCACCGCAGATTGTTGCGCGGTTGTGTCGGCACCCGCCCCTTGAATGGCTGTGACCAGCTCGTCAACCGTGGTCTGCTGATTGCCACCATTGAGCTTATCTATGCCCGACAGCATGGCCAGGACCTGTCCATATTGCTCGCCTTCGCTGATACTTCCATCGGTGTCGTCAAAGGCATCGTCAAAGATGTCGATCGGCGTGACACCGTTGATATCTGAAAGACCAAAACTGTTTTGGACGGTTGCAATACTTTGGGTGATTGCGTCTGGCGTGATACCACCTGGTGGGATGCTGCCATCGGCCCCAATGCCCGCCAAGCGCGCGGCAACAGTGGTGACTGGGTTGATGTTGAGCGAAACCGTGGTCGTGCCGCCCGGTTGCGGGGTGCCCGCACCGATACCCGCCAGATTGGCATTCAGATCGACATCACGGCCCGTAGCCTCGTCACGGTAATCTGGGTCCGCATTGGTGTCGCGCAAAATCGCGATCACATTCGGGATTGTGCCAGGCAAGGTGATTGAAAAGCTGCCATTTGCATCAAGCGGCACATCGCTGGCCAAAAGGGTCCCGGCAGCATCGTAAATATCCACCACAAGGCCATTTCCAGGAATGATTGGGCCCGCGACAAAGCGGCCAGAAATGACCGTCAAAGGGTTCAGCGCAGATAACAGGCTTCCGCCGCCACTGCCCACAATGCTGTTGAGCGCACCCGTGGCAAAGGTGGCCCATGATATCGCCCCCAGATCGCCTGTGATGTAACCCGCGACATCATCATCCAAGAGCGGCTCCAATTGCGCGAATTGCGGGCGCTGGAGCAGAATTTCGCGCGCCTGCTCGACTGGGCCGCTGTAGGCGTGCAGGGCGTTGCCCTCGACCACGCCAATCGGCGCGCTTAGCGGGTCCAATTCCACGACACCTGCACTGGTGTCCAGAACGGCATTGGTGTCGTTGTTAAAGTAATCTTGGACGACCACCTCGGTGCCATCTGCATAGATCACCACCAAATCATCGTTGCGGCGAATGACAACAAAGGCAAGCCCCTGAAGCGCATCATCAACCCCCGCAATCGCGAAGCGCTCAAGACCTTCATAGACGGCGGGTGACACAACCGATGCACGCCCAGCAACAACTGAAAAAATGGCATTCGTAGAAGGAAGGTCGCGCATCAGGTCACGCCAGTCACAAAGGCCAGACCCCAATATCTGCCCCATTGTTAATTGTTAATATTAAAAGCGCGAAAGATATCACGCTCTACCCTTTAGCTGACATATTAATGCATAAGTTTCAATATCAATTTAACGGTTTGTTAACCATTGGGACGGGTGCCCCTTCAGACGCGCGCTGCGCAATGATCGCCACCCCTCTTGATGCGCTTTTGTAGGGCGTTGCGCATCATGCTGTCTTGGGGGTCACTCGGGTCGCGCCACGTGCCTTTGACGCGACCTGAGTGACCCCCTGCCTCGGCATCATACTCCTAAAATGGGACGTTTTCTGCGCCGCCCTGAAATCGACAGGCGGGCTTTATGCGGTCAAAGCGCGTGCCAAGGCGGCGTGCATCACTGCATTGCCCAAGGGGTATATTTTTGGGTGTGCAGGAAAGTTCATTGCAACTGCAAGTTTAATTGTATACATTCGTATAAAAGAATGTAATGTGATTAAGATGTTTGAAAGCGCAGATCACAGAACGGTGGGACAAGGGCGCAGCCTGTTGCTCATTGACGCGGAGGACGCTGTTTCTGGCAGCACCACGGCTGGTTTGCGGCAGTTGGGTTTCCTTGTGACCTGTGTCGAAACCGTCCAAGAGGCGCAATCCTACTTGCGCGGCGCGTCCCCCGATTTTGTTGTTCTGGACATCAAACTGCCCGATGCAAACGGGCTAACCCTATTGCCCAAGATTCGCGAATATGCGCGCAAGGCGCATATTGTCATTTGGACGCGGAATGGATCGCTGGAAACGGCAGTCGCCGCTGCGAAGGCGGGGGTAAGTGATTATCTTGTCAAGACGCATGACATCAATGATTTGCTTCTCGGGCTGTTGCCCGAACGGCTCAACGCGACTTGGGCCGATGAGGCCCCACTTAGCCCCAATGAGGTCCGATGGCAGCATATCCATGCCGTGTTCGAAGCCTGCAATGGAAATATGTCTGAAACAGCGCGGCAAGTCGGGATGCATCGGCGCACGCTGCAACGGATTATGAAACGCGGCCTCTAGCCCTCTTTCCCCAAAAATTTTGGGCTGCGCAACCGAAATCGCGCAGCCCACTATAAGCCATAGGAAGGGAGGAAACTGGCTTACATCTCTTCGGGCAGCGGCGTTGTCGCCGTGCGTGTTGGCAAGATGGGATGCTCAACTTCGGGAATTTCACCCGTCAATGTGTGCAAGAAGGCGGTGATATCGGCGACATCTTCATCCGACAATTCCGCACCCAACTGCGAAACGCCCATCACGGCAACCGCTTCTTCCAATTCCCAAACCGCGCCCGAGTGGAAATAAGGGGCGGTCAGCGCGATATTGCGCAAAGGCGCGGCGCGGAAGACGTAATCATCCGAAACGGTTTCGGTGACCGCAAAACGGCCACGGTCGCCTTCTGGCAAAACATCCGCACCTGGACGTTCGATCAAGCCAAAGGGGAAATAGCCCTCACCACCCAAGTTGACGCCTGCGTGACACGCGGCACAGCCTTGATCCATGAAGGCTTGCAAACCACGCAGTTCCTGCTCATTCAGGCTGTTGGCGCCCATCAAATACTGGTCAAACCGCGAGTTGGGGGTGATCAGCGTTGTCTCAAACGCTTCGATTGCGAGGGCGAAATTATCGAAGGTCACGGGGTCTTCTTCACCGGGGAAGGCCGCTTCGAACGCTTGGACATATTCTTCCATCGAGTTGATGGTATCGAGAACCCGAATGGGGGTGTTGTTCATCTCAACGCCCGCTTGCACAGGGCCTTTGGCCTGATCGGCAAGGTCGGGGGAGCGACCATCCCAGAACTGGGCAATATTGAAGACCGCATTATACACCGTAGGCGCATTGCGCGGACCTTTTTGCCATCCATGCCCGATGGAGGTCTCAAGCCCGTCAACACCGCCCATGCCGACATTGTGGCAGGTCTGGCACGAAAACAGGCCAGAGCGTGACATCCGAGGATCAAAGAACAGCTTGGCGCCAAGATCAATCCGCGCGCTGCTGAGGATGTTATTTTCCAAAGCCTGAACCTGCATAGGGATCGGCTCGAACAGATATTGAGCATCTTCACGCAATGTATCATTCGCCATTGCAGCGGAAGCGCTGAGGGCTATGGCGGCGATTGAGCCAAATGGCAGTGCACGAGACATTTTTCTTCTCCAACAATTAGCGCGTCTGATGGAAGGATGTATGAGTCGTGCCCCTAAAACTTTGATCCACGTCAAGAAATTAGAACAATTCCAACCATTTGCTGCGCTATTCCGCCGCAGATTTTTTGCGGAAAAACAACGCCTCGATCACATAGACCAGAATGGCTGCGCCGATTGCACCCATGGCTGCAATGCCCAAAAAGATAATCAGATCAATCGGGCCACCCAAATCGCGCAGTTGCGATTTTGTCATGACCATCACGAACCAAACAGCCGCAATCGCACCCAGTGGCATGAACAGCTGCGCCACGAAGAACTGCCGCATCCCCAGCGCGCGGTCGCGGATCAGGACATAGAGATAAGCGGCCGTCACCAGCACAGCGGCCACAACCATGGCCCAGAACAGGCCGCGGCCAAAGATCTCCTCGAAAACGGCAAACAAAGTTTCTAATGTCAATTCTTTCATAGCCTGATGTCCTTATGCTTGGCCGCGCAGCATGGCATTGTAGGTGGCTTTCAACGCCACCTCCTTCATCAACCAGCTGATCCACAATTCTTCCAAAGGTGCGATGAACCCCGGGAAGGAGGGGACAAGATCATTGTTATAGTCAAACTCAACCAACATCGCGCGCCCGATCCGTGTGATCAGGGGGCAAGATGTATAGCCATTATACCGCTCGGTGGATTCTGTTTCCGTTAGGATGCTGAGGATCTGATCCTCCACCACGGGAACCTGCCATTTCACGGAAGCAGCGGTTTTGCCCTTTGGCACGCCCGCAACATCGCCCACAGCCCAGATGGCGTCATAGCGGTTATGGTGCATGGTATAAGGGTCACAATCCACCCAACCTTGATCCGTCCAGCGATCGGCCCAAGCCAGATCGGAATTGCGGATAAATTCAGGTGCCCGCTGTGGCGGGATGACGTGAAGATAATCGTAATCTTGGGTCTCGGTTCCCGTTTCGGTGCGGAAGGTGGCGCGTTTGGCCCCCGCATCAATCGACACCAATGTGCGTCCCATATCAGTGGCAATGCCACGCTCGGAAAACAGCATCCGCACTTTCTCGGCAACGATAGGCACACCGAACAGGCTGCCTTGGGGCGCGACATAGCGGATTTCTGCGCGATTGCGGGTGCCTGCACGGGTCAGGCGATCCTCAATCAAGAAGGTATGCTTCAACGGCGCGCCTGCACATTTCATCTCGGTCGCGGGGCGGGTGAAAATCCCCACGCCGCCTGTCTCAACAAATTCCTGCGCCGCGTTCCATGTGCGCGCCGCATAATCCGGCCCCGCATAAAGCGCGCCGATGCCATTCTGCCCGACCATGTCGAGTGAGAACCCGTCAATCGCGTCATGATCCAAGATCAACCCGGGCGCGAGGACGAGGAAATCATAGCCAAGGGATTGCCCTGTCTCGGTGCTGACGGTTTTGCGGATCGGGTCCACTGCGGCGGCACGCTCCGCGATCAGACGCACGCCATCAGGCAGCCAATCGGTGGTTTTGCTGACCACATAATTCGCGGGCTTCAGCCCTGCGGCGACCAGGCTCAGACCTGGTTGATACAAATGGTCCACCCGCGGGTCCAAAAGGGTGATCTCCGCCCCCTCAAGCCGCACGGCCAAGCGATTGGCCAAAGCGGTGCCAGCCGCCCCTGCACCGATGATAACAATTTTGGCAGAGGTGGCCACAGCGGGTGCCGCTGCGTGGACATCAGAAGCAGCGTGCGCGGCGGCGATGGCCGCACCCGAAGCAAGACCGAAGCGCAAAAAATCGCGCCGATTGGGGGAATATTTAGGTGTCATGACGTTCCAACAAAAAGGTAAATTTGTCGGATGTTATACGCAACCGAAATGCGATTCTTTGATCTAGAACAAATTTCAGGTGAAACAGTCGGCAGTGTCAGGTATTTTCGACCCTCCCCCCGACCCTTCACCACAGCGCTGGATCGTCAAAACCGCGCACGGCTTGTGCAGGGCCAATCAGAGGGGCAAACCCACCACCGCCCAAGCTTTGCGCCAACCACCCTTGCGGCATATTCAGGGGGTGCGGGCTTGGCACCTCATCCACGCTCACGGGCCGAAAGCCAACACGGCCATAATAAGCGGGATCACCATAGGTGACGGCCATATGCACCCCCTGCTGCGCGAGCGCGTCCAAGCTATGCGCAATCAACCGTTGCCCCACACCTTGACCCTGATGATCCGTGGCCACCGCGACAGGGGCCATCAGGAATACCACGCTTAAGTCATTGGGATACACGAGCCGCGTGAAGAAAATGCCCCCGATTACGGCACCCCCTTCCCACGCGGTGAACACCCGCAGATCATCGGACAGCGTATCGGCCATCAGGCAATGCGCCAAGGCCCCGATTATCGCCCCTTCTGTCGCACCCTCGGATGCGGTGAATGTCGCCTCGAACAGGGCCGCTATGGCATCCGTATGGGGGAGATATGCCGTGGAGAATTTCACGTTGATCAACCCCTCAACCAGCACGCTGCCCTGACCCGTGTTGGGTCATGGCTTTCGCGCTTTTGTGCACCATAATACGCGGTTTAACGGCAAAACTCTTTCCACGCAACCCGTGACACCCGCCAGTCGCGTAACGGGCATCCATGCCGCCATTGGGCGGCATGGGGGCAAGGTTCACCGATAAAGCAAGGTCGGCAACCACATGGTGATTGCGGGGAAATACGTTACCAACAGCAAGACGATGACCAAAGGCACCAAGAAGGGCAGCGTGCCCATAAAGGCGCGCTCAAACGGTATATTCGCAATGCGCGCAAGGACATATAACACCATGCCCACAGGAGGCGTGAGCAGGCCAATCATCAGGTTGAGCACCATAATCACGCCAAAATGGACGGGATCCACGCCGATGGCCAACGCCACGGGAAGCAAGACAGGCACCATGATGGTAATCGCGGCAACCGTTTCCATAAAGCAGCCGACAATCAACAAAATTAAATTGATCAGCAGCAAGATAACCCATGGGCGATCTGAAACCGTGAGCAAGAAATCAGCCACGGTGCGTGGCACTTGGTTGGACGTCAAGACCCATGCGAAAATCGACGCCGCCGCGACAACAAATAACACCACCGCCGTGGTTTCAATCGTGTCGTAACTGACCCGCACAAATCGCTTCCAACTCAGCGTGCGATAAACCACCAAACCCAGAAAAATCGCATAGGCACAGGCTGCGATGGCCGCCTCGGTCGGGGTAAAAGCCCCCGACAAAATGCCGCCGACAATGATCACCGGTGTCATCAAGGACAAGAAGGCGCGACCAAAACTTTGATAGAGAAAGGGGAAAGAAAATTTTTGATCGCGCGGGTAGTTTCTGCGCCGCGCAATAATCGCGACCAACACCATTAGCGCCACCGCCATCAAAAGCCCCGGGATGAAGCCCGCTGCGAAAAGCTGCCCAATGGAGGCGCTGGCCACCACACCGTAGATCACCATCGGCAAAGACGGTGGGATGATCGGCCCGATGGTCGAAGATGCAGCCGTGATCCCGACCGCAAATTCAGGGTCGTATTTCGCGTCTTTCATCGCCTTGATCTCAATCGCACCAAGGCCACCTGCATCCGCGACCGCCGCCCCAGACATCCCTGCAAAGATCACGGATGCCCCAACATTCACATGGCCCAGCCCCCCGCGCATCCAGCCTACGACCGAAAGCGCAAAGCTGAATATCCGCTCGGTTATGCCTGCGGTGTTCATCAGATTTCCCGCGAGGATGAAAAACGGCACCGCCAACAAGGGGAAGCTGTCAACGCCATTCACCATGCGGTGCGACACAACCATTGGCGGCACTGTCCCGTTCAAGAAAATGAACAGAGCTGAAGATCCCGCCAAAGCGATGGCAATCGGGGCCCCCATGACGATGAGAGCAAATAGGGCAAAGAACAGTATCGCTAATTCCATGACTGTATTCCTAGTCGCGCTTGGGGGTTTGGTCGTTGTGCAATTCTGGATCAATCAGCCGTGATGTGCCGCTGCGCCAATGGCGCCATGCGTTCACACAGGCGTATATCGCCATGCCGACAAAGCAGGCCACGACCAGCCAATACATATAGGCCTTTGGAACATCGATTGAGACCATCATCTGCTGGGTGCGACCAGACACTTGAAAGGTCAGCACCGCGAGCAGCGCGAAAAATCCAATGTTTAAAACGTCAATAACCGACTGCGCAATCACCCGCCCCTTGCGCGGGACATAGCGGTAAAGAAACTCCACAGCGATATGGGATTGTTTGCGCACCGCCATGACCGCGCCCAGAAACGCAACCGCAATCAAAAGGAAGCGGGCAATCTCTTCGGTCCAGCCAAGCGAGTCATTTAGAACGTATCGCGTGAAAAACTGCAAAAAGACGACAAAGGCCAAAACCCAAAACATCAAAAAGACGGGTATGTCATCGAATTGAATATCAGATAAATCAATGTCTTCTTCCACGAATTCGGGCGTGATGCTATGCGCAGAAGGGTCATTTTGATCTGACGTCATTCTTTTATACCTTCAAGCTTTACGGGTGAAAAGAAAGGGGGGCGATTCACGCACCGCCCCCTTTTTTAGATGATGTGAAACCCTTACTGGCCGATGGCCTGCAAGCGATCATATGTCGCCTGGTCCCATGTCGCCATCTCGCCGTTGTGCATCGCACGCACCGCTTCGATGAAGGGGCCACGATCAACTTCGTTGACGGTCACACCCTCACCACGGAACCATGCGACCAGTTCCGCTTCCAAGGTGCGGATCGCATCCGTTGCACACACGGCTGTGTCCTGAAGAACAGCGGTCAGTGCATCTTGATCGGCCTGATCCATCGAAGCAAGGGTTGGCCCACCGATGATGGTCAACAGCGCATCCGTGATATGACCCGTCAGGTTGATGTTCGACTGCACCTCATAGAATTTCTTGGCCTGAATGGTCGGCAAAGGATTCTCTTGTGCATCCACCGTGCCCTGCTGTAGCGCAAGATACACTTCGGCAAATGCAATCGGGGTGGGGTTGCCGCCCGTAGCTTCGGGGAACATCATGTAAAGCGGCGCGTTTGGCACGCGGATTTTCAGACCATCCATGTCCTCAGGCGCGGTGACAGGGGTGTTCGATGTCACATGGCGGTTGCCGTAATAGGTCATCGCCACGATGCGATTGCCTGTTGCGTCTGAATAGCCTTGCGACAGCTCCGCAAAAAGGTCCGAATTGCGGAACGCATCCCAATGCGCGTAATCGCGGAACATATAGGGCGCACCGCCAATTGCGATGGGACCATAGGCACGACCTGCAAAGAGCTGACCTGTGTAAATGATATCCACAGTGCCAAGGCCAAGACCTTCGTTGATGTCCACTTCCTTACCAAGGGTAGAGGCGGGGAACACTTCGATCCCAAAGCGATTATCAGTTGCGGCCATCAAGGCCGAATGGGCCTCAACCGCGCAGGTGTGATACGGCTCGCTTGACTCGTAAACATGAGCGAACTTCAAGGTGCGTTGCGCTTCTTGTGCAAAAGCGGTTGTTGTGCAGGCCAATGCGGCCATAGAGCCCAGCGCTGCGAAAGTCGTAATTTTCTGGATTGATGATAACATTCTTCTCTCCCTTCATAATGAAAACCATGACGGCTTTCAGTAAGTCCTCCGACATAGAGCGTTGACCAATTTCCAAAGTGAATCAATATTTTTATATCTTGCTCACAAGTCGTTTATCGATCACGGATGAGGGATGATTTTATCTGTGCCGCAGTTTCGGCGAAGGCACATTTGCGATCCGCGCAACGATCGGCCTGAATTTGGAAAATGTGTTTCAAAGCATTGAAAAAATTGTTTTTTTATTAACGCATTTGGAAAATCATAAAACCTCATCAGACTGACTTTGGCACTGTGCACCGTTCGTTTTGGGACACCACGGCCCAAGCTCAGGCGGCGCAGGATTTGGAGTTAAACATATTCTTCAAGGAATGCGAAGGAAATCTAAACAGTGCGGATCACGCGAACCGCAACTCGCCTGTTTACCGAAGGGATCAAATGCGCGATGCGCGCGTCTCATGCGGATTGCAGGCTGCTAAAAACATTCATCCTGATAAGATGCTACTGGCCACTAAAATATCCACGACCGAGATCAACCTATAGAACCGCTGCGGTTACGCCTGCCCGAATACGCCTTAGCGCAAGCGCTCTTGGGTGATCTGCGCAAAGCGCCCGCGCCCCACATCCCCAGGTGCAACGGCGACTGATTTGATCACCGCATGGCAACTCTGTCCTGGCTCAAGCGCCATGTCCGCAACCGAACGGCGGGTGATCCGCGCGATCAGGCGATCTCGCCCATGGTCAGGACCACCATCGCACCCGGACCATCGCCGTAGCGCCATCTCCGGTGATTATGCCGCGTAGAATATTCAGTGCCGAAAGACCACTTTGGACGTGCGCGCGACAGATCACATCCTGCGCGAAATACATACGGATGGTTTGACCTTCGGCCACATCCACCCTGCGGCAACCATAAAGCACCTGCGGCGGTGGATAATTCACTCAACCCATCATGATGATGGGCCACCACCTGTGCGCGCAAGATCGTGCTGTGCCCCGCGCACCGACCGCTGCGACATCGCCCAACACCTTGGCAGGCGGGGCGCAGGCCACCACCTGCCCTGCCCTGAACGCCACCACCGTTGACGCCAAGCGGGCCACCTCGAGGATGAATGGCTGACATATAGGATCGGCACCGACACCTCTTGTAAGCGCTCCGGGAGCCGTGGGATTTCCGCCTTGCGCGCCTCGTCCAATGCCGCCAAGGCTCATCCGCAAGGATCAGTTTTGGCCCGGCCAGCGGGGCCCGGCCTATGGCAACCGCGCCTTTTCACCTCCAGACAAGGCGCCGGGTCGCCGCTCCAACAATGGGCCAATGCCCAGCATTTCCACCACGCGCGACAGGTTTTCGCGGCGGGCATCACGCGGCGCAAACCAGCGTCCGTAGAGCAGGTTTTGGCGCACGTTGAGATGAGGGAACAAACGCCCCTCTTGAAAAATATAGCCGATACGGCGGCGATGTGGCGCAAAGGTTGCGCTTGGTGTGGGTGTCCAACAGCACCCAATCATCCACCACAATCCGCCCCGCATCGGGGCGCAACAAGCCCGCAACCGCATTGATCACGCTCGTTTTGCCCGATCCTGATGGTCCAAAGAGAACCGTCAACCCCGCAGGCGCCTCGAAGGCAACATCAAGCGCAAAATTCGGGAGAAGCTGTGCTGGAGTGCAATCTGCAATGTCATGCGCCTGCCACCGTTTTGCCACCCGCCGCGGCCTCCGACAACACAAGCGCCGCCATCGCGATCGCCACGGCAATGATCACCAAACGCCCTGCCGCCTCTTGCCCGCCTGGCACTTGCAGGAAGGCATAAATGGCCGATGGAATTGTTTGTGTTTCGCCTGGAATATTCGACACGAAGGTAATCGTTGCCCCAAATTCTCCCATCGCCTTGGCAAAGGCCAGAATGGTGCCCGCAATGATACCAGGCAGGATCAGCGGCAAGGTCACGGTAACAAAAACCCACGTCCGCGATGCCCCAAGTGTGCTGGCGGCCTGTTCAAGTTTTGGGTCCACCGCCTCAGTCGCCAGTCGGATCGCGCGCGCACCATCAGCGGAAACGCCATGATCGCCGGCCGCCAAAAGCGGCCCCGTGCTGGAAGGACCAGCTGATCCCGATGCTGATCCGAAACTGCCCTACGGTGCCCCGCCTCCCGAAGGTCAGAAGCAACAGGTAGCCGGTCACGACGGGCGGCAGGATCAGCGGCAGATGCACGATCGTTCAACACCTGCTTGCCGGAAATTCACATCGCGCCAGTGCATAGGCGATGAAGATACCCAGCGGCAAGGCGGTCGCGTCGCCCATAAAGCCTAGATCGATGAGCGCACCGCCTGCCATTCGTCCGGTCAAACCAGCTTGCCACCGTCTCCCACATCAGTTCAGGACCGTAAAACCATACTCTCCCGGATGGCGCAGGCCGCGTCGGACGACAGGTAGTCGAGAAAAGGCCTGCGCCTGGCCGCTGGTGGCCTGCGCGGTGATCGCCAGGATAGGTGATCGGATCGTGCGTCCCGGCGGAGGTACCGACGATGCTAACATCGTCCTGCACCGCAGCGTCGGTGGCATAGACGTGCCATAGGGCGCCTCGTTCTGCGCGACAAAGGCCAACCGCCGCGCGCGTTGTCGGCCTGCGCGACCAGTGGCTCGACGCTGTCCCACAGCCCGAGCGCGGTCAGCCGCGACGCGCCGTAGACGCCGGCGGGCCTGGAATCGACCAGCATGGCCAGCCGTTCGTCGCCCAGCATTCCCGCCAGATCGAGGTCCACGCATCGATCGTCACGGGAGCGGCGTCCTGGCGATGCGCGATCAGCACCAGCGTATTGCCCAGATCTGTGGCGCGTACCGTCTCGCAGGTCGCCCGGGCCTTCCACCTCGTCCATCCACGACGCTGGCGGAGATGAAGATATCGGCCGGCGCGCCTTCCTGGATCTGGCGGAGCCAACGCCGAGATCAGCGAAAGAGAAGATCGATAGTGTTACGGTTTCGGCCATCCACGCCTCTCCGACGGCGCCAAGCGCGTCGGTCAGACGGCCGCGGCAAAGACGGTCACTTCGTCCGCCGCTGCACACCTCAAAGGGAAGCGGAAACGACGGCCATTAGCCCAGCAAGCGCCAAGGTTCGAAAGGATCGCGACAGGAAGCACAGCATGAACGGTTTCACTTTAGATATGTTTCACAAAACATATCGTAACAATCGACCACAAGACGCAAGCGTTATTTTCCATCGGGAATATCCCGAAGCAGAGCGCGCATAGCGTCAAGCTGGGCGGCACCTGCTTGTGCCGCATCGCCTTCAAATGCCCGATAGAGACGTAAAACCGTGCGGCCCACCTCCGTCAGCACCGCACCGCCGCCCCTTGGCCCGCCACGGGTGCTTTCGACAAGAGGCTCCTGAAACATGGCATTGAGCGTGCCGATCAATTGCCAAGCACGTTTATAGCTCATCCCCATTTCTCGACCAGCGGCGGCAATCGAACCTGTGCGCGCGATCCGCTCCAAAAGCTCCGCCTTGCCGGGACCAATCAATTCGCCATCGCCAAAGACGATCCGAATACGAAGCACAGGGTGTTTGACAGGTTCAACCATAACCGCACAGTCAAACGGCCGTTGTCGAAATTCAAGCCCAATCACCCGTTTGATCCACCATTATGGCGCAGTTCCACGGCGCTGGTGTCGCCCACAAATCAGGAATGAATATCCTGCCACAAAACTTTTGCAAATCTGTGCGACCCCCCTCCGTGAAGAAAACGACCATCCCAGATCCCTGAAAACCGCCAGATCAGGTCAGATTAAATTAGAAAATCCTGTCAGTCGACCTAAGTGCCGTTTCAGGACAAATTTGAAATAAAGAAAGATTTCCAGATGGTTACCCAAACGCACAGTAAATAAAGGCATCCACGGTATATATTCTGTTCCTCACCCGATGCTGTAACATTCCGATGCCCAAAACCGCTCCCTAAGGTCAGCGGAAACTTGGGCGCGAAACGGCCAAGCTTGGTGAACAAAACAACAAATGGGACCCTAAAACCATGACACCAAATACGGTCATTATCCTTGGCTCTGGTCCAGGCGTGTTAGCGGCACAAAACATCCCGCGCCTGCCCGCGCAGCAGTTTGTGGCGATCAACAACGCGTGGCGCGTGCGCGAAGATTGGGACTTCCTCATCCATCCCGAAGATTTTCCGCAAGACCGGCAGCCCCAATCATTGGGTGGCGGACAAAAGATCATCACCGCTGCGGATTATGTGCCGATTCAAAATCAATATGGCGGCTTCGTCTATGCGGGTGGCACGATGGCGTTTACCGCCGCCTACTGGGCGCTTGGCGCGCTAAAGCCGCGTGTGATTGCCATGATTGGATGTGACATGGTCTATCCACAAAATGGCCCAACACATTTTTATGGCACGGGCCGCGCTGACCCTCTGCGGGACGACATTACCTTGCGATCACTGGAGGCCAAATCAGCACGGCTTTGGGTCCTTGCCGCCAGGTCTGGATGTGCCGTGGTTAATCTCTCGACTGCGCGCCACAGTCGCCTGATCTATCCGCGCGCGCATCCTTCACATCTGGGGCGTTTGAAACCCGCAGAATTCAAGGCCGAAGATGTGACCCAGGCCCTGAATGCCGAGGCAGACGCCAATTATTTCGTTTCATCTGGAAAATATTGGACCCATCAAAATCAATTTGACCGTGAGACCATCGACCATATCGATCGCTTGTGGTCGATCACTGCCCAGCGCAGCACGATTGCGGCGTGAGGCAAGGCCCCACGTTCACAGACCACACTCATCGGATTAGGCACACCGACCATCACCAAAAATGCGAGGACATTCTTCCCCCCCCCTTGACGCGGAATGGCGGCATTGAAGGAGGCTGAGCGCGACAGACAACTTTGTGACACTGGTAACATTATGTTGCATCACGAAGGGCTTAAATCCTGCATCATGGTTTCTGCGTTTCTGCATATTCCGGTCTCATAATGCTCAGAGACCACCAGACATCAGATCACAGCTCACATCACTGTCCAATTTGCGGGGAAGAAGGATATCAGGGTATATCTGCGCTTGATAAGCGTTGTCCGTCCATCAGATGATCCGTTTTCGGATGCTCGAAGATATCTGCTCGAACACCACCACAACAACCAGAATCACAAGAATGATCGCTGCGGCCTGATCATACCGAAATAGGCGCATTGCTGTGGAAAGCTCCACACCAATTCCGCCGGCCCCCACAAGTCCAAGCGTCACAGCCGAACGGATCGCCTTCTCAACGCTGAAGAGAGAG
>JAGYKZ010000041.1 GCA_018401385.1 Roseicyclus sp.
TCGGAATTTGGCTGGAGCAAGGATTTGGGCGACCTTGGCACTGTGATGCCTGGCGATGGGCTTGTTGCTTTGCTGGACGCTCAGAGCGCTGAACCAAGCGAGACGGGGCATGGGCCGATCACGGGCGCTGTGGCCTTGTCCTCGGGTGTTGTTGATGCGCTTGTCGAGGTTCAGACAACGGGTGCAGTGGAGGCACATTCCGGACCTGCGCGCCCCGTGACCCGGGTGGATATTGTCTTGGTGCGTGACTTCATAGACCTACTTTTGGCGGGATGCGCGCGGGAATTCGGGACCTTTCAAGCCCGCGATTGGCCTTTGCGGATGTCCCTTGGTGACCCTGTGGAGGAACGTCACCGCCTACCGCTGATCCTTGAAGAACGGGATTATCATTTGTGGAAAATTGATCTGGAACTGGGTGGCGGTCTGAAACAGGGTCAAATCGCCCTGATCATGCCTGTAATCGGACGCGCCGATGCCGTTGCCGAAGCGCCGAAGAAACAGCGCAAATTGAGCGGTGCTGAAACGCAAGCATGGCGTGCTGCATGGGCGCGCGTGATTGGCGAGGGGGTGGTAGCGCTCAACGCGGTGCTGATGCGGCGCAAAATGCCCTTTGTCGAGGTTGAAGCGCTGGAGGTCGGTTATGTCCTGCCCTTTACAGATGCGGCTTTGAGCGACATCCGCCTTGAAGATCTGGCGGGGCGGGCGGTTTTGCGTGGGCGCTTGGGGCAAAAATCTGGAATGCGGGCCGTGCGACTTGGTGGGGCGGCGCGGTCCAGTTTGGCACTGAAACCCGCCCCGATGATGCAAGAAGCCCCTCCACTTGCGCCGATGGATTTGCCCGATATGCCGCCTTCGCCGATACCTGATCCAATGCCCGTGCTCATGCAAGAGCCACCCGCGCTGAATGCGAGTGACGCATAACCATCTTCATGAGCTATGCATTTAGCGCATGGCGGGATGATCGATTCGGCAGTGGTAAGTCATATATGCTGTCCCATATGCTGCATGGCAGAAAGGCTGATTGATTGGCCTGAAAATGGAGAGATGATATGACACAGTATTCCGCATATTCTTTTGCTGAAATCCGCCGGATAGAACTGGAAGCCCGCCGTTTGCGCGCAGAAGCCATGAAAGAGATGTTTGTGGCACTTGGCCGTGCTCTCGCGGCACCGTTCCGCGCGGCCGCAAAGCTTGGTGGCAAGCCCGCAGCCAAGATGGCCTAAGCGCCCATTTCGAGAGATCACAGAACGGCAGGCAGCCGTATGACACGCGATCCCCTAAGAATAGCCTCGGCAATGTGCCGAGGCTTTCTCATTTTTGCCTTAATTCTGAGGCATCTCTTGGCAAACACAACGTGATTTGCCGCGACTCGGATGCACCGTGCTGCGTGGCGCAAACCCAGAACGGGGGAAGCTATGTCTCGAGTGAAAACTGCAATTGGCTTTTTGGCGCTGGCAATGATCGCCACAGGTTGCGTGAATGGGTCCACCGTCAGCCGTGATGCCACCTCAAATTTTGACAGCTCGGCATTTTTTGATGCGGCAGGCAACATAAGCACGCCTGAGCCGTCTCAGTCCAGCATTGCCACTTTGCTGCGCGAACGTGGCTGGCGCATTGCCGATGTCCAAGTCGATGTGCCGCGTAGCCTGACCACGTCTTAGGCGAACACCATCAAGCCGAATGTCGAATTGCTGTGGCAAGACGAGCCGCGCGGGGATCGCTATGCGCAGGTCCGTTCAATCCTAGAACGCCCCTTGCGCGGGTTGCTCCCTGAATTTTCGGGCAATCGCGATGTGGTTTTGCAACTGCGCGTGATACGGTTCCACGCGCAAACCCCGCGCGTGCGCAATATGATTTTTGGTGGCGCCCATGAATTGGAATTCACCTTCGCGCTTTATGACGCAAACACAGGTGCGCTGGTCTATGGTCCAGCTTACCGTGATCTGACCTTTACCGCCTATGGCGGGCGCAACGCGGTTGAGGCGGAGGCGCGCGGCCTGACGCAGCGTGTGCGGATCGAAGGGCGCTTCCATGATTGGATGATCTCGGAATTCCAACTGGCCGCCGCCCCGTCAGGCCTGACCTTCTAAGCCAAAACTCTCTTTGC
Source organism: Roseicyclus sp. (assembly GCA_018401385.1). Classification (GTDB taxonomy): domain Bacteria; phylum Pseudomonadota; class Alphaproteobacteria; order Rhodobacterales; family Rhodobacteraceae; genus M30B80. The sequence continues at coordinate 2,108 of JAGYKZ010000041.1, forward strand.
GCCCTCTTTTCGCGGCGCATCTTCTCGGATAGAGGCAGGGCATGACATATGATGCCCCGCCCCTTCCCGTTTTGCGCCTGCGCCCCAAGGCCGATGCGCGCGCCATTCGTTTTGGCCACCCTTGGGCTTGGTCAGATGATCTTGTGCTCGACCGCCGTGCGCGCAGCATTGCCCCGGGCAGCTTGGCCCTTTTGGAGGATGCAGAGCGCAATCCGCTGGCCATCGGCATTGCCACGCCTGAAGCGAAGATTGCGTTTCGTGTTTTGGACCGCCGCGCCGATGCCGTGATTGACGATGCGTGGTTGCGCGCCAAAATCACCGCCGCCCATGATCTGCGGAGTGCGATTTACGAAGCCCCCTATTACCGCCTGATCCATGCCGAAGGGGATGGGTTGCCAGGTTTGATCGCGGATCGGTTTGGCGATTGCTTGGTGATCCAGCCGAATGCCATTTGGCTTGAGGATCGTTTGATAGATCTCTGCGCGATTTTGCAAGAGGTGACGGGGGCATCTTGCGTCATCAAAAATGGCACATCGCGCGCACGCGCGGCTGAAAACCTTCCTGAGGATATGGCGCAGCTTACAGGTCCCGCCATCACGGCCCCCTTGCCCGTTCCGATGAATGGCGCGATTTATATGGCCGATGTTATGGGAGGGCAAAAGACGGGGCTGTTCTATGACCAACGCCCCAACCATGCGTTCGCGGCAACTCTGGCCAAAGGCGCGCGGGTTTTGGATGTGTTTTCCCATGTCGGTGGCTTTGCCCTTGCCGCGCTGGCGGCGGGTGCGCAATCGGCGCTGTCGGTGGATGCATCGCAAGCGGCCCTTGATCTGGCGTCACAAGGCGCGCGGGAGATGGGGGCCGAAGCCCGTTTCGCCACGCGCCAAGGCGATGCCTTTGCCACACTTGAAGCGCTGGACGATGAGGGCGCGCAGTTTGATCTGGTCGTTGCGGACCCGCCCGCATTCGCACCATCAAAACCCGCCTTGGAAAAGGGTCTGCGCGCCTACGAACGGGTTGCACGTCTTTCGGCCCCGTTGGTCGATGAAGGGGGTGTTTTGATCCTATGCTCTTGCTCGCACGCGGCGGATTTGGAAAAATTTCGTGCTGCCTGTTTGCGCGGGATCGGTCGGGCAGGGCGGGAGGCGCGACTGATTTACACGGGCTTTGCAGGCCCTGACCATCCGCAACATCCAAGCCTGACGGCAACGGGCTATTTGAAGGTTTTGGCCTTCCGCTTGATGCCATGAGGCTGTGCCTTGATGCCTGCGTGCTTTACCCCACGGTGCTGCGGGATTGTTTGATGGGGCTTGCTGCGGCAGGGGTGATGCAGCCGTGTTGGTCAGAGCGCATTCTGGAAGAATGGGCGCGCGCGGCGGAACGCAATCTTGGGCTTGAGGGCGAACTCATCGCACGGGGTGAAGTTGCGCTGTTGCGCGCAACGCATCCGCGCGCCATGATCGCGCCTGATCCTGCGCTTGAGGCGCAGCTTTATCTGCCTGATCCTGCGGATATCCACGTTCTGGCAACGGCAATTTCAGGCGGGGCGGACGCGATTTTAACGTTTAACTTGCGCGATTTTCCGCGCCGCGAAATGGCGGCGCATGATCTGCAAGTCATCGATCCCGATCCCTATCTTTGCGATATTTGGGCCAATGATCCTGATCTGGTCGCAGAGGTTTGCGCGGGCGTCTTGGCTCGGATGAATGATCTGCGCGCCGAGCGGTCTGACCTGCGGACGATGCTCAAACGCGCGCGCTTGCCGAAACTGGCAAAGCGCTTGGCCCATTAGCGGATTTGACCGCGCCATTTCTCTTCAAGGGTTTCAATCGCCTTTATCCGATCCGCCGTGCTTGGGTGGCTCATCAACCATGCCGCCCCGCCGCGCAAACCACCCCCCGCAAGCGCATCTAATTTGCGAAACAGGGATTTCTGCGGTTCTGTTCCGATGCCACTGGCCGTCAGCAAAGATGCAGCATAGGCGTCCGCCTCGTATTCATCCGAACGGCTCAGGCGCGCGGCCAAAAGCGATGTCAGAATATTGGCCACCCAAATCCCCACTGCCGCCACGGGGACCAACCGCCCTAAGAGGCTGCTCAGGGCCACGCGGATTGCGTTCTGACCCGAGAAATCAATCATCCGCCGTTTGGTGTGGCCAAGTGAAACATGGCCCAACTCATGCGCAATGACGGAGGCCAATTCCTCTGCGCTGACCTCGCCTGCGCGGTATTTTTGGTAAAAGCCACGGGTGATGAAAATCCGCCCATCGGGGGCAGCCAGCCCGTTGATGGCATCCACCTCATAGAGATGCACGGGGATATCATCCACATCCAACACTTTGGCCATACGCTTGGCGATGTCGCGCAGCTTTGCATCGGCCAGGCGGCTGGAGCGTTCATCCAGTTCACGTTTCAACCGCCAGCTTGAAAACTGGTAGCTGAGAATGGCGTAGCCAATGGCCAAGAGGATCGGGGTCAGCTTTAACATAAGGGTGATATGGCGTGCACCTGGCCCTTGGACAAGGTTTAGACAGGTGCGGGAAGCACCAACATGGCAAAATAGCCCAAGGTCACCCCAATCAATCCGCAGACCGCGCCGTAATGCAAAAGATCAAGCTTATTGCCCTTTTTGCGATAGGCCATGAACAAACCAAGTGCGATACCGCCAATAAAGCCAATAAGTGCGGGCAAAGGGATCATGGCAATCTTTCCTTTTTGTGCTCAATTGCGCTGCGCGAGATCCTCCTGAGGGGCGAATGCCGCAATCTCCCCCAGACGGGTCAGCATGGTGTTGTGGTCTGCAAACCCATAACGGCCCCACGCATAGGCATCAAGCCGCGTTCTTTGCGCTTCTGCCATGCGCCCCTCTGCCGCAAGGGCGCTGGCTTCGAGCATCAACAACATGGAGAGCAAATTGGCATTTTCGGCGCGCCGCGCGATGGGTAGGGCATTGCGCACTTGGGTGCGCGCTGCGGCGGTCTGGCCGCGCGCAAGCGCCAAGGCACCGCGTTGCATCGCAAGATGGGCGCGGTGCACCTCGGTGTTGGGCAGGCGCGCATATATCGCCTCGGCGGCCTCTATCGCGGCAGAGGCTTGATCGGGGTATTGGCGCACGCTCAGACGGGCCAGCACATAATGGCTGAAGGCAAGGCGGGCATCTGAAATGCGTGCCGTGCGGGCAATCTCTACCGCGGATTGGGCTTGGGCGATCCGCTGCACCACAGTCAGATCGCGGCGCAAAGCGCGCGATATGGCGTTGCTCCACGCGCGATTGTCTCGATTGGTGAGATTGACCGCAGTTACGGCTCCGCCATTTGGGTTGATCCGTGCAAGGATCGCGGGCAGCTCGGCAGCCACCTCAGCCTGACCCATCCCGCTGCGCAAGGCTGGGTCATTAAAAATGCGCAGAAAGGCCATGTCCGTAGCTGTCAAAATCGCGTGGAAATTGTCATCGTTGAAGACACTATCGGTCAGATCATAGAGGTCGTTCAGCGGCCCCAAGGCCTGCCCCAATTCCTCATGCAGGCAGTCGCGCATTTCTTGCGGGCTTGCATCATTCGGCAGGAAAATAGCGGCGGAGCGCCGCGTTGTCAGACTTGCCCAATCACTGCTGACGCGGCCCCGTTGGCGTATGAAGTCCTGCCAGATGCGCGCATTTGGCACCACGAAGCAAGCCGCTTGCGGCACGGCGGCATCGATCTGCGCGGCTGGTAGTGCATTTACCGTGATATTGGCAGGGCGATTGGGGGTGAAATCAACAAGGCTGATATCAATTTCAGCCTCGCTGCGCAGCCGCGCGATCAGGCGGTTCAATTCATGATTTAAATTGGGGGGGCTTGTTGGGGCAAGGGCCACGGTGATTGGTCCCTCAAAGCGGCTGATGCGCGGGATTTGCCGCCCCGATTCCAAGACGAAGCTCAACGCCATGAAATCATCGGCCAAAGATTGGTTGCTTCGGGTCAAGGGCTGTGGCGCGTAAGGGCCAAAATTGGGCAAGCGGACAGGCGTTTCCGCGAGGCTTGGTTGCAGCCGTGCGACCGTGTTTTCGACCGGTGTGGAGGGGGCACAGGCCGTCAAGGCAACAAGCGCCCAAACCCAGATGACGTGCGATAGATTATTTCGCATATTTGATAAAGCCTGTATCATGGGCCACGCGGTCATAAAGCTTGCGCGCGGTGCTGTTGTGGCTTTGCGTCAGCCAGTAAACGGATGGCCGCCCCGCCTGTGCGGCATCGCGGCACACATGATCTATCAGCGCCGCGCCAATGCGGGCACCACGCGCCTCGGACACCACGAACAAATCTTGCAGATATGTGACGGGGGCGGGCTTCCATCCATGGGCATGGGTGATGACATGTACAAGACCCACAGCCGCGCCACCGCGCCACGCCAACCATCCCAGCATATCTGTTCGGGCAGGGTCGCAATAGCGCGCGAAGCTTAGGTCGATCACCTCAGGCGCAAGCGTTGTGTCGTAAAATGCCAGATAGGCCGTCCAAAGCGCCTCCCAACAGCTGCGGTCTTCAGCCTGAAGCGGAAGGATATCAAGATTGCTGTGCATCATTTACTCCAAGCACCATCTGCGCCCGTCCTAAAATATTGATAGATTCTGTCCTAAATTTGGCGAAGGCCACATTTCATTTCCTTTTTAGGCGCGCCTTTGGCGCATGGCCGCGACAAAAGACCCCTGTTGAGCGCATTGTTTCAATTTCGACCCAAAGCGATTTGGCCTGAGCTTTTTGGTGCTGGCAAGGTCGTTGCCACGCATTTGTGGCAATGCGGGCTGTCAGCCGTTGCGATTTTGGGTTCAAAAAAGCGCGTTTAGGTGGGTGACATTGCCTGCGCCATCCTGTAAGCGAAGCGCGAGGTGACACCATGACGTCTGATACACATACCATTATCGGGTCAGTTGCCGCTGAGGGGAATGACATGAAAGCTGAAATCTTTCTTCCGGAAGATTATCGTCCTGCGGAGGACGAACCATTCATGAACGAGCGCCAGCTTGAGTATTTCCGCCGGAAACTACTCAACTGGAAAAATGATCTGCTTGACGAAAGCCGCACGACCGTGACCGCGCTGCAAGATGGCACGCGGAGCATTCCTGATGTTGCGGATCGTGCCAGCGAGGAAACGGATCGCGCGCTGGAATTGCGCACGCGGGACCGTCAGCGTAAGTTGATTGCTAAAATTGATGCAGCGCTGCGCCGCATCGATGAAGGTGAATATGGCTATTGCGAGGTCACAGGCGACCCGATCAGCCTTAAGCGTCTGGACGCGCGTCCCATCGCGACCATGACACTTGAAGCCCAAGAACGCCATGAGCGCCGCGAAAAAGTTCATCGGGACGATTGATCGCGCGGGACCATGGGATAAGATCAAAAAGGCATCTCTTGGGGTGCCTTTTTTGTTTGAATGAAAGCGGTGACAGGCATGATTGGGCGCGATGTTTTGGTGGTCGGGGCGGGGATTGGCGGCTTGGCAGCGGCCTGTTGCCTTGCACAGCGCGGCGCGGCCGTGCGTGTGCTGGAGCAAGCCCAAGAAATCCGTGCCTTTGGGGCGGGCTTGCAAATCAGCCCCAATGGAATGGCCACGCTTGCGGGGCTTGGGGTGGCCGATGAGATTGCCGCACTCTCCCCCCGCGCAAGCGCCGTTTATCTGCGCGATTTTCGCAAAGGCGCTGCGGTTGCCCGCGTGCCCCTGTCCCGTCAGGGGCGGCCTTATCACTATGTGCATCGCGCGGATTTGGTCGAGATATTGGCCAATCGGGCGCGTGATCTTGGGGTGGAGATCACCCTTGGTGCAGCCGTAGCGGGGGGTGAGGAGGGGGATGTGATCTTGGCCAATGGTCAGCGCGAAACCGCCGATGTGATCGTTGGGGCGGATGGGTTGCATTCCCGCATTCGCGCCCATCTTGAGCCGCGTGGACATCCGTTTTTCACGGGCCAAATTGCATGGCGCGCTGTGATTGATGCGCAAGACGGCGATGATTTGTGCGACGTGCAGGTGTTTATGGGGCCTGCCCGTCATATTGTCATCTATCCGCTGCGGGGCGGCAGGCTGATCAATATCGTGGCGGTTGAGGAACAAGACCAGTGGGTCAAGGAATCTTGGTCAGAGGCGGGCGATCCTGCGCAGCTTGTTGCGCGTTTTGGTGACTTTTGCCGGGAGGCGCGCGCCTATCTGGGGCGCGTGACCCAATGTTATCAATGGGGGCTGTTCCGCCATCCTGTCGCGCGCAAGTGGCAAAATGGCCAGATGGTTCTTTTGGGCGATGCTGCGCATCCCACCCTGCCTTTCTTGGCACAAGGGGCCAATATGGCGTTGGAGGATGCGTGGATTTTGTCCGCGCGCCTGTCAGATACGCCCGATCTGCCCGAGGCCTTAGCCCACTATGAGGCGCAGCGCCGCCCCCGAACGGCGCGGATTGTTCAGGCGGCCTCGGACAATGCCGATCATTACCATATACGGCCAAGTCTTTTTCGGGTTGCGGCGCATACGGGTTTGCGCGTGGTCAGCCGCTATGCCCCGCATCTGTTGACGCAACGCTTTGAGTGGATTTATGGGTTTGATCCCACTAAGTCGTAAAGCTGTAGGCTGGCAGGCGGTTGAACGCATCTTTCAGCGCATCGCCCCAACCCGTTGAAATTGTATTGAAATACGGATCATCCCGTTCGATCCGTGTCATGGTTCCAAGGTGTAAGCTGTCTGCCGTGTAGACATGAAGATCAAGCGGCAGATTGACCGAAAGATTGGCCTTGATGGTGGAATCAAAGCTGACCATCAACAGCTTCACCGCATCCTCAAAACTCATCGCAGGGTCATAGGCGCGCACCAAAATGGGGCGGCCATATTTGGTTTCGCCAATTTGGAAAAATGGCGTGTCATCGCTGGCTTCGATGAAATTGCCCTCAGGATATATCAAAAACAGACGTGGAGGCGCGCCTTTGATCTGGCCGCCCAAAATCATGGTTGCGGAAAAGGTCGCCTCTGCCTCAGGCCCATCTTGGCCCGATTGTGTTTTGATCACCTCGCGCAGTGTTTCCCCCACAAGTTTCGCCACCTGAAACATCGAAGGTGCTTCGATGATGGACGGATTCCCGCGATCCTCCGCAGGTTTGGCGCGCTCGTTCAAAAGGCTGATGACGGCTTGTGTGGTGGCCAGATTGCCCGCAGTCATCAAGGTGACGCTGCGTTCACCCGCCGCCTCCCATGTGAACATTTTGCGAAAGGTCGATATATTATCAACGCCCGCATTGGTGCGCGTATCCGACATAAACACAAGGCCAGAATTCAGTTTCAAACCAACGCAATAGGTCATTTTGGGGGGCCGTCTTTCACCTGTGCTTTGCGCGGGTCAAGAATCGCGCCGTGTCTTTTTTATTGCTGTTGAACCTGAATATCTACTGAAAGCCGCTCGGCCCCCGCACCGTAGCGCAGGCCAATAATCGGGGCTGCCTCGCGGTAATCCACGCCTGAGGCCACGCGGACATATCGGGTGTCTGGGCTGATCCCGTTTGAGATGTCAAATCCGACCCACCCCAAGCCCTCCACATGGGCTTCGGCCCAGGCATGGCTGGCATCTTGATGCACACGGTCCTCCATCATCAAATAGCCTGACACATAGCGCGCAGGATATCCCAATAGGCGTGCGGCAGCGGCAAAGATATGGGCGTGATCCTGACAGACACCGCTGCCCGCGTCTATGGCGTCCTCGGCGCTGCTGCCCGCATGGGTGGGACCAATGGCATAGGGCACCGCCTCAAGGATACGGGCTGATAGGGCATGAAGCCGCTCCACATCGCTGAGTTTTGCATCCCTCAGCCCCGCTGTCAGTTTGCGTGTCCCATTGCCCGCGCGGGTCAAATCGGAGGGCTGCAAAAACGCCCATAGGGGAACCAGTCCACGATGCGCCCCATGCACGCCCGCCACATCGCTTGTTTCAATCACGCCGGTGCAGGTGACTTCTACGGCCTCAGCGTCCGCGGCAAAGGAAATCAACGTGACAAGGTTTTGGTTGTGGTCGAGATAGGTGCACTCCACTGTGCCGCCTGTCACCTGCATCTGCCACTCCTGCACGGATTGTGCGGGCGTGTCTTGCGGGGTCAGACGCAATTGCTGCAACCCGTAGTACGGTGGGTTATCAAACCCGTAATGCGTGCGATGAGAGAGTTTTAATCGCATCGGCCGTTCATCCTATGAAGCGGTAATCGGTTTCGATCTGGCGGCCAAGCTGGGCCAAATCCTGCAAGAAGGCGAGTATGAATTCGTGCAACCCTTCCTCAAACACTCGGTCAATGCTGCTTGTGCAGAGCTGCGCATTCAAGCGCGCAGCCATTGCGTGGCAGGGCAGGGTGTTGCCATATTCCGCCTCTAGATAGCCCAGATTACTTTGCAATTTGCCGAGCGCGAATTTCAGGCTGCGGGGCATCCGCCCGTCAAAGATCAGGAAATCCGCGATGCCTTTGGGCGTGACCGCGCCTTGGGTCAGCCAAGAGTAGGCCCGTTGCCCCGCGACCGCGCGCAGGATCGTTTCCCATTGCACATTGTCGAGATTGGATCCGATCTGGCTGATGGAGGGCAGAAGGACGTAATATTTCACATCCAAAATGCGCGCTGTGTTATCCGCGCGTTCTAGGAAAGTGCCAATCCGGGCGAAATCGAAAACATCATTGCGCAGCATTGAGCCGTGCAAGGCACCGCGCACCAGTGCCGATTGCTGTCGCACCAAGGCAATCGTATCGGGTAGGTTTTTATCTGTGGCAGGGCGCGCAAGCGTGCTGCGCAATTGCATATAGGTGTCATTGACCGCCTCCCAGACCTCGCGGGTGAGGGCGGTGCGCACCATGCGGGCGTTTTGGCGGGCTTGTGCCATGCTTGATTGCACAGATGTCGGGTTGGCCGCATCCCGCAAGAGAAAATCCACAACATTGGCCGCATCAGCCGTCTCGTATTTGGTAAAAAATACCTGTTCGGCGGCGGCAGTTTTTAACAGGCTTTGCCATTCGTCATTGGAGCGATCTGGTCGTGTCAAAGCGATGCGCAGACCTGTCTCGATGAGGCGGGTTGTGTTTTCTGCGCGTTCCAAATGGCGGAACATCCAAAACAGCCCGCCCGCAGTTTTGCCTAACATGGCCTTTGCCCCCTCTGCGCGCTCATTCTTCCAGAACCCATGTGTCTTTTGTCCCGCCCCCTTGGCTGGAATTGACCACGAGCGAGCCTTTCTTCAGCGCCACGCGGGTCAGGCCGCCGGGGGTGATCTCGATGCCATTGGGGCTGACCAATACAAAGGGGCGCAGATCAACATGGCGCGGGGCCAGCCCCGCTTTGGTCAGGATCGGCACGGTCGACAGCGCCAAGGTCGGTTGTGCGATATAATTTGCGGGGCGCGATTTGAGCTTGGCGCGAAACGCGGCCAATTCTTTTTTCGAGGCGGCAGGACCAACCAACATTCCATAGCCACCAGAGCCATGCACCTCTTTCACCACCAATTCATGCAAATGGTCGAGAACATAGGACAACGCATCCGGCTCGGAGCAGCGCCATGTCGGCACATTTTCCAAAAGCGGCTTCTCGCCCGTGTAGAATTCTACGATTTCGGGCATATAGGAATAAATTGCCTTGTCATCGGCGATCCCCGTTCCAGGCGCATTGGCAATGGTGATGCCACCCGCGCGATATACATCCATGATGCCCGGAACACCCAAAAGGCTGTCAGGATTGAAATTCAAGGGATCAAGGAAATCATCATCGACACGGCGATAGAGCACATCAATCGGTTTATAACCGCGCGTGGTGCGCATGGCGATTTTGCCATCCATCACGCGTAAATCGCTGCCCTCGACCAGTTCGACCCCCATATGGTCGGCCAGAAATGCGTGTTCAAAATAGGCGGAGTTGTGAATGCCCGGTGTCAGCACCGCCACGGCACCATCGCCTGAAGCATGGCGCGGCATTGACGCCCCAAGCGAGCGGCGCAAGGCCAGCGGATAATCCCCCACGCTGCGCACCTTGATGCGCCCGAACAGTTCGGGGAACATCTGCAACATGGTTTCGCGATTTTCCAGCATATAGGACACGCCCGATGGGGTGCGGGCATTGTCCTCCAGCACATAAAATTGATCCTCAGCCACCCGCACCAGATCAATCCCAACGATATGTGTATAGACTCCGCCAGGCGGCTCCAGCCCAATCATGGCCTTGAGGAACGCATCGTTTTTGGCAATCAACTCAATCGGAATGCGGCCTGCGCGGATAATCTCTTGGCGATGATATATATCGTGCAAAAAAGCGTTTATGGCACGAACACGCTGTTCGATCCCGCGCGTGAGCCGCGCCCATTCTCGGCCAGAGATAATCCGTGGCACGATGTCAAATGGGATCAGTCGCTCATCTGCATCCGCCGCACCATAGACGTTGAAGGTGATGCCTGTGCGGCGAAAGAACCGTTCCGCCTCGTCCGATTTTCGGATCAGGTCGCGGCGATCTTCTCCTTCAAACCAAGTATGATATGCCTCATAGGGCGCGCGCGGCCCGTGGTCGGAACGCAGCATTTCGTCAAAGAAAGAGGTGGGGTTTTCCATTTACGCTTACCCAATACCGGTTCCCCTATCGGTGGCGCGATTACGGGGGCTGGGCTAGGGCGCATCGCCATGTGGCCTGGGGGGCAATCGTTAACTTTGCCTTAACTGCCTAATTTTTAGGCGCTGATGCCTCAGTATCGAGCCAAATGGTAACGGGGCCATCATTGATCAGCGAAACCTTCATATCTGCACCAAACTGTCCCGTCTCAACCTTGGGGCCAAGCGCGGCGAGGCTTTGCGCAAAATGTTCATAAAGGGCGCGACCTGTCTCGGGATCAGCGGCCTGAGAAAACCCTGGCCTGTTGCCTGTGCGCGTATCGGCGGCAAGGGTGAATTGGCTGACCACCAGTGCCCCGCCGCCCGCGTCCAGAATTGAACGGTTCATTTTGCCCGCCTCATCCTTGAAGATGCGCATTTTTGCGATTTTCTGGGCAAGATGCTCGGCTTGCGCCGTGGTGTCGCCGCGCATGGCGCAGATCAAAATCAAAAGCCCCGCGCCGCATTGCCCGAGTGTCACCCCATCCACGTGCACGGCGGCCTCGCTCACCCGTTGGATCAGCGCGCGCATCGGTTAAATCTCCGCGCGCAGCGGCGGGTTTGCGCCCGCGCGCGCAACGGTCACAGCGGCGGCGCGCACCCCCAGATCCAGCACGGCTTTGAGAATATCCTGCGGCAACGGTGCGGCAAGCGCCGCTTTGCGCAAATATCCCGCCTCGGCCAAGCCTGTCAGAACGCCTGCGTTAAACGTATCGCCCGCGCCGACCGTGTCCACGACTGTGGCGGGGATCACAGGCTGGGTCATCTGCCCACCCGCGAAATGGGCGGTCACGCCATCAGCCCCTTTGGTGATCAGCACAAGTTTCGCGCCCGCGGTCAAAAGATCGGCAACGGCCTCATCCTCGGGTGTGTCGTGGGTCAGCCATGCAAGGTCTTCATCCGACAGTTTGATGATGTCTGCGACAGTCAACATCCGCGACAACCGCGCGCGATAGCGCGGTGCGTCTGTGATGAAACTGGGCCGAATATTGGGGTCGATCATCACAGGCAGGCGGGCCGCCTCGCGCAGGCACAGCGCCGCGTAGGTTTCTGCGCAAGGCTCCACCGCCAAGGAGATACCCCCGAAAAACAGCGCCGTGATCCCGTCCAAGGTTGCTGGCAAATCCGCATGGGAGACCATCCGCCCCGCGGTGTTTTCATCGTAAAACGCATATGTGGCTTGGCCATCCTTGAGGGTTACAAAGGCCAAGGTGGTGGTGCGGTCGCTGCGCAAACACAGGCTTGTGTCCACATCATTTGCCATCAAATGGTCATCCAGAATCCGACCGAACAGATCGCGGGACAATCCTGTCAGCATCGCTGTTTCTTGTCCCAATCGCGCCGCCGCGATGGCGGTGTTCAGAACCGCGCCACCCGCATAGGGGGCGAAGGCGGCCTCACCTGCGCCTGTGTCGCGTGGCAGCATATCAATCAGAGATTCACCACAGCACAGCAGCATGGCGGAGGCCTTTCAACGAATGACGATCAAGCGCCGCGATCTGCGGCCCGCGTGATCTAGCAACAGATTGATGTCAGCGCAAAGGTGAATGCGCGCCATCAGCGCAGATGGGTGTCATAAACATAGCCAAGACCCAATGCCAAAATGCCGCCAAGGATCAGCGCAATGGCGATCTTGATGGCGGAATAGGGGCGCTCCCCCATCACTTTGCCCGTTTGGCCGTTGACCACAAAGCGATAAGATTTCCCGCGATAGCGATAGGCTGCCAACCAAACAGGCAGAAGGATATGCTTGAAGGTCACATCCCAAATCTGCGTATCCACATGGTCGATGCGTTGATGGTCGCCGCCAATAT
>JAGYKZ010000042.1 GCA_018401385.1 Roseicyclus sp.
TCGCCTCGCCCTCATGGGGGGAGGAATTGGAATTCTATTCCATCAAGGTGCAAGACGGCCCCCTGACATCAAAGCTGCAACATATCCAAGTGGGGGATGAGATCATCCTGCGCCCCAAACCTGTGGGGACATTGGTGCATGACGCGCTGTTGCCCGGAAAGCGGATTTGGTTCTTTGCCACGGGCACGGGCTTTGCGCCTTTTGCAAGCCTCCTGCGGGAGCCGCAAACCTATGAAGATTATGACGAGGTCATCATCACCCATACCTGCCGCGAAGTGGCCGAACTGGACTATGGGCGCAGCTTGATCGAGGAGATCAGACAAGATGAGCTGCTGGCTGAATTGATCGGCGCGGGCTTTGCAGATAAAATCCGTTATTACCCCACGACAACCCGTGAACACAGCCCCAAGATGGGGCGCATCACCGATTTGATGCGCGCAGGCACCGTGTTTGAGGATTTGGGCGTGCCCCCCCTCAACCCCGAATGTGACCGCGCCATGGTCTGCGGCAATCTCGCCTTTAACTTGGAAATCAAAGATATGCTTGAGGGGTATGGCTTGGTCGAAGGGGCCAATTCCAACCCGCAGCATTATGTGGTTGAAAAGGCCTTTCTTGATTGAGCGAAGAGCGCCGTTGAAACCCCTCTTGAAAGCTTGCGGGCGCACCTGTAGGTTATCACATCAATTGATCCAAACCACAGAAGGACAAAACCCATAGCCCGCAGACCCCATAATGCGCCGCCCAGCCGTGACACTGGCCCGCGCGTCAACGACCGCATCCGCTGCCCCGAAGTTCGCCTAATAGGCGCAGAGGGCGAGAATATTGGGGTGGTCACCCCAGAACACGCAATGGAATTGGCCGATGAGGCAGGGTTGGATTTGGTGGAAATTTCCCCCAATGCCGAGCCACCCGTCTGCAAAATCATGGATTTCGGCAAGTTCAAATATGAACAGCAGAAACGCGAAGCCGAAGCCCGCAAAAAGCAAAAGGTGATCGAGGTCAAAGAGGTCAAAATGCGGCCCGGCACCGATGATCACGATTTCGACCGCAAGGTGCGCGATGCCATCAAATTCCTTGAGAATGGGGATAAGGTGAAGGTCACGCTGCGCTTCCGTGGTCGTGAAATGGCGCACCAACAATTGGGTCGCGAGCTGCTGGAACGTGTGGCCGAAAAGATCGAAGGTGTGGGCAAGATCGAGAATATGCCCAAACTCGAAGGCCGCCAAATGGTATTGATGATCGGCCCTGCGAAATAATCCGCCTGCCGCACATCACATAAAAAAGCCCGCTGTCGCGGGGCTTTCCTTTGCCGATCCTGCTGATCTTAGGCGGCGGCCACCGCACGCGCGGTCATCACCTTGACCAAATGCGCGCGATAGGCACCCGTGCCATGCAGATCGGAAATCATCCCATCCGCCGAGGCACCGCCACGCCATCAAGCGCCGATACGGAGAAATCGCGGACAGGGCCGCTTCGGCCTCAGCCGGAACACGCCCTCGCCCGATGCGCCCGTCACAGCGCGCGCACGCCGTCAGCGAATTTCGCCAACGAACACGCCAACGAGCGCAAAGCGCGAAGCGGGCTGCAATTTCTGATAATTCGCTTTTGCGGCCTGGGAATTTCACCTCGGTGATGATCTCGCCCTCGTCCAACGCGGTGGTGAACATCCCCATAAAGTAATCATCCGCCGCGATGTCGCGGGTGTTGTTTTGACGGTGCGCCCGAGCCAAAGCACCGCCGAAGGAGGCAGGCGGACGGATCATTATTCGCAAGGCTTCCGCCGATTGTGCCCCGATTGCGCACCGCGGGATCCCCGATATGGCCTGCAAGATCCGACAGCGCTGGATAGGACTTGGCCAGCTCGCGCGCCACTTCGGCATGGGTGGTCGCCGCACCAATGCAAATCTGACCCGCATCATTGGTGCAGATGCCCTTCATCTCCTGAATGCCCGTGAGGCTGACCAATGTTTCAGGCATGGCCAGCCGCGCTTTCATCGTAGGGATGAGGGTCTGCCCGCCACTGAGCGCCTGACCGCCTGCGCCAATGGCCGCAACCGCGTCTTTGATGGTGCTTGGGCGGGTAAAGTCGAAATTATACATATCCCGTTTCCTCTGGTTCAAAGGGACATGGCCCCTTTTTGACTGGTCTCCAGCGCGGGTCAGACACCCGACCCGCGCCCCCGTGTTTTCGTTTAGCCTTGCATCGCTTGCCAGACGCGGTGCGGTGACAGTGGCATATCGATATGCGTGACCGCATGACCGCCACGGTTCAGCGCATCGACAACCGCATTCACCACCGCAGGGGGTGATCCGATGGCCCCCGCCTCACCACAGCCTTTCACACCCAACGGGTTATGGGTGCAGGGGGTCTGGCAGGAATGATCCACTTTGTAGAAGGGCAGATCATCGGCGCGTGGCATGGCGTAATCCATGTAACTGGCCGACAAGATTTGCCCGTTCTCGTCATAGCTGACCCCTTCAAGCAGGGCCTGACCAATCCCCTGACCGATGCCACCATGCACTTGGCCATCCACGATCATCGGGTTGACGATATTGCCAAAATCATCGGCCGCGGCAAAGGACATGATCTCGACCTTGCCTGTATCGGGATCAACTTCAACCTCGCAGGCATATGCGCCCGCGGGATAGGTAAAATTGGACGGATCGTAAAAGGCCGTCTCCTCAAGCCCCGGTTCGATCTCATCCAGCGGATAATTATGCGGCACGTAGGCGGCCAAGGTCACATCGCCCCAAGCCACGGATTTATCCGTGCCCGCGACCGAGAATTGCCCATCCTTCAATTCGATATCGGCCTCGGACGCCTCCATCAAATGTGCCGCAATTTTCTTGGCCTTGGCGATGATTTTTTCGGTGGCCCTTACCATGGCCGAACCACCCACCGCCAAAGAGCGGGAGCCATAAGTGCCCATGCCCATGGGCGTATTGGCCGTATCACCATGCACGATTTCAACCATATCTTCGGGGATACCGATCATGTCAGCCACCACTTGGGCAAAGGATGTCTCATGCCCCTGCCCGTGGCTGTGGCTGCCTGTCATCACGACAAGCCCGCCCGTGGCATTCACCCGCACAGTGGCCGATTCATACAGGCCCGCCCGCGCGCCAAGCTGACCCACCAATTGCGAAGGTGCAATTCCACAGGCCTCGATATAGGCGTTGATGCCAAGACCACGCAGCTTGCCGCGCTTTTTGGCTTCGGCGGCACGCGCATCAAACCCCTCACGATCGATCATCTGCAAAAGCTTATCCATCGTGGCGTGATAATCGCCCGTGTCATATTGCACGGCAACAGGGGTTTGATAGGGGAATTCGGTGACGAAATTCTGCCGCCGCAATTCGACAGGATCCACGCCCAGTTCACGCGCGGCTTTGTCAATCACGCGCTCAAGCTGGAAGGTGGCCTCGGGCCGCCCTGCCCCTCGATAGGCATCCACAGGCACGGTGTTGGTAAACACCGCCTTCACATTCACATAGATCAGCGGGGTTTTATAATTGCCCGCCATCAATGTGCCATGCAGCCAAGTTGGCACCGAAGGCGCGAATGTGGACAGATACGCCCCCATATTCGCATAGGTTTCGGTGCGAATGGCGGTGAAATTATTGTCCTTGTCCAAGGCCAGTTCGATCTTGGTCACATGGTCACGCCCATGCGCGTCAGACATAAATGCCTCGGAGCGCGAAGATGTCCATTTCACAGGGCGCTTAATGGCTTTGGCCGCAAAGGTGCAAAAGGCCTCCTCCGCGTAATGGAAAATCTTCGAGCCAAACCCACCGCCCACATCAGGCGCAATCACGCGCAGCTTGTGCTCGGGGATGCCAAGCACGAATGCGCCCATCAAAAGGCGGATCACATGGGGGTTTTGCGATGTGGTGTAAAGGGTCGAGTCATCCGTTCCCTTGTTGTAATCACCCACCGCCACGCGCGGCTCCATCGCATTTGGGGCAAGCCGTTGGTTGACCAGCTCCAGCGTGGTGACATGGGCGGCTTTCTTGATCGCCTCATCGACCGCTGCGCGGTTCTCCTCGACAAAGCCCCAATCATAGCACAGGTTATCGGCCAGATCGTCATGCACCTTGGGCGCGCCTGACGTTACCGCCTTCTTCATATCGATGACGGCAGGCAGTTCTTCGATATCGACTTCGATGGCCTCGGCCGCATCGCGCGCCGCACTCAGGCTTTCGGCCACAACGGCGGCGATGGGATCGCCCACATGGCGCACTTTGCCTTGGGCAAGGATCGGGTGCGCAGGCTCCTTCATCAGGTTGCCTTCGCGGTCGGTCACCTGCCATCCGCAGGGGATCGTGCCCACCCCTTCAAAATCAGCACCCGTGAAAATCCGCACAACACCAGGCATGGCCGCAGCCGCTTTGGTGTCGATGGATTTGATCCGCCCATGCGCCACATCCGAGCGCAGGAAATAGACATAAGCCTGTCTGTTGAGATTGATATCATCGGTGTAACGTCCGCCACCCGTTAGAAATCTCAGGTCTTCGCGCCGCTTGGACGCGGCCCCGATGCCGCTGTCTTTTGGCATGGTCAATCCTCCCTTGGGTTTTCTCACCGCCACCGCATTGGGGGTTTAGGTGATGATGTTCCAAACAGGTTATTCGGACCTCCTCCGCCCGAAGAACCCGCGTTGATTATTCCGCCGCGATGGCGCAACATCCTGGCCAGAAGCCGCAAGAATGGCCTTGACGATGTTATGATAGCCCGTGCAGCGGCAGATATTGCCTTCCAGATATGCGCGCACTTGGGCTTCACTGGGCTTGGGGTTCTCTTTCAGCAATGCCGCCGCAGTCATCACCATGCCGGGCGTGCAGAAGCCACATTGCAAACCATGATGCTCCTTGAATGCGGCTTGGATCACCGAAGCGAGCCATCAGGATTGGCCATGCCCTCGATTGTGGTGACCTCCGCACCCGCGACATCCATCGCCAGAACCGAGCACGATTTCATCGACTTGCCGTCCACATGAACGGTGCACGCGCCACATTGACTGGTATCACAGCCGACATGGGTGCCCGTCAGGCCCAGCTTGTCGCGCAGCACCTCCACCAGAAGTGTGCGGCCCTCAACCTCGGCCGACATTTCCTTTCCATTTACTGATAGCATGACCTGAGTCATTCGATCCTCCCTTATCGATTGATCTTATCCAAACATGGATTGCGCAGAGCGCAAAACAAAAAATGCGCCATCCCCCTCAAGACGCCGTGAAACCATCACCCTTTGCGCCCTTCGCGCGGCTGCGGTCGGGTGGGGATTTCCTTAAGCAAGCCGCCGACACCCATGGCGCCGATCTCATCGGCGGTGGGGTGGCCGCAGATCCGCGCTCCAACACCCAATCAGCGCCATTTAACGCGGGGCTGCGCGCGCAGCCGGAAGGTAATCACGGGGTGGCCCCAAGCGCCCCCAAAGCCAAGAGATTGCCCGGGTCCACCGGCATCCCAAAGCGGGTGATCCGCCCCCTGCCGCGCACAGCGCAGCGGCATCACATCCGCCGCATCCGAGGTGGCCGATGCCGTCAAGACCAACACCAATTCCGCGACCGCTTGCGCGCGGACAATTTCCTGCAGCGCCGCCTGACCATGCGCGCAGATGCGTGTCTCCACCAACTCCGCCTCCAGCGCAGACAACCGCGCCACCACCGCCGCGATGGATTTCGCCTCCCGTTTCGCGGCCGTATCACCTGCCCTATCACCTGGTGGCTGGTCAGGATCAGGCTGGCCCTGTTGATCTTTGGCGCGACCCGTGCAAGCGCACCACCCTGCTATCCCCTGCACTGGCCGTAACCGCCTGCGCCAATTTTGCCTCTGGCACGGCATAGGGAATGATCTTGATCGTGGCCACCATCATGCCCGATGTTACCCGCTGCCACGGCGGCAAGGTGGCAATGGTAATGCGCGGGTCAATGGCATTCACCCCAGCGATCCGTGCAGCATCCACCCGCAACACCCCTGCGCCCGTGCTGCGCAAGTTGACACTGGCCCGTGAAGGCGCATCCACCGAAAGCCCCGCCTCCACGCCAATCAGCGCCTCTGCCAAGCGCAAGGCGGCGCTGTTTTCATCCACATCGTTCGCGTCAAGCGCGGCCACGATAACCTCGCCCACAGATGCCGCGCGCAGCGTGGCGATATGGGCGGCCTCCAGACGCGTGCCTTTCTTGAGCAGCCCACCCGCCACCGGGACGGAATGGGCGAGGATCGCGCCCTGCGCCTGTGCGAGGGGGACAGGGCCAAACTTCATGATTTGCGCAACCGTTCGGTAATCTGTGCCATGATGGATATGGCAATTTCCGCAGGCCCCATGGCGCCAATATTCAGCCCCACAGGCGCGTGGATGCGCGCGATCTCCTCCACACCAAAACCCGCTTCGGTCAATCGATCCACCCGTTTTGCATGGGTGCGGGTCGACCCCAGACAGCCCAAGTAGAACACCTCAGCCCGCAGCGCGGCCATGATGGCGGGATCATCCAGCTTGGGGTCATGGGTGAGGGTCACAACGGCGGTGCGCGCATCAAGCCCGATCTCATTGAGTGCCTCGTCTGGCCAAGCATCAACAATGCGCACTCCCTCGAAACGGGCACTGGAGCCAAAGGCAGGACGTGGATCAACCAGTGTCACATCATATCCGGCCATTTGTGCCATCGGGATCAGGCTTTGCGCAATATGCACCGCCCCCACCACCACCATGCGCAAGGGCGGGTTATGGATTGCAATGTAGCGCAAGCCCTCCTCATCAAGGCCCGATTTATCCTTGGCGAAGGACAGACTTAGATCAAACGCATCGCTGCGCGCCACGACACGCGGCGGGGTTTCGCCCGTCACATCGCTGACCAACGCCACCGCACGGCGGGCGGCGCGGGCCGCGACCAGTTCGCGCAAGGCTGCCTCGGGCAGGGCCACACCAATGGGCTGAAGCAAGATTTTGATCCGCCCGCCACAGGCCAGACCCACGGCAAAGGCTGCATCATCCGACACACCAAACTCCAGCATTTTCGGTGCGGTCGCCTTGGTCGAGAGCATATCTTGCGCCTCAAGAACCACCGCCCCTTCGACACAACCGCCCGAAACGGAGCCTTGCATCTCGCCATCGCCCGCTACCACCAATTGGCTGCCCACGCGGCGCGGTGCGCTGCCCCATGTCTCCACCACGGATGCCAAGACCGCACCACGGCCCGCGCAGTGCCACTCCAGTGCCAATTCGGGCATATTTTCCATTATGACCCCTCCCTTTCGGGTTCAGCTTGCCGCATCCGATAGCATCCGCGCAAGCCGCGCTTTTTCGTTGAAATCACCGCGCGCGTTCAGCGCCTCGGCCAAACCTTGCAGGGCGGCGATGTTATGCCCTGCACGGAACATATCGACATGGGGCAGAATAGCACGAATACCTGCGGCTTTAGGCGCGAACCCCTCCCAGCGCAAAAGCGGGTTGATCCATATCAGCCGCCTGGACGACAGGCTCAGACGCTCCATTGCGGCGGATAAAAGCGCGGGATCATCACGATCCAATCCGTCCGTGATCAACAAAACAATCGCCCCCTGCCCCATGACACGGCGCGACCAATCGCGGTTAAAGCGGTCAATACAATACCCAATGCGCGTCCCGCCTTCCCAATCTTGCGCCTCTCCCCCCGCCGCGGCAAGCGCCGCATCCACATCACGCCCGCGCAAATGGCGGGTGATATTGGTCAGCCGCGTGCCAAAGGTGAACCCATAGACCTTGGACCAGCCTGCGCCCTTGGCGTTTGAGAGCGCGTGCAGAAAATGCAAAACAGCGCGGCTATAGGCCGACATGGACCCAGAAATATCACAAAGACAGATCAAGGCAGGCATCCGTTCGCGCCGCCTTTGGCGCGCAAAATCCTGCACCTCGCCGCCTTTGCGCATCGCTTGACGCAGCGTGCGCCGCCAATCGGGGCGCGGGCCATTCGGGCTTGCGATGCTGCGCCGCGTGATCAGGGGCGGCACGGGCAGGCTCAACCGCGCCAATATGCGCCGCGCTTCAGCCATTTCTGCCACGGACATTTGCTCGAAATCGAGGTTGCGCAAGCGTTCCTCGCGGCTCATCGTCAGGCTTGCATCAATTTCGATTTCGGTGTCCTGAGGGCGATCCTGTCCTTTGATGTCGGGCGCCTCAGGGGTGATGCCGTCCAGCAAGCTTTCAGCCGCGCGCTTCTCGGCGGGTTTGGCCTGTCGCTCCTCCGCCACGCCGCGAATGGCAGGCAGCATCAGGGACATCATATGCTCCATATATCGCGGATCGCGCCAATAGAGGCGGAGATTTGTGCGAAAATCGGCAGATGTTCGGGTCGGGTGCAAAAACAGGCGCGCAGCGTAGGAAAAACGTGTCTCGGTCGCTGAAGCCCTCGGCCAAGGCGCGCGCAGCGTCCATCACACGCCCCGTGCCCGCAGGCAGACCCGCCACCCGCAAAGGCCCGCGCAAAATGCGCCAGATTGCGCAGAAGCTGCGCGGATTGTCGGGCAAATCAAGCGGCGCGTATTCCATAGCGCCTTAACCCGCCTCGGCGCGGATCCTCGTCCAAGATGCGCGGCCTCCGATCCCTGAAGCCGCACGATGTCCTCTTGATATTTCAATATCGCGCCCAGGTGTCTGCAATCACCTCGGGCGACAATTCGATCACATCCAGCGCAAGCAAACATTTGGCCAGTCAATCGTTTCGGCAACGCCTGGTTTCTTGAACAAATCCTCCGTGCGCAGGCGCTGCACAAAGGCCACAACCTCGCGCGACAATTGATCCGCCGCCTGTAGCACAGGCGTAGAATCTCCATCTCGCGGGTGATATCGGGATGATCGACCCAATGATAGAGACAGCGCCTTTTGAACACGTCATGCACCTCGCGTGCGGTTTTGACGTCAAGATCACAATGGGCAGCTCAGGCAGCCCAGTCGGGTCCAAGCTCGGGGATTGTGACCTGAAAATCCGAAAGCGCCTCGAGAAGGAACGCCTCGAAAGGTTCATCGGTGCGGTCAATTTCATCAATCAACAACACAGGCGCACCCGCAGGATCAGGGCGCATCGCCTGAAGCAAAGGACGCTCAATCAGATAATCTTGCGAGAAAAGATCCGACTGAAGCGCGGCACGGGTCGCGCCGCCTGCCGCCTCCGCGCTGCGAATGGCCACCATCTGTGCGGCAAAATTCCACTCATAAACCGCAGAGCCTGCATCAAGCCCCTCATAGCATTGCAAGCGGATCAGGCGGCGGCCCAACATGGCCGCGATAGATTTGGCGATCTCGGTTTTTCCTGTGCCTGCCTCCCCCTCCAAAAACAGCGGACGGCCGAGGCTCAGGGCCAAATAGGCGACCGTGCCCAAAGATTTTCCGCAGATATAGCCCTGCTCTGCAAGGCCCGCGCGCAGGTCCGCGATGGATTGCGGGAATGCCTTTTGGCTGATGGGTCTACTCATGCTGCCTCCCTGTGTTGCATGGCCCCTATCAAGGCGCGAGAACGCATGGCGGTCAAGTCTGCACACAGCGAGACGAAATTTCCTTTGAGACAGGTTTCAGCGCCTGATAGGGTCGCGGGCAGGGTTACGGAACAAAGGATGGGTGAAGCACCCATATCACGCATGACACAATTACTGGGGCACAGCCCAGCTGATGCGGTGCAAACGCAGGCGCAAAATCAGGCGCAGGCCCGCGCGTGGCGCATCAAGATGGAGGCGCTTGGCCAAGAATTTGGCAGCTTCACGCAAGTGGGCCGCCGTCATTTTGCGCTGTTCATCGAAAGTGGCATGGAGCTGGTGGTCACCTTTGACAATGCCGCGCGACTGGCCACGATGGGGGAAAACGGCCTGCCCCTTGGGGCCGAATTGGCCGATCGTCACGGCTTCTCCCTGCTCTGCCTCATGTCCGCCGGGCAAACTTGGTTTCGCGATGCCGATCTTTTCGCCCATCTCGATGGCTTGGTCGATGAGGGGTTTTTTGACAGTTTCAAACGGGTGATTTTCTGTGGGCTTGGCCCGGTCGGGGGCTATGCTGCGGCGGCCTTCTCGATCACCGCGCCCGAGCCAGAGGTGATCCTGTCCTCCCCCGTGGCCAGCCTTGCGCCGAAAGATGCGCCCTTCGAGACGCGTTTTGCCCGCGCGCGGCGGCTGGATTTTTCCACCCGGTTTGGATTCGGCCCTGATATGAGCGCGCATTCCAAAGCACTCTATTTGATCTATGACCCCGCGACCACCGTTGCCGCGGCCCATGCCGCGCTGTATCGCGGCGCACATATCCGCAAAATCGCCCTGCCCCGCCATGCGCCCTTGATCGAACGGTTAGCGCTTGCGCAGGAAGGGCTTGCCCCGCTGATCCTTGCTTTGGATGCCCCTGCCCCAAGCGCCGCCATCCGCCGCATTTTCAGAGAGCGGGCACGGCGGGATGACACCTATATCAACAACCTTGCCGCACAGGCCAAAGCGCGCAAACATCCCAAATTGGCCGCACGCGCCGCTGGGTTTAGCCCTTCGGGTTAGCGCGCTTCCCTCTTGGCAATCCCGCGCAAATTCTGTAGCGCAAGGCGCATGACACACCGCTTGACCATCCGCCGTCCTGACGACTGGCATTTGCACCTGCGTGATGGCGCGATGCTGCGTGCCGTCTTGCCCGAAACCGCGCGCCATTTTGCCCGTGCGATCATCATGCCGAATTTGGTGCCACCTGTGGTGACCGGCGCGGATGCGGCCGCCTATCGTGACCGCATCATGGCCGCCCTGCCCCAGGGCATGGCGTTCGGCCCACTGATGACGCTTTACCTGACCGAAAGCACCGATCCACGCGATGTCGCCGCGGCCCATGCGGCGGGGCTGGTGACGGCGGTAAAGCTTTACCCTGCGGGGCCACCACCAACTCCGCCTCTGGCGTGCGGGATCTGACCCGCGTGCGCGCCGTGTTGGAGACCATGGCGGAGATCGGCTTGCCCCTTTGTATCCATGGCGAGGTGACTCATTCTGAGGTCGATATTTTTGACCGAGAGAAAGTCTTCCTCGACACCGTGCTAGAGCCGTTGCGCCGCGACCTTCCCGATCTGAAAGTGACGCTCGAACACGTCACGACCCGTGACGGGATTGATTATGTGCGCGATGCGGGCGGCGATATTGCCGCCACCATCACAACGCATCACCTGATGATCAACCGCAATCATATCTTGGTTGGCGGCATCAAGCCGCATTACTACTGCCTGCCCGTGGCCAAGCGCGCGACCCATCAAGAGGCGCTGCGCAAAGCGGCCGTTTCTGGCAATCCGCGCTTTTTCCTTGGCACAGACAGCGCACCGCACACGGATGACAATAAAGAAAGCGCGTGCGGCTGCGCGGGCTGTTTCACCGCCACCAACACCATGGCCTGTCTGGCCCATGTGTTCGAGGAAGAAGGCGCATTGGACAGACTTGAAGGGTTCACATCGCTTTTTGGACCCGCGCGCTATGGCTTGGCCCCGAATGATGCCACCCTCACCTTGGTCAAGGAAGACGCGCCCATCACCTATCCTGCACGCATCGAAACGGGTGATGGACCGGTCACCGTGTTTGACCCCGGCCATCCGCTGTTTTGGCGGGTTCTCGACCAATAAAGGAGCCATGCGATGATCCCCACAAGCTATCCCGATCAGGCGCAAATTGCAAAAATGTCGGCGCGGATGCTGCTGGATATTGGCGCGGTGCATTTCAACGCGGACGAGCCCTATACCCACGCCTCAGGCAAGCGCGCACCCACCTATATTGACTGTCGGCGGATTATCTCTTTTCCGCGCGTGCGGGCCACGTTGATGGATTTCCTGACCTGCACCGTGATGCGCAATGCAGGGCTTGAGGCATTCAACAATATCGCGGGCGGCGAGACGGCGGGTATTCCCTTTGCCGCATTTGTGGCGGAACGCATGGCGCTGCCGATGAGCTATGTGCGCAAGAAACCCAAGGGCTATGGAAAAAACGCGCGGATCGAAGGCGCGATGACCGATGGGGATCGCGTGCTTTTGGTGGAAGACTTGACCACCGATGGCGGATCAAAACTCAGCTTTGTTGATGCGATCCGCGAGACAGGCGCAAGCTGTGGCCATACGGCGGTCGTCTTTTATTATGGCATTTTCGAGGACACGATCCCGCGCCTGCGCGAACATGGGGTTGCGCTGCATTGGTTATGCACATGGGCCGATGTTATTGCCGAGGCACGCGCGGGCGGCGATTTCGATGCAGGCACGCTTGAGCAAGTCGAACATTTCTTACGCGACCCCGAAGGCTGGCGCGCTGCGCGGGGATTCGGCTCGACCTCGGTCTCGATCGGATCGGTTCGACCGAAAAATAATTCTGCGCAAAATGCGTGGATATGGTAGAGTTTCGGGCGTGACATCACATATGTAGCGGTCCGTGATGGCATTTGGCTTATCCACAGGATATCCAGATTGACCCTGCGTCATCCGCAGCTTACCGCATATCGGGGTATTCAGGTCGGGGGAGTTACGATGAGCGAGATCGCCAATTTCAATGCCACTGCATTGCGCAAATCTGGCGAGGTGGACCCTGAGACAGGCGCAACTGCCGCGTTTGAGCTGCCGCATAATATCGAAGCCGAGCAGCAACTTCTGGGCGCGATACTGGCATCGAATGATGTCATCGACCGCCTGCAAGACCTCATCGAGCCTGATCATTTCTACGACCCCGTCCATGCCGCGATTTTCGAGGTGGCGCGCGCGCGCATTCTGAAAGGGCAGCAAACAGACGCGACAACGCTCAAGAATTTCATGGCCGAACATGACGGGCTGAAGATGTTGGGCGGCGCGGAATATCTTCTGAAATTGCAGCTGTCGGCCATCGCCACCTCTGCTGCGCGCGACTACGGCCAATTGATCCATGATCTGGCGCTGCGGCGTAACCTGATTGATTTGGGGAAATCCATCTCGGATCGCGCGCAATCCATGCGCGAAGATATCGCGCCTGATGATCAGATCGTCACCGCGGAATCTGAATTGTTTCAACTGGCCTCCTCGGGCAAGACCTCGCGCGGGTTTCAGACCTTTCTGCGCGCGCTGACCGATGCGGTGGAAATGGCCAATGCGGCCTATAACCGCTCTGGCGGTCTGGCGGGCCTGTCCACGGGTCTGGCCGATTTGGATAAGATGTTGGGTGGGTTGCACCATTCCGACCTTCTGATCCTTGCAGGACGCCCTTCGATGGGCAAAACCTCGCTGGCCACGAATATCGCCTTCAACGTGGCGCGCGCGTTCAAACGCGGGATCAAGGATGACGGCAGCGAAGGCACGATTGACGGCGGTGTGGTCGGATTCTTCAGTCTGGAAATGTCCGCCGCGCAATTGGCGCAGCGGGTGCTTTCTGAAGCCGCCGAAGTGCCATCGGAACTGATCCGCAAAGGCGACTTGAACGAGCAGGAATTCCAACGATATCTGATCGCAGCGCAGGATTTGCAGAACTGCCCGCTTTATATTGATGACACGCCTGCCCTGCCCATTTCGCAAGTGGCCGCGCGCGCGCGGCGGCTCAAGCGTAGCCAGCAGGGCTTGGATTTGTTGATTGTCGACTATTTGCAGCTGCTGCGCGGCAATGGGCGCAATGAGAACCGCGTCAATGAAATCTCGGAAATCACCCAAGGCCTCAAGGCGATTGCCAAGGAATTGGATATCCCCGTCATCGCATTGTCGCAGCTCTCGCGTCAGGTCGAAAGCCGCGAGGACAAACGCCCGCAATTGTCTGACCTGCGGGAATCGGGGTCCATCGAACAGGATGCCGATGTGGTGATGTTCGTCTATCGCGGCGAATATTACAAAGAGCGCGAAAAACCCGGTGAAGACAATCTGGAGGCCATGGCAAAATGGCAGCAGGATATGGATGCGCTGCATGGCAAGGCAGAGGTGATCATCGGCAAGCAGCGTCACGGGCCTGTGGGCACGGTGGAACTCAGCTTCGAGGGCCGCTTCACCAAATTCGGCAATCTGGTCAAACCATGGCAGCAAGGCGCAGACGGGTTCACCTGAGGCGCGCCATTTTGGCCATAGATTTAGGGCAAATGCGGCTTGCCCCTTGACGGTTTCCCATGAAAGCGGGACAGAAGGCGCATGGCATCGGGCATTTTACATATCGATCTGGGCACGATTGTTGCCAATTGGCGCGCCCTTGACGCGATGAACGGCGGCGAAACGGCCGCTGTGGTCAAAGCCGACAGCTATGGCTTGGGCGCGGCCCGCGTGGCCCCCGCTTTGGCGCGGGCAGGTGTGACCACGTTTTTCGTGGCCGTGGCCGAGGAAGGTGCCGTGGTTCGTCACGCTCTCACCCAAGCGGGATTTCAGGGCGCGCGCATCTTCGTGTTTTCGGGCCATATGGCGGGTGATGGCGCACTTCTCAAAGCGCATAATCTGATCCCTTTATTGAATTCCCCCGATCAATTCCGCCGCCA
>JAGYKZ010000043.1 GCA_018401385.1 Roseicyclus sp.
ACATGGCCCTTCCAGAACACCAGATCACCGCGCCGCAGCGGCACATCTTCAGGCAGAAGCGCGCCAAGCGCGGCTTCTTGCTGATCACTGTCACGCGGGCAATCCAGACCACAGGCGCGCATGGCCAGTTGGATAAGCCCTGAACAGTCAATACCCCATCGGCTGCTGCCGCCCCAAAGATATGGCGTGCCCAAGAACAAATCCGCCACGCCGACTGTGTCGGAAAACCGTGCCTTGAGGGGGCGCAAATGCGATTTTGGCACATGATGCCCCGTGTGAATACGGTGGAAATTCTCCCCCTCCTTGGCGGGTTCAACCACATTGACCCGCGCGCCAAAAAAGACCGAAACGTCAGGTGGAGATTTGATGTCGGCGCGGGGATAAAGATGGGTTGCAGGAGCAGTGACCCAATGCGTGACAGCACTTTCGGCACTGAGCGCTTGCGCCAGAATATAGCCCACTTGGCCATCCCGTTCGGCCTGACCAAACACCTGACCATCGCGCGTCTCTAAAGCCAAGAAGCGCTCTCCAAACAAAAGCTGGCTGGCACGCATCCCCTTTGGCTCGGTCATGATATTGGCCAAAGGTTGCTGAACCGTCATCCATGTGCCGTCCACAAATTCATCCGCGATGACCTGCCCTTGCAAACCCGAAAGCGCAACACGGCCGTTGCTTGGAGTGATCCGAGGGTCGCTTTGCATTGTCTACACTCCCTTGGCCAAAACCGCGAACAGCGCACGGATGCCCTGCCCCAAGCCCCCTTTGGGGCGCGCTGGTGCATCGCTAGGCTGCCATGCGAAAATGTCGAAATGACAATAGCGCGCCGCGCCGCCCGTGAACCTGCGCAAGAACAGGGCCGCAGTGATGGACCCCGCCATTCCGCCCGATGGGGCATTGTCCAAATCGGCAATCCCAGGCTCGATCATCGTCTCATAAGGGGAATGGAATGGCATCCGCCAAACAGGGTCGAACTGTGCAGGTGCTGCGGCGCTGATTGCGGCGGCCAAAGCG
Organism: Roseicyclus sp.; assembly: GCA_018401385.1. GTDB lineage: Bacteria > Pseudomonadota > Alphaproteobacteria > Rhodobacterales > Rhodobacteraceae > M30B80. The sequence continues at coordinate 1,012 of JAGYKZ010000043.1, forward strand.
TCATCATCGGTATAGAAGGGCGCAAGATCGGGGCCAACCGCCACCCGCGCGGCCCCTGTCAGTGTGGCCATGGATATCATCAGATCAGGTGCATCCTCCGCACCAAGCGCCAAAGCATCCGCCAAGACCAAGCGCCCTTCGGCATCGGTGTTGTTGATCTCAACCGTCATGCCATTGCGCGCGGTCAGGATATCGCCCGGGCGAAAGGCCGAGCCATCCACCGCATTTTCCACCGCAGGGATCAGGACACGCAGCCGAATATTTAGCCTCGCATCCATAATCATCTGCGCAAGGCCCAGAACATTGGCTGCGCCGCCCATATCCTTTTTCATTGTGCCCATCGAGGAACCGGGTTTCAGGTTCAAGCCGCCTGTGTCAAAACAAACGCCCTTGCCAACAAGGGTGATTTTTGGCCCATCGCCCCCCCAAGACAGGTCAATCAATCGCGGCGCGCGCGGGCTTGCGCGGCCAACCGCGTGGATCATTGGGAAATTTTGATCCAGCAAAGCATTGCCTTCGATCACAGAAAACTTGGCCTCGTAGCGCGCGGCCAATTCCCGCGCCGCGGCTTCCAGGTCTGCTGGCCCCATGTCCTGGGCAGGGGTGTTGATCAAATCGCGCAAACGATATTCGGCATCTGCAATGCGTTCCAGATGTGGGGCGTCTGTTCCCTCAATGGGCAAAAGTGCGGCTTTGCATTGCGGCTTTTTGCGATATCGCTCAAAATGATAGCCCGCCAAGAGATAGCCAAGCGCCACCTCATCGCGCAGTGCCGCAGTGTGAGAGGCCAGAGATGCTAGATTGATCTGATACAAGGCCTGCGGCAAGTCCGCGATGGCCGCGCCGACCGCGAACCGCCGCCTGAGCCGATCTGTATCCTGTCCGACCCCCAGCAACACCAAGGCAATCCCGCCCTGCGCATCGGGCACAAGACAGGTTTCCCCAAGCGCTGCACCAAAACCCAAGGTTTCCGCCCATTGCCGTGACGATGGCGCAAGCCCATCCATAGCGGCCTGCAATCCATCAGGCGCGATCAGATGGAGTTGGACCGCCGTTTCAGCGGATGAATCCTCACAGGGGGCAAAGCGCAGTGGGCTAGACATTCGGTCATTCCTTTGGGGCAAAGCAAAGTTTGCTTTGCCCCAAAGTAACAAGCGCATCACGCGCTGCAAGGGCGATCACACACTCAGGTCTTCAATATCGTATATTGCATAAACGGATCGCTCCCCCACACGGCGCAGTCGCGCCAATGTGGCGCTGATGGCGGGCGTATCTTGGCGAGACATCACAAGCTGCACATCCCGTGCCACCCGCGCCAATGTGGCCATGCCAATTTTGCCCGCGGCTTCGGCAATTTGTGATACGATTTCCTTACGCTGGCTCAGACAATCGACAGCATCAATCTGCGCCAAGGCAATCATGATCCGCTCCAGTCCTACGGCCACTTCATATTCTGCTTGCGCTTCGCCAATATCGCGACAGAGCCGCTCTAACCTGTCGGGGTCTAACCGCGCAGGCTCCTCGAAACGCAAGACGGTCACCACATCCGTCATCTTTCCCATCCCATCATGCCTTGCATGAGCCGATAGGGTGATCGGGGCGCGTGAAGAAAAGATTGATTTCAATCGGGAATGCTCCGAGAGTTTACCGATAAAAATCTGAAAATGTGAATGATGGCTAAAAAAAGGGACTCAAGTCGTGCATCGCATCAAATCACTTCCCAGCTACCTTTTGGAGCGTTATCAAGACTGGAAGGAGAAATCCTTCCCCGAAAATCGCGATTGGTTTCGCAAGCTTGCCAGCGAAGGCCAGAACCCCAAGGCGATGGTCATTGCCTGCTGCGACAGCCGCGTGGCGGTCAGCTCGGTTTTCGGCCAACGCACAGGGGAATTGTTCATCCATCGCAATATCGCCAATCTGGTGCCACCATTTACACCTGACGGCCAGCATCACGGTACCGCTGCTGCGGTCGAGTTTGCCATCAAGAATTTGAAGATTGAGCATCTGATCATCATGGGCCATTCCAATTGCGGCGGTGTGCGCGGTTGCATTGATATGTGCGAGGGGCGCGCGCCTGAGCTTGAGCACAAAGACAGCTTTGTCGGACGCTGGCTTGATGTGCTCAAACCCGGGTTTCAGCGGGTCAAGGATATTGATCCGATCTCCGTGAAACAGACCATGTTGGAAAAGGAAGGAATCCAAGTATCGCTTGAAAACCTGATGAGCTATCCCGTGGTGGCCCAGGCGGTTGCCGGTAAAAACTGACCCTGCGGGATATGGGCGGATATCGCGGATATAGACATCAGAAAGCTGCCGACGGCTGCACATTGCGCCATTTCGTGAAAGTCTGATCTTTACCCAAAGCCATGAACACTTTAGGCAGCGTTAACCCTGCAACTCGGAGATGTTTATGGACTCTATCCTATCGCTCGCTGCGCAGAATTTGATCTCACCCATCATCCTTTTCTTCGTTTTGGGATTTGCGGCGGCCTTTGCGCGATCTGATCTCAGTGTGCCTGAGGCGGTCGCAAAGGGGATGTCGCTTTACCTGTTGTTTGCCATTGGCTTCAAAGGCGGGGCCAGCGTGGCCGCACATGGCATTGACGAGACATTGATATTGTCGATCCTTGCGGGGGTGGTTCTGTCATTCGTGCTGCCCTTTATCGCGATGGCGCTGTTGCGGGTGATGACAGGTCTCAGTGCAGTGGATGCGGCGGCAGTGGCCGCGCATTACGGCTCCATCTCGATTGTCACGTTTGTTGCTGCCAGTTCTGTCCTCTCCACGGCAGGCTTGATGAGCGAAGGTTATATGGTTGCTGTGGCCGCCGCGATGGAAGCGCCTGCAATCCTGGCGGCCCTGTGGCTTGTCGCTCGCGCAGATGCAAAATCGGGCCAAGGCGGCGGGATGGACGCGGGACTGCTGCGCGAGATCCTGCTCAACGGCTCTATCGTTCTGCTGATCGGATCATTCATCATTGGCGGGATCACGGGGCAAGACGGTTTGGATAAAATCGCCTCTTTCATCGTCTCGCCCTTCCAAGGCGTGCTCTGCCTGTTTCTGTTGGACATGGGCCTTGTGGCTGGGCGCGGGCTGCGCAATGCGCGGCATCTGTTGAAACCGGGCCTGTTCGCCTTTGGCGTTCTTATGCCTTTGGTGGGAAGCTTAATGGGCTTGGGCGCAGGCTTGGCGCTTGGTCTGTCCACAGGCGGGGTGATGTTGATGATGACACTTTCCGCTTCGGCCTCCTATATCGCAGTTCCTGCTGCGATGCGTGTGGCTTTGCCCGAAGCAAATCCTTCGATTTATCTCACCTTGTCACTGGGGATCACCTTCCCGTTCAATTTGACTTTGGGGATACCAATTTATTTGGCAATCGCACGCGCCATCACGGGAGGCTGATACGATGGAGATGCACAAGGCAAAACGGGTGGAGATCACCATCGAAGCCGTGATGGAAACCCGCCTGACCGAGGCTTTGATCAAGGCAGGGGTGACAGGCTTCACCATCCTTCCCGTTTTGGCGGGTTCAGGGCGTTCAGGGCAATGGAGCCGCGAGGGTCAAGTCAGCCGCGCGGGCGGTATGATCAACGTGGTCTGCATTTATTCGACCCGAACGTCTGGACCATTGTTGACCGCCGCTTTTGCGGTGGTGAGCCCACATCGGGTTGTCAGCGTCAGGATTGTGAAGTGCTGCGCGCAGAGCGGTTCACTGAAATAACAAAGGGGGCCATGAAGCCCCCTTTTGTTAGCCCGTGAAAGACGGTTTCAGCCCTTTTTCAGCACACGATTGCCCAAGGTTTCTGCAATCTGAACCGCGTTCAGCGCAGCACCTTTGCGCAAGTTGTCAGAGACGCACCATGGTTAATCCCATTTTCAATCGTGCTGGCTCTTGGCGGATGCGGCTGATGAACGTGGCGTAATCGCCGACACATTCCCACAGGGTGACATAGCCGCCCGCCTCGCGTTTATCGATCACCATGACGCCTGGTGCTTCGCGCAGGATGTCACGCGCTTCTTCCTCATCGGAAATCCTCAAACTCGATATTGATCGCTTCGGGCCCACGAAAACAGGCACGCGCACGCGTGGCGTGACTTTGATGGATTTTTCAAGATTTTCTTGGTTTCGACCATTTTCCATTCTTCCTTCGTGGACCCATCTTCCATGAAGACATCGATATGCGGGATCACGTTGAAGGCAATCTGTTTGGGGTAAACGCTTGGCGCAACCTCTTGACCAGGGACAAACATCCCCTTGGTTTGGTTCCACAGCTCGTCCATCGCGTCCTTGCCCGTGCCAGAAACGGATTGATAGGTCGACACGACAACCCGCTTGATGCGCGCGCGATCATGCAACGGCTTGAGGGCTACGACCATCTGCGCGGTCGAGCAATTTGGGTTCGCGATGATGTTCTTCTTCGCATATCCTTCCACCGCCTCAGGGTTCACCTCAGGCACAACCAGCGGCACGTCAGGATCATAACGATAGAGTGAGGAGTTATCGATCACGACACAGCCCTGTGAGGCCGCAATCGGCGCATAGGTTTTGGTGGCCTCGGAGCCCACGGCGAAGAAGGCAATATCCCACCCCGTGAAATCGAATGTATCAAGGTCTTTGGTCTTCAGGGTCTTGTCACCAAAGCTGCATTCCGTGCCCAGAGATTTGCGCGAAGCAAGCACGGCAATCTCGTCAACTGGGAATTGACGCTCATCCAGAATGTTGAGCATTTCGCGGCCCACATTACCCGTGGCACCGACAACGACAACTTTGTAACCCATGTTTTATATCCTTCAGGCTTACGACTGCGCCTGCCCATAAATCATACACGCCGAAAGCGAAAGGGGTTGATGGTGCGCAAGCGCTAGGCCTAGTCGATCCGATCTTCACTGAAGACGTAAATCGCACAGCCGATCAGAACCGCAATCCCGAACACCCCGAACAATGCGCCATAGGCCGCGGCAGGTGTCATTGTGCCCGACAATACGGTGAAGAACGGGGCCGAGGCGAATTGCATCACCCCCACACCGCCGATGCCAAAGAGATTCATCAAGGTCACGCCACGCCCCACCAAATGCGGCGGGAAGAAGCTGCGCCCATGGGCGACTAAGGCGGGGAAAGACGCGCCAAACAGCCCCAAGGCGGCAACCAAAATTGTAGCCGTCACCACGCTGCTTTCTGGTGCGGCCCAAATTGCCAAACAGGCGAAAGCACCTAGAAGATTACCAATCAGGATCACCCATTTACGCGTGCCAAAAAACCGGTCAAGTGGCCCATAGGCAAAACTGCCCGCGACCATGGCAATCCCCATCAGCAGGCTGACAGTGCCAATCTGGGCCACAGTGAGGCCATACACATCACCCATATACGGCCCGATCCACAGACCACGCACACCAGCCGAAGGGGCATAACCCACGAACATCAGAGGCAGGATCAGCCAGAGCGCGGGAATGCGCAGCAAATCCATCAAACTGCCCTTTTGATCCCCCGCAGGCTTGGCAGGATCTTTCACCAAAAGCGCCATGGCCAGCGCCACCAATCCTGTGACAATAGCCAATGCCCAAACCGTTTCACGCCAGCCAAAAGATTCGACCGCCCATGCCATGGGCGTGGCGGCGGCAAGGTTTCCCATAGAGCCGATCCCAATGGTCACCCCCGCAAGCGTGGCGAAAATTGTGGGCGAATAGACACGCGCGAAAATGTAATAACTGGCCATCAGGACGGGTGAACACCCAAGACCAATCAAACCCATCGCGATCTGGATGTCGCGCACATCACTGGCGAGGGCAAAAACCACGGCGCCGCCAGCGCCCCCCACCAAAAGAAGCACCGATGAGGTCAAGCGTGGCCCGATCCGATCAAGCGCAATACCCACGGGGATTTGCATCGCTGCGAATATCGCAAACCAAACACCCGATGCCGTTGCAAGGCTTTGCGGGGTGGCACCGATATCAACCGCCAATACAGGGGTAATCACGGCCAAAAATGCACGATAAAACTGGCTCAACACATAGGCGAGCACAAGAAACGCAATGCCCGCTTTCATGGCTGGCTGTTCTCCTCTTCCCTCACACGCGGTGATGCCGCAGGGCGGGAACGGAGGCAAGCGCCAAAATATTTCCGATAGTTTTTGTCGGAAATGATTGACGCGGGGAGTGAATTATGGTCAAAGCCCACCATCCCGACTAAATTTGTCGGAAATATCTACACAGGAGTTCTAGGATGACACGACCCCTCTCCCTGCTGCTTGGCAGCGCTGTTTTTTTGACCAGCCTGACGGCGGCTCAGGCGCAGGAATTGAATCTTTATTCATCGCGCCATTACGACACGGATGAACGGCTTTGTATTCCGATTTCACCGCCGCGACAGGCATCACCGTCAACCGCATCGAAGGCAACGCGGATGAGCTGATCGCACGGATGGAGGCCGAGGGCGCAAATAGCCCCGCAGATGTGTTCTTGACCGTGGATACCGTGCGCTTGGCGCGCGCCACCGAAATGGGCCTTTTGCAACCCGTGGAAAGCGATGTGTTGGAAACCCGCATCCCTGCCTATTTGCAGGATGATGGCAATCATTGGTTCGCCTTCTCGCAGCGCGCGAGGATCTTGTTTTATGATAAAACCGATGTCGCCAATCCACCCCAAACCTATCAGGATTTGGCAAAGCCCGAATATGCGGGTCAGGTCTGCATCCGCTCCGCCACCAATGTCTATACGCAGAACATCGCCGCTGCGTTGATCGCGCATTTGGGCGCGGATGCTGTGCAAGATTGGGCCAGCGCCGTAGTCGGCAATTTCGCCCGTTCGCCCCAAGGCGGTGACACAGATCAGCTGCGCGGGATTGCGTCTGGCGAATGTGATATCGCCATGTCAAACACCTATTACTTCTCACGCATCCTGCGTCAGGGTGATAGCCAGATTTCGCCCGAACAACTGGCCAACATCGGGTGGGTGTTTCCAAACCAGAACGATATCGGCGCGCATATGAACGTCTCTGGTGGCGGGGTGGCAGCCCATGCCCCGAACCGCGAGAACGCGATTGCCTTTCTGGAATATCTGACCTCGGATCAGGCGCAGCAGTATTTCTCGGCTGGCAATGACGAATACCCCGCCGTGCCGGGCGTGGGCCTTGCCCCATCGGTCGCGGCACTTGGTATCTTCCGCCCTGACGTGATCGACCTCTCCGAGATCGCTGACAATGTGGGCGCGGCGGTCGAGGTTCTGAACGAAGCAGGTTGGCAATAGATCAGCGCGGCTCACCACCAGACGCCGCACAAAACGCGAGCGCCCCATCACGGGGCGCTCTTTTTGTTCTACGCGGGGTTTCGGTCACCCTTTGGCGAGTATCAACTGCTTAAGCGACATATACCCGCAACGAAGCACCGAAAGGCGGGACATCGCCACGCGCCCTAACGCGCCTCTCGGCTCAGGCTCCAACATAAGATGGCCACAGGGATCAGAGCCAACCGCGCAGTGGGCGAGCTTGGAACCGCGGCTTCGGCCAAGCCGTTCGTCGAGGCCAAGCGATGCGCTTGCACGGCCAGCGTATCATAGTTGAAGGGACGCAGATCAAAGTGGCGGGCAGTTCCTTCATCACGTCCCACAAAAAGAAGACAATCAAAAGCGCTGTCAGGATCGAGGGTTGCAAGATCGGCACATGGATGCGGCGCAACATCGGCGCGGGGCCATGCCCCAATGTGCGCGCCACCGCGTCCATATTGGGATTCAGCGTGGCCATTCCCGCCTCATACGTGTTGAGCGCCACGGCCATGAAGCGCACCATATAAGCCATAATCATAAGCCAGATCGAACCTGTGATCAAAAGGCCCGTATCAATGCCAAAATGCGTCTCCATGAAATGGTCAAGCGCATTGTCGAAGGCCGCGAAGGGGAATAACAGACCGACTGCAATCACCCCGCCAGGCACGGCATATCCAATGCCCGCAATCCGAAGTGCTGCTTTGGACATCCGCGTGGGACGCAGGCGCGCGCGAAAACCAAGCGCGATAGCGGCCCCGACAGTCAAAAGCGCGGCAATGACCGCAAGGGTCAGGGAGTGTTGCAAGAAGCCCAAATAGCGCGCGGTAAACAGGATATGGGCCTGATCAGCGGCCAGAGAGATCAAAATCCATACGGGCAGCACGAAGCCGAATACCACAGGCAAGCCGCAAAATAGGATCGCGCCAATGGCCGCGCGACCTGTGAGGGTGACAGGCTCCATCCGCTCAAATCTGCGGCCTGCATCATGGTGACGGGAATGGCGGCGCTGGCGGCGCTCCAGCGTGGCCAGGGTCAGAGCAACAACCAGCAGGCACAGGGCAAGCTGCGCCGCCGCAGCACGGTCAAACAGACCGAACCAACTGACATAGATGCCTGTGGCAAATGTCTGCACGCCGAAATAGGCGACCGTGCCATAATCGGCCAAAGTTTCCATCAGAGCCAGCAACACGCCCCCCGCAATCGCGGGACGTGCAATCGGCAGGCTAACGCGCCAAAACGCGCCCCATGGCCCCTGCCCCAGAGTGCGCGCGGCAACATAGGCGGTAGCGCTTTGGCGCAAAAACGCAGCGCGCGCCAAAAGATAGACATAAGGGTAAAGCACCAAAACCAACATCGCCGCCGCACCGCCAAGAGAGCGGATTTCAGGGAACCAGTAGTCGCGCGGCCCCCACCCCATCAGATCGCGCAAAGTCGACTGCACAAGGCCAGGATGGTCAAGAAAATCAGTGTAAGCATAGGCCAAAACATAAGCAGGAAAGGCCAAGGGCAGGGCAAGAGCAATTTCCAACACCCGCCGCCCCGCAAAGCGCGTCATGGTCACAAGCCAAGCGGCGCCCGTCCCGATGATTGCCGTGCCAATGCCGACAATCACGCCCAGTTGCAGGGTTGCCCCAGCGTAGCGGGGCAAAACGCTTCGGCTGAGACTGACGATCGTATCCACGCCGCCCGAAAGCGCCGCAAAGGCCACAGCGAGCATCGGCAGAAGACACAATGCCACCACAAGCTTGCCCAACAGGCCAAACCAATGATCCCCCATGATGCGCTTTTTCTCAGTCATAGGGTGGGCTTATGTGATTTTGATATCCGAGGGAAGTCATCCGATTAAAACAGTCGGACATTTTCCACGCTTAAGCCCCATCATCCCGACCACGGATGATCGCTGTCAAACGCGGCATAGAAGGTGCCCCGATCCGCCCATGTGTGCGCAGCACAGGTTTTTGACTGTCTGCGGGGCGGCTGTCCTCGCGCAGCACGATATACACGCCAGAGGCAATGATCACAGCCGCACCAATGATGGTTGCCTGATCCACGCCTTCTCCAAAGAACATCATGCCGAAAAACACCGCCCATAGAATTTGGGAATATTGCATCGGCGCGACAATCACCGCATCGGCCATGCGATAGGCAACGATCACCAACCACATCGCCAAAAGCGCCAAAACCGCAACCAAGGCCATAAGGGCCATGTCGAGCAAGGGCATCGGTTCGTAGACAAAAGGAAGAAGCGCGCCCATGACAATGAAATTCGCCATCATCGGGTAGAGCAACAAGGTCACGGAACGTTCCTCCGAACCGATCTTGCGCAGGATCACAGACACCAGCGCACCGCCGAATGCCGCGGCCAGCGCCGAAAGATGCCCAAGGCTCAGCTCCGCCGCGCCGGGGCGCAGCACGATTAACACGCCGATCAAGCCCACGACCACGGCACCGCCACGCCTGATCCCAATCCGTTCCCCCAGCATGGGAATGGCCAACAGCGTAATCAGCACGGGCATGGCGAAGATGATCGCATAGGTTTGCGTCAAGGGCAGGGTTGAAAAGGCATAGAAGGCGGTTGCGCCCGTAAATACCACTGCAAGGGCACGCAACCCTGTCCAAAACGGGTATTTCGGGCGCAGCGTTTCGGGTTTTGGTTCCCCCATCAACAAAAGCATGGTGATGGGAAAGCCAAACAAAACCGAAAAGAACACGATTTGAAACACCGAATATGTCGCGCCCAAATATTTGATCACAACATCATGGGTCGCGTAGATGGCGAAAGCCGCCAAGGCAATGAGCGCACCCTTAATATTCGTGGACTTGTGATCTTGCGTCATGATGATCCTATGGACTGGCCCCAAATAAGCAAAACACCCGCTCGACCACAGGGTCAAGCGGGTGCGGAACGCAAGACAGCGAAAATTACAAGGATGCGTCCAAGGCCGAAACGATCGCATCACCCATTTGCGTGGTGGACACAGGCGCGCCACCTTCTGGCCCCATCAGATCAGCGGTGCGCAGACCATCAGCCAACACGGTCTCAACCGCTTTTTCCAAGCGGGTCGCCTCATCGCCCTGATCAAAGCTATAGCGTAGGGCCATCGCAAAGCTGAGGATACAGGCTATCGGGTTTGCCTTGCCTTGGCCTGCAATATCAGGAGCGGAGCCATGAACAGGCTCGTACAGCGCCTTGGGGCGGCCGTTGGCCATCGGCGCGCCGAGGCTGGCGGAGGGCAGCATACCCAAAGATCCCGTCAACATCGCGGCCAAATCCGACAGCAAATCACCAAAGAGATTGTCGGTGACGATCACATCAAACTGCTTGGGCCAGCGGGTCAGCTGCATCGCGCCCGCATCCGCATACATATGGGACAATTCCACATCGGCATATTCTGCCGCGTGAACCTCAGTGACGACCTGCCGCCACAGCACACCCGATTCCATCACATTGGCCTTTTCCATGGAACAGACCTTGTTGTTGCGGCGGCGGGCCAATTCGAAGGCGGAGCGCGCGACACGGGCAATCTCGCTTTCGGTGTAGCGCTGTGTGTTCACGCCCACCCGCTCGTTACCCTCTTTATGAATGCCACGCGGCTCACCGAAATACACGCCGCTGGTCAGTTCGCGGATGATCATGATGTCGAGGCCACCCACAACATCAGCCTTCAACGAGGAGAAATCCGCCAAAGCATCAAAGCACTGCGCTGGACGCAAATTCGCGTAAAGGTCCATCTCCTTGCGCAGGCGCAATAGGCCGCGCTCAGGTTTTACGCTGAAATCAAGATTGTCGTATTTCGGGCCGCCAACTGCACCAAGCAGAACCGCGTCTACATTTTGTGCTTTTTCCATCGTCTCATCGGTCAGAGGCGTGCCATGCGCGTCATAAGCGCAACCGCCGACCAAATCTTCGGTGACATCAAAGGTAAGGCCGCGCTTCGCGCCATACCAATCGATGATTTTGCGCACCTCGGACATAACCTCGGGGCCGATCCCGTCACCGGGAAGAATGAGAAGCGAAGGGTTGCTCATGGAACTGATCCGTCTTGAATTTCCTGATTGCACACGCCCTATCCTTTGGCTGCGGCAGGGTCAAGAAAGCGCCAGTCTTTCATCAGGGGTCAGCGCCGCGATGACGCGCTTTTGGTGGCTTTTGATCATATGCCGCAAACGCAAAAGCGCCATCGCACGCATCAACAAACACATCGGCAAGAACGCCCAAAGCGCAACCACCCAAACCAGCCCCTGCCCATTTTGCGTAAGTGTGATGCCCGTCTGAGCGAACATCATCCCCAAAGCGGCGGGCAGGATCAGGGGCAGACCCAAGCCCCAAATGATGTTGCTGCGCGCATCACATTTCAGACGATGGGTAACATCGCTGCCCACCGTTGGATCAAACATTGGAAGATTAACCCACATATTCAATGCAACGCCACGACCAGGCCATTTGGTAAGCCGCATCACCACCGCGAAAACAGCCAAGAACACCAAGGCAATGGACAGCGCCAAGATACCCATGGTGACCACGTGCTCTGTCACTGTGATATGCACAGGTGTTGACCCAAAAAGATGCGGTAAGAATTGCGCTGGATTTGCAGATTGGCTTGGGGCTTGCTGCAAGCTATGCCCGAAACCATCAACCTTGACCGCGAAATCGACAAACACACCCTCGGGCCCATGAAACTGCGCCAGATGCCCATGATCCGCAGACAGCAGACTGAGCACAAATAAGATCGTGAAAAGAGCCAAAATACGCAGACGGTTATAGGGTGGCGCATCGCGAAATTCGATGATCGCAGGGTGGCGCGCGCTATATTCAAACACGACAAAGAGGGCGGCAATCACACCCAAAAGCATGATCCCATCAGCATCCGCGCGGGACGCGTGACCAAGGGTCAGAGATGGCGTGGCCACAACGAAAAACACCAATACTGCCCTTAGCACAGCACCAAAAAGCTGTGAAAGCACCTGCCTCTTCCTCATTCTGGACGGGATAGGTTCGTGCCGATCCCTTGTTCCACAATTTTGCCCAATTTTGACGATAGGGCCGCCTCAATTGCCACAATATTGCCTAAATTTAATGCCTAATGCAACATATTAAAAAAAGACCCTCGCAACTTTGTCGCGAAGGCCCCGTAATTTGTCGAACAAAATCAGAAGATAGGCAAAGCGCGGATGGTTACACCCACGGCCGCGCAGATTGAGCCGAAGCCTCAAACGCATCAATCGCCGCAACCTTGGTCAGGGACAATCCGATATCGTCCAACCCGTTCAGCAGGCAGTGTTTGCGGAAGGGATCAATCTCAAACGCAATTTTCTGGCCATCAGGGCGCGTGATTTCCTGCGCCTCCAGATCAATCGTCAAAGTTGCATTGGCGCCATTTTCGGCATCACCCATCAACTTGTCGACTTCTTCTTGCGGCAAGGGGATCGGCAGAATGCCGTTCTTGAAGCAGTTGTTAAAGAAGATGTCGGCAAAGCTTGGCGCGATCACGCAACGAATGCCAAAA
>JAGYKZ010000044.1 GCA_018401385.1 Roseicyclus sp.
GGTGATGCAATGCACCAAGGGCGACTGCGCCCGCAAAACGTGGAGTGCTTGGTTGGGTGTCATGTGGTCTCTCCGCAGTCACGGCGTAAAGAGACAAGAGGCCAAAGGGACCTTTTTGCCTCCCTCCGCCAGCATTATCTGGTTCAGGTTCAAAGGGTGCTTCTCAGCCTTTCGGCGCCCCTGGCTCGTGCGGGAATACTCGCGCCCGATCCGTGCGAATGTCAAGATATGATCTGTCCTGCTCGGCTGCGGTGTCGGGGTGGACAGCAGATTGGCGTCCGCACCGAAGCGCGCGCGGACGTGGTGGTGTATGATCGCAGGCTTGCCTTTGGCTTATGTCATGCCCTTCAGCCAGTTCCATGTTCCTTCTCAGTCAGTCACCGAGTGCAGGCCGACACCGACCCCGCAATGATATTTAAAATAACTGTCACGTTTGAAGGATAGAGAGCCTGTAGTTGGAGACAATCTTCCGAGGCCCCGATGACGCTGCCGCTTGACCATATCACCGTTCTTGATCTGACCCATGTTCTGGCGGGTCCCTATGCCACACGGAGATTGGCGATGATGGGTGCCAAAGTGATCAAGGTGGAGCGGACAGGGATCGGCGATGACACCCGCGCTTTTCCTCCGTTTGTTGGAGAGGAAAGTGTTTATTTCTCCTCTCTCAACACGGGTAAGCATTCCATCGCGCTGGATTTGAAATTGCCCGAAGATCGCACCCATTTCGAGAGACTATTGGGGCGTGCGGATGTTTTGGTTGAAAACTTTCGTCCCGGCGTGATGGCACGGATGGGGTATGGCCCAGACGATTTAGCCAAGACCCGTCCATCCTTGATTTTTGCCTCTGTCTCTGGGTTTGGCCAGACGGGGCCAGATAGCCTGAAACCCGCTTATGATATGGTGGTGCAGGCCCGCGGTGGCATCATGTCCATCACGGGTGAATATGGCCGCGAGCCTGTGCGCGTAGGGGCCTCCGTGGGCGATATCGTTGCAGGGATGTTCCTCTTGGAAGGGATATTGACCGCCCTCTATCACCGAGACAGAACGGGTAAGGCGGAGCGTGTGGACGTGGCCATGTTGGACAGCCAATTGGCGATTTTGGAACACGCGGTTGCCATGGTGTCGGCAACGGGCACCGCGCCCATTCCCAGCGGCGCGCGGCATCCCACAATAACGCCTTTTGACACCTTTCACGCCAGTGATGGATTATTCGTTATCGCCTGTGGCAATGATGCGCTTTTTGTCCAGCTTTGCCGCGTCTTGGATTTGGACGCGTTGATCGATGATCCGCGCTTTTGCAGCAATGCCGCCCGCTGCGACAATGAACGCCTGCTCAAGCGGTTCATCGAACAAAAGACGCTCAGTGCACCCCGTGATCATTGGATCACGCTTTTGCAGGGCAACGGCCTGCCGACTGCCGCAATTCAAAACGTGGCCGAAGTGCTGCAAGACCCGCAAATCTTGGCAAGGGACATGGTTCAGGAGATGCCCGCTTGGGCCGAGGGTATGACACATCATGTGGCGGGAAACCCTGTGAAACTGGGTGTCAACCCAAACGCGCGCGCCTTGGATGCCGCCCCGAAACTTGACCAAGACCGTGAGAAAATATTGGCATGGCTGGATGGGGCTGCCCTGTGATCTGAGAGCGGGGTGTTGGGGGCAGGTTGCGCTCGGGATGATTTCCAGATGTAAAATGTGGTTGTGCAAGATTGATTGGCACAGCGTGCCATCACAAAAAACAGCGAAAAAGCACCGACTCAAGCCGCGCCGTCACCCTGTTCAACACCCAATAAACACACTCACGCTCTGGTGTGTATAATTATTAATATCGGAACAATGTATCGCTATTTTGCGAAGAAAAAATCAGCTAAGTCATTGATTTTATTGGAGGCGAGTACCGGGATCGAACCGGTGTACACGGATTTGCAATCCGCTGCGTCACCACTCCGCCAACTCGCCTCGCAGTTTTGTCGGTGGTGTCGACAGGGGCGTGCTACTCTAAGCTGGGGTGCGGTGCAAGTGGGAACAGGGCGCGCGCGCGGGCAAGGGTTTTGCCTCGTCTCACGGATCGCGTTGGATGGCGTGCTCCAAGCGTTTGCCCAAGTTCATGGCGATCTGCGTTCCAAAGGCCACGCAATATTTGGGATTTTCCGCAACGATCGCGGGGACACCCGTCAAGTCGGACAACGCCTTGTCGATGCCGCGCAACCCTGCGCCGCCTCCGGTCAGCATAAGCCCGTGTTCGTGAATATCCGCCGCAAGGTCGGGCGGGGTTTGATCCAGAAGGGACATCACAGCCGTCCAGATTTGTTCAATCAACGGGTGCAGGGCTTCGGCCACATCTTGCTCAGTGACAACTTGCTCTCGGGGCAGGCCGTTAAACGCATCGCGCCCTCGAACCGTGGCGGTGCGCCCTTTGCCGCTTTCGGGGAAAACCGCCGTTCCGATCTCATATTTGAGCTTTTCACAAGATGAAATGCCGACATTGAGATTGTATGTTTTCTTGATAAAGTTCGAGATTGCATCGTCAAAATGATCGCCGCCGATGCGCACGGAACGTGCGGTCACAATGCCACCCAGTGACAAAATCGCCACCTCGGTTGTGCCGCCGCCAATATCTACAATCATCGCGCCGCGCGGCTCCAGGACAGGCAGGCCCGCTCCAAGTGCAGCCGCCATGGGTTCCTCGACCAAGCCGACTTTGCGCGCGCCTGCGGCCTCCACGGAATGTTTGATGGCCCGCTTTTCCACAGGGGTCGCCCCATAGGGCACACAGACGTAAACGATGGGTTTGCGGAGCGAGAACCGATTGAGCGCCTTGCGGAAGAAGGCGCCAATCATTTCTTGGGCGGCGTCAAAATCGGCAATGACCCCATCCGAAAGGGGGCGGCACGCTTCGATCGATTCAGGTGTTTTGCCCAACATGAGTTTGGCTTCTTCGCCCACTGCAAACAGCTTTTTGCGCCCGTCCTTGACGTGAAAGGCCACGACCGATGGTTCATCCAAGATGACCCCTGCTTCGCTGTCTACGAACACCGTGTTCGCTGTGCCCAGATCAATGCTGATTTTTGCGACCATAGTGATTAACCGGCTACTCTTTAACATGACAAAAGCACCCTTTGGGCGCACAAGAACTGCGCGGGCGTGGCCCACGTCTTTGGCTGACTGTTAATCTATTGTGGCGCGCGCGTCCATTGGGGTCTTGCAACCTATGATTTTGGCTGGTGCGCGCATGGGATTTGCACTTTTACCTATCAACTTTGCGTAAAGCCGCTTGCGGGCGTTGCACGCGGCCGCACCATGTGCCATAGCAAGATCAACGATAAACTAGACTCATTGGTTCAGTTGAATGGCCGACTTCACATCCCAGCGCGTCACCATGGTTGACACCCAAGTGCGCCCCTCAGACGTCACAAAGTTTCAAGTCATTGATGCCATGCTCAGTGTCCCGCGCGAGGATTATGTGCCAACGCACTTGCGCGACATCTCCTATATTGGCGAGAATCTGACGCTTGGGGCAGGTCGTGTTATCCTTGAGGCGCGCAGTTTTGCGAAAATGCTGGATGCTTTGGATATCGGCCCTGGTGATCTGGTGCTTGATGTCGCGGCGGGGCTTGGATATTCTGCGGCGGTTCTCGCCCATATGGCCGAAGCCGTGGTCGCGGTGGAAGAACAGGCGGAATTTGCCAAAGAGGCTGAGGCCAATTTTGCAGCGCAATCTGTGGATAATGCCGCCGTGGTTTGCGCCCCCCATACGGAGGGGGCGACCAAATATGGGCCCTATGACGTAATAGTGGTGAACGGTGCGGTCGAGGTTCTCCCTGTCGCTCTGTCCGATCAACTGAAAGAGGGCGGTCGGATGGCCGCAATTTTCGCGGTCGGGGCTTTGTGCGAGTTGCGCATCGGACGCAAAATTGAGGGTCAGATGAACTGGCGTCTGCTCTGCCATGCCAATGCGCCTATTCTGGATGGTTTCAAAGCCGAAGCCGTATTCCAGCTCTAACGCACCTCTGGGCGTATCGCGCAAAGGCAGGCCGTAGAGGCAAATCTGATCTTGGGCGCCCAGTGCGCCAAGAGGAAGGAGTTACGTTCTGTCATGCTGCAAATTTTCAAATCCTGCCGTGCATTCATAGGACTTGTCATTTTGGCGGCTGCGCTTCCTGCTGCGGTTCAGGCGCAAGGTCTAAAGGCGGCGATGGAAGCCGCCTATGAGAACTCTGATGTGTTGGAGCAGAACCGCTACCTTGCGCGGATTGGACAAGAAAATATTGCACAGCGCGTGGCGGCTTTGCGTCCGACTTTGAGCATGATCGCCACGCGGTCACGCACAGATGCATCGGGCAGTTTGAGCGAAACCATCAACCTCACCGCTGAACTGGTTCTTTTTGCAAGCGGGAGCCGCAGCGCGCAGCTTGCCGCGGCCCGCGCCTCCGCCGCGGCGACCCAGGCGCAGCTTCTGGGTCTGGAAGGTCAGGTGCTTTTGGATGCTGTCACGGCCTATATGAATGTCTGGCGCGATGTGCAGGTCGTGAATGTGCGTCAATCAAATTTGCGGGTTGTAGAGGAACAGTTGCGCGCTGCACGCGACCGCTTTGACGTGGGCGAGGTCACACGCACGGATGTTGCGCAGGCAGAGGCGCAATTGGCCGCCGCCCGTTCGGCGCTTGCCGCCGCGCAGGGAACATTGAGCATCAGCCGTGAACTATACGAATTGGCGGTGGGTGTTGCCCCCGTTAATCTTGGCGCTCCCGGCGCGCGGCCCCAATTGCCGCCCACGGTCGAAGCGGCCGAGGCCATCGCGCGCACCCGCGCATCGGCGATTCTTTCCGCGCAGCATGAAGTTGCCGCCAATCAATATAACCTCAGCGCCGCGCGCGCGGCTTATGGGCCAAGCGTCAGCCTGAGCGCAAGCAATATTGAGACCCGCGAAGGTGATCCGCGCAGCATCGGCAATAGCGAGCGGCTGTCGCTCAATGTCACGCAACCGATTTATCAAGGGGGTCGGTTGGCCTCCTTGGAGCGTTCCGCCCTTGCCAATCTTGCGGCTTCGCAGGCGAATTTGAATCGTCAAACGGCCCTTGTGGTGCAAAATTTGGGTAATGCCTATGCGCGGCTTTCGATTGCATCTGCACAGATCGCGGCCACTGAACAACAGATTAATGCGGCGCAATTGGCTTTTGAAGGTGTGCGGGAGGAGGCGTCTTTGGGCGCGCGCACCACATTGGATGTGCTGAATGCGGAGCAAGATTTGCTCGATGCCCGCATCGCGCGCATTCAGGCCCAGACGGATGTCTATACGGCCAGCTACGCAGTTTTGAATGCCATGGGTGGATTAAGCGCTGAAGCCTTAGGTCTTAATGTCGATTTATATGATCCTGAGGCCTATGGCGCGCGCTTTTCAGGTGCACCCCTTGGCCGTCCTTCGGTGCAAGGCGCGCGCCTTGACAGCGTGATGGAGCGGATCGGGCGCGAATAAATTTAAATATCGCCCGTTTTTACAAACGTCTGTCTCAGCCCCGCCTTGGCGGGGCTTTTGCGTCACGCTTGCCCGCAACAGACCATGTTTTTCAATCTTTTCATTGCCCTTTAATCACGCCTCATACTATGTGTTTAAATACATATATAATATTTTAACACATTGATGGTGGTCTAACGCCTGCACCTTAAGATGTGACGGGACCGTGCGGTTGAGGGCTATTGGGTGGGGATATGAACGAGGAAAAAGACAGCGCGGATATTGAAGATGTGCTTTCTTCAATTCGCCGATTGGTGGCCAAAACAACGCCTGCGCATGGCACCGCGCGCCCGTTGCGGGCGGAGCCACGTTTGCGCCCCACACGCCCTGAAAGTGCTGGCGCCGTGCCGGATGAAAAGCTGGTCTTGTCGCCCAATTAGCGGGTCAGTGAGCCAGAAAATCCTTGGACCGTAATCCCACTGGATCCCGTGGCAGAGGTGGATACACCCGCGCGTTCATGGGGCGGGGGGATCATTTGGTTGATTTTGCGGAAGACAAAGCGGCCAGTTCGCCCGATGCGGGCATTGATGCGCTGGGTGCGGCGCTGGCGGCCGCCGCGCACGGCCTGCGCAACACATCTGCCGAAACGCACCCGCATCCCGATTTGCAGCCAAACCCGCCTGCGCCCTGCGCCGTGCCTCCCGCCGCAGCTGCCCGAAGGAAGCGCCTGCG
The DNA here is from genome assembly GCA_018401385.1 of Roseicyclus sp. Classification (GTDB taxonomy): domain Bacteria; phylum Pseudomonadota; class Alphaproteobacteria; order Rhodobacterales; family Rhodobacteraceae; genus M30B80. Next base: position 6,188 of record JAGYKZ010000044.1, read on the forward strand.
CCATCTGAAACGCCCCCCGCAGCGGAAGAATCCTTCGTCTCAGACGCGATTGCGATGCCAGACGATTATGATGAGGAGGTCGAGACACTCACGCTCTTTACGGCCCCCCCTCCACCGTTGCGCGCCGCAAAATCAACCCCGCCACAGGCGGACAGCACTCCGCCCGCGCCCGAGGACATGAACACGGATGCTGCGCAAGACGGCGCTGTCGATGAAGATGTGGATGATTTGGGCCATGATGAAAACCTGCAATTTGGGACGCCCCAATCTGATCGGAGCCGTCTGTCCGACCATGATGACGCAGCGCTGCGGGCGCTTGTCGCGCGTATCGTGCGCGAGGAATTGCAGGGCGATTTGGGTCAACGCATTACAAGCAATCTGCGCAAATTGGTGCGCCGCGAAATTCGACTTATTCTTGCGGCGGAGAAATTGGATTAAGCAGGCTTGACCTTGATGCCCATCCCGCCAAGATGGATGCACAATGTTTCCCATTCGCGATCATAACCCCTCGTCCCGCAGGCCAATTGTCACCATTGCGCTTATCGTGGCGAATGTGGTGATTTTCCTTGGCTATTACCCAGAGCTGTCCGCCACCCAAGCGGGTTTGATGCGGTTCTTTGACAGCTGGGCACTGGTGCCAAACCAGGTGTTGCGCGGTGCAGACCCGCATACGCTGTTGACCTCGATGTTTTTGCATGGCGGCTGGATGCATTTGATTGGAAATATGCTGTTTTTATGGATTTTCGGAGATAATCTTGAAGACCAACTGGGGCATTTTGGCTTTTTGGCCTTCTATTTGGCCTCGGGGCTGGCGGCGGGATTTGGGCAAATCCTATCTGACCCGTCCTCAACCGTTCCGATGGTCGGCGCATCTGGTGCGATTGCAGGTGTGATGGGGGGGTATTTGCTGCTGTTTCCGCGCGCGAAAATCGACATTCTTTTCATCTTCATCATCTTTTTCAAAATCTTCACTGTGCCTGCTTGGGTGATGCTGGGGCTGTGGTTTGGCCTGCAATTGTTCAACGGCGTGTCGATGGATGCCGCGGGTGGCGGTGTCGCCTATTGGGCCCACGCGGGTGGGTTTATCGCGGGCTTTGCCTTGATATTGCCAGTTTGGATTCGTCTTGGCGCTCAAGCGTTTTGGGCACGGACAGCAGGGCATCCGCCGCATGATGAGGCGCGGTATCGGTTTGCGCAAACGGCGATCCCAAAGGTGCAGCGTGCGAAAAATGCGCCGCCCGCCGTGACCCGTGTGCCCCGCATTCCCCGTGTGACGCGAAAGCCGCGCGGACAGAACCCGTGGACAAAATAAAATACCCCGCACAGGCCCGTGCGGGGCATGGCCTCACATCTGTCTGATGGGCTTAGGCGCGTTCGGAATATTCCATTGTTTCCGTGTTGACGATGATCATCTCATCTTGACCCACGAAGGGCGGGACCATCACCTTTACGCCATTGTCGAGAATGGCGGGCTTGAAGCTGTTGGCGGCGGTCTGGCCTTTCACGACAGGTTCCGTCTCGACCACTGTGCAGGTCACTTTCTGTGGTAGGGTTGCGTTCAGCGCTTCGCTTTCGTGGAATTCCACAACGATGGTCATACCGTCTTGCAGGAAGGGGCGGCGCTCGCCCAACAACTCGGCCGGCAATTCGATCTGCTCATAGGTTTCAGCATCCATGAACACCAACATCCCATCTTGTTCGTAGAGGAATTGTTGGTCTTTTTGCTCCAAGCGCACGCGCTCGACCTTGTCGGCAGACCGAAACCGTTCGTTCAATTTCGTGCCATTGCGCAGGTTGCGCATCTCAACCTGTGCAAATGCGCCGCCCTTCCCTGGTTTCACATGATCCACTTTCACAGCGGCCCACAGACCACCATTATGCTCCAAGACATTTCCGGGACGAATTTCATTGCCGTTGATTTTAGGCATTTTGTAAACCCTAGCAAACCTTGATGATTGTTTAATGCTCCCTATATCTAGGCGATATCAGGGTGGCAATACACAAGCGCCGCGCAGCATAAAAAGCGAGACTTGCGGTTTACGCATATGAGGTATGCAATATTCGCATACCAGAATCGCTCAGAAGATGTGCATAAGGGTCGCCACGCCGCAAAACGCAAGAGCAAAAAATAAAAGGACGACGAAATGCGAGATTTCGTTGATGGCACTGCCTTCAATTACGAGCAAGGTCAACGCGCACGCAAACTTTTTGCTGCTGTTGTTCTGGCTGCGCTGGATGATGCAATCGCCGATGACAAGAAATTCGGCAACGGGCCTGAGCAGATCGCACGCTGGGCGCGCTCCCGTGATGGGCGCGAAGTTCTCAGCTGTGCGGGCATCGATCCCAATGAGCGTGTCGTGCAAGGCTTGATGAAATTTGTGTCATCGGGTGTTCGCACCTCGGTTGCGTTGAGCCGCGAAGAAAGCGAACGCCGCAATCAAGCCGAAGCTGCCTGATCCAGACCATTTCTAAAGACACACAAGACGCGCCCCCTTCGGGCGCGTTTTTTGAGGGGGAGGATGGTGGCCGCTGTGGGACTCGAACCCACACGCCCGAAAGCCTCGGATTTTAAGTCCGGTCTGTCTACCAGTTCCAGCAAGCGGCCACGCGGTTCTGACTAGAGGAAAGTTGTGCCCCCCGCAAGCGCCCGCGCCGATCATGAGGCTCAGACGTGAAAGCGCCCCGCCCAGATTGGGCGAGGCGACCGTTTTGTTAGCAAGCAACATATCCGCACGTGCAGGCGGATGGTCTTGCATTAACGCATGAGGCGTTAAAAACTGGTGAAGCCTTGTGACAAATTAGAGGCCGTCAAACTGGCACAGCGCGTGCACGGTTTGCCCCATGTCTTCCAATTTCGCGCGCCCCACCTCGGGCAAATCAATCACAAAGGCGCAGCCTGTCACCTGCGCGCCAAGCCGCCTGATCAGATGGATACCCGCCCGCGCGGTCCCGCCTGTGGCCAATAGGTCATCGACCAACAAGACCCGCTCCCCCGCTTCGAACGCATCATCATGGATTTCGACCGTGGCCGTGCCGTATTCCAGCGCGTAATCCTCGCTGATCGTGGCGGCTGGCAACTTGCCTTTTTTGCGGATCGGCACGAAACCTTTTCCTAATTGATGCGCCACGGCACCGCCCAGGATAAACCCGCGCGCTTCCAGCCCTGCGACCTTGTCGATTTTTTGGCCAACATAGGGCGCCAATAATTGATCCACCGCCAGCCGAAAGCCGCGCGGATCGGCGAAAAGGGTGGTCACATCGCGGAACAAGATCCCCTCATGCGGGAAATCTGGGATGGTGCGGATGTAATCTTGAACGGTTTTATGGGGCGTCATTGCGTCTCTCCATGTCGGGCGGCGGGGTTAGAGCACGCGGCCCGCAACCGCGTCAAGCTTGGCAATCATCGCGGCATCCCGCTTGTCAGGGGCGGTCATAATGGCATGATCCAACGCGCGGTCGCAGCCACAGGGGCAGGGGCTGCGCGCGCCCCCCAAAAGGGCGGGCAGGGCGGCAATGGTCTTGCGCGCATTCTCGGCATTGCCGGTCAAGGTTTTAATAATCTCGGTGATATCAACCGCACCGTGATCGCTATGCCAGCTGTCGTAATCGGTGATCATGGCAATTGGGGCGTAGCATATCTCGGCCTCGCGGGCCAATTTCGCTTCAGGCATATTGGTCATGCCGATGACATCGGCCTTCCATTCATTGCGATACATCAGCGATTCCGCGAGGGTGGAAAATTGCGGGCCTTCCATCGCCAGATAGGTGCCGCCCCGATGCAAGGTTGCCCCACTGCCCTTTGCGGCCTCTGCCAGTTTCGCACCCAGATCGGCACAGGTCGGATGGGCCACACTGACATGGGCGACAAGACCTGCCCCGAAAAAGGATTTCTCGCGCGCGAAAGTGCGGTCGATGAATTGATCGACCAAAACGAAATCGCCGGGGGCCAATTCCTCGTGGAATGATCCGCAAGCGGAAACGGAGATCAAATCAGTCACGCCAAGGCGTTTTAGCGCGTCAATATTGGCGCGATATGGCACGGTTGTCGGGCTATGAACATGGCCGCGCCCATGACGCGGCAAGAAGGCCATGCGGACCCCATCAAGACGTCCTGTCAGGATCGCGTCTGAAGGCGCGCCAAAGGGGCTGTTCACCTCAACCCATTTTGCACCCTCAAGCCCGTCTATCTCATAGACGCCCGAGCCACCGATCACGCCAATCACGCGTTCTGTCATCCTGCCCCTCCATGGGTTGGTTCCAAATCCATGCGCGCAATATCGCAAGCGGCGGGGGGAAGGGAACCCGCGAATTGGAAATTGAGCTTAGTCAGGCCGCGTCATGCTGAAAATTTCACCTATCTGCGCATAATCCTGATAGCCAAGCCGCGAAATCAAACCCGCACGGGTGATGTCAAAACGGCCGTCATTCAGGCAATCTGGGCGGATATGCACGCCTGTCACTTCGCCAAAGACGGCAAAGTTATGTTCGCCCTTCAGGGTGATGATTTGGATCATTTTACATTCCAAACTCGCCGGCGCATGGGTGACACGCGCCGCTGCGATTGTCTGACACGCGCTTCGACCGATTTGGGCATGGCTGAATTCATCCACATCGCGCGGCCAAAGGCCCGCGCTTTGGTTCATCGCATCGCGCATCTCATAGCTCACAAGGTTGACGCAAAACACGCCTGTGTCGCGGATATTGGCCACGCTGTCCTTGGTGTCGCCGCGATCCGCCTTGGCGGAGGTGGAGGCAAACATCACTTGCGGCGGCACATAGGCGACCGCGTTGAAGAAGGAATACGGGGCGAGGTTGTCTTTGCCATCTGCCCCGCGTGTCGAGATCCATCCAATCGGGCGGGGCGCGACCATGGCGTTGAACGGATTATGGGGCAGGGGATGCCCCTCGCTGGGTATATAGAACATTGCCGCGCGCCTTCTGCTTCTTCGGTTTGGCTTTGAGCTAGCGCCGTGCTAGGCATTTTGCCAGAGGCATTACATGAGCAGCCAATGGTCGATATCGCCAAAGAGCAGCCAAATGACTGGTGGGAGGTCGAAGCGCTTTTCGATCTGTGCTTTGCGCCCGGGCGCACGGCCCTGAGTTCTTATCGTCTGCGCGATGGCGTGCCGCCCGTTGATGGGCTGTGCCTGATTGCGCGCGATGACTATGGTGCGATCGACGGGGCCATTCGCTTTTGGCCCGTGCGGGTTGGCCAAAAGGAGGCGCTGCTGCTTGGGCCAATTGCCGTTCACCCCACCCGTCAGGGCGAAGGATTGGGCGGGTTGCTGATCCGTGAAGGGCTGCGGCGTGCTGAGGCCTTGCACTGGCCGCGCACCATGTTGGTCGGGGATGCGCCCTATTACAGCCGCTTTGGGTTTCACCACCTCAAAGGGGTGGAGATGCCGCCGCCCACCAATCCCGCCCGTGTTCTGGGTGTGGGGGATTGGCAGGGTGTAACTGGCAAGGTGATCAAATGGGGCGGTTAGATGCCGCTTTGAATGCGGGCCTTGCGGGTGGCCGATAGTTTCATACTGGGTTCCGTCAGCTTTGCTTCTGGTCCCAGCCACGCATAGGCCAGAAGGCAGGGGTCAAGATCGGCGGTGGTGATCCGATGTTCATCGCCCGGACGGTTGAGGATGAGCGAGCCTGGCGCATGGACGGCCACTTCGTTTTCCGACCAATCCCCCGCGACCGAGATATAGCTTTCTTCGATCTCGGCATGGCTGTGCTGCGGATAGGTGGTGCGCGGCGCAAACAGCACGAAGCCCAAGATCATCTTTTCGGAATGGATTGGGCCGCGTGGGCCAAGAATTTCACAATAGGCATATTTCTGCGCCAGGGTTTTGGGCACTTTCTCATAGCCATATTCCCATGTCAGTTCAGGCGCGACCCGCGAGAGCGCCCGCGACAGCCCCGCGACCATACCCCGCTCCCCCAAGTCGAGCGCGCGGGGCAAATGGTCGGTCACAGGTTTGAGCAGCGGCCCGCGTGGCATCATCAACGGGTTGGTGTCAAACACGTGTGAAATGCCCTCGCGCACCCG
>JAGYKZ010000045.1 GCA_018401385.1 Roseicyclus sp.
CGCGCGCGAACCGTCGCCGCATTCAACGCTGCCGTTGCCGAGATGGCGCGCATGACACGCCTGCCCAATGTCGCGATTGGCGGACTGAAGGTGCACCACGCACAGAGCGCAATCGAGGCGGGCTGTGCGGGAGTTGCCGTTGTCTCAGCAATATGCGGGCAACCCGATCCAGAACGATCCGCGCGCCAGCTTATTGCGGCCATGGGAGGCGAAAGGGATGGTTAAAAATGTCCTAAGCATCGCGGGATCGGACCCCTCAGGCGGCGCGGGGATACAAGCTGATCTCAAGGCTTTTTCGGCCAATAAGGTCTATGGAATGGCGGCCATCACTGCATTGACGGTTCAAAACACCCAAGGTGTGACCGCTGTGGAATTGATGCCACCCGCTTTCGTGCGTGCGCAGATTGAAGCGGTGTTTTCTGACATCAGGGTTGATGCGGTGAAAATTGGCATGGTGGGCACCGCCGAGATTGCTGCGGCCATTGCCCAAGCACTGGCAGATCACGGTGATCTTCCCATTGTGCTTGACCCTGTGATGATGGCCAAAGGCGGCGCGCCCCTGATTGCGGAAAATGCGATGGAGGCAATCCGCCAGTTGCTGCTGCCGATGGCAACGGTTGTCACGCCAAACTTGCCCGAAGCCGCCAAGCTGGTTGGCAGGCCCGAGGCAACAACGCGGGCCGAGATGGTCACGCAGGCCGCAGAAGTCACAGCGCTGGGGCCGCAAGCCGCTTTGATCAAGGGCGGGCATTTAAGCGAGGCCAACAGTCCAGACGTGCTGATGGTCCAAGGGGAAGTTCATTGGTTTGAAACGCCCCGAACGGTCACAAAAAACACCCATGGAACCGGCTGCTCCCTCTCCTCCGCATTGGCGGCGCAGCTGTCGCAGGGACACAGCATCGAGGCCGCCGCGCACCTGGCGAAATCCTTTGTCACAGAGGCAATCGCAACCGCCAATCACCTGGAAGTCGGCCATGGGCACGGGCCGATTCATCATTTCAACCAACTGTGGAAGCAACACTCATGAGCAAACCCCTTCACGACCAAACTGTCTTGATCACGGGCGCAGGACGCGGTTTTGGCGCGGCCATTGCAAAGGCCTTTGTGCGCGAAGGCGCCCGCGTTTTGATCAATTACCGAAACAGCAAAGCAGCCGCCGAAGCCTTGGCCGCCACGCTTGGGGACCGTGCCCTCGCAATTCAGGCGGATGTCCTCAATCGCGATGAAGTCGCCTCTATGGTCGCGCAGGTCGGGCCGATCACGACCTTGGTTCACAATGCCTTGGCAGATTACAGTTTCAACGGCGATGCACGCAGCACGCTGGCGCAGCTTTCCGCTGACGAAATCAAGGCCCAGCATGAAACGTCCGTACTGGGGGCGTTGAATGTGATCCAAGCCGTGATGCCTGCAATGGAGGCCATGGGCTTTGGTCGCATCATCACAATCGGCACAAATCTGGTGCAAAATCCAGTGGTGCCCTATCACGATTATACATCCGCCAAAGCCGCGCTTTTGGCCCTGACCCGCACTGCGGCGGCGGAACTTGGGCCAAAGGGGATCACGGTCAACATGGTATCTGGGGGCTTGCTGCGCAGCACCGATGCCAGTTCCGCTACCCCTGACGCCGTCTTTGATTTAATCGCCAACGCCACCCCGCTGCGCCGCGTCACCACGCCAGACGAAGCAGCTGATGCGGTCTTGTTCTTCGCAAGCCCATGGGCGCGCGCGATCACAGGCCAAAATCTGATTGTGGATGGTGGCTTGGTCTATGGATGAATAAGATCTGGTCCAACCCTTGGTCTGTGGAAAAATTCACGCGAGGGTTGAACCCGCATCAAGAATTAATAAAGGCGCGCATCGCCTCGGCCTCGTTTTTATATTTTTCGAGGGTTCTGTTCATCACATCCCTGTTCGAGACCACGCCGACCAGTTTTCCATCCGCCATAATCGGCAGGTGGCGGCAATTGTGGTCAGACATGATTTGCATCATCTCGGACGAGAGGGTTGCAGGTGTCACCGTCACAACATCCCGGGTCATGATATCGGCCGCTGCCAAATCACCAATATCCGCTGTCTTTGACATTTGCCGCACGATATCCCGCTCCGATATGATCCCCGCAACACCGCCTGCGCCGTTTTCAACTACAACCGCACCGATATTATGTTCGGTCAAAACCTGTATCACCTCGGACAGGGGCGCATTGGAGGTCACCGTGTGGCACGGGCGCTCTGTGAGGCTTTTCATAAAAGGTGTCATATCACTCTCCCGAAAACAGAAACACGTTTCAGCTTAAAGCTGCATCGGGCCTGTGGTCCACTAGAATTATCGCCTCTGGCACAGCTGGCCATCATACCCCGCAGAGACATCAGAGCAGATCAAATGTTCTGGCAATCCTCTCAATAGGCCAAATAAGAACAAAAATATTCTCAACACAGCAATTTGGCGGAACGAATTTTCTCCAATTAACCGCTCAACAAACAAGAATTCCATCGCCGGGATAGAAGCGGAATATTCGCCGCATAAGCACGACCCATTGGGATCACTCGCCCCTTGTCAACGGCCAGGCCCTGCGCCACATGCGCAATCATAACCGTCCCTCCAACCCAAAATCGAGGCGTGAAATGAAACTTCTGTCCTATGCAGTTGCAGCGCTTGTGCTGATGGCCAATGTCGCAGCAGCGCAGTTTGGCCCCTTGGTCACCCCTGCTGAGTTAAACGCAAACCTTGGCGCGAATGCGCCCGTCATCTTGGACATTCGCGCGACTGCTGCGCCCGAAGGTCAAGAGAACGTAAACACCTACAGCGCGGGACATATCCCTGGCGCGATCAATGCCCCCTATGGCCGCTTCCGTGGCCCTTCGGAAAATCCAGGCGCATTGCCGAGCGCGGAAAACCTGACAAACCTGTTCCGCGAGCTGGGCTTGCGGCAGGGTCAATCGGTCGTGATTGCCCATCAAGGTGCAAATGAAACCGATTTCGGTGCGGCGGCGCGTGTCTATTGGACCCTGAAATCAGCGGGCTTTCAGAACCTCTCAATCCTGAACGGTGGCGTGGCAGCCTGGCAGGGGGCAGGTCTGGAGCTATCGACCGAGGCCACAACAGCCACCCCAAGCATGATCACGGTCGCGCTGTCTGACCAGTGGACAGCCACAGCCGAGCACATCCAAACCGTGATCGCAGGCGGGAGCAATGGTCTCTTGCTGGATGCACGCCCCGAAAGCTTCTGGAACGGCGATCAAAGCCCCCCTGCCGCTGCCCGTCCCGGAACGCTGCCACAGTCGCAATATTTCGTGCACAGCAGCTGGTTTGACAATGGTCCCGCCATTGTGGATGCCGAAGCCGCGCGTGCCTTGGCCGATGCGCAAGGGTTCAACGAGGCAGAAACCTTGGTTTCCTTCTGCAACACGGGTCATTGGGCCGCAACCAACTGGTTCGCCTTGTCGGAATTGGCGGGAATTGAGAATGTAAAACTCTACCCCGAATCCATGGTCGGCTGGTCCAATGCGGGCTATGATATGGCCAATGTGCCTGGACCCATTCGCAACCTGTGGAACCAGATCAAATCCGTCTTCTAAGGAGTGGCATGATGGCCCATTTGGCCCATGACGACCGTGAAAGCACAGAACACCGCCCCCAGCGCAACCGCGTCTGGGGGCGTATCGCGCTTCTGCTTGCGGCGATTACCCTTGTTTTGGCCCTCGCCGCTGCTGCAGGTGCGCGGTTTGGATTGCTGTTGCTGATCGGCCTTGCGCTCGGCGCGACCCTTGAAGGGCTGCGCTTCGGCTTCGCAGGGCCATGGCGTGCCATGATCTTGCGGCGCGACCCATCGGGCATCTTTGCACAGCTTTTGGCCATCGCCTTGGTGGCCGCGGTTGCGTTCCCGCTTTTGGCCACCCATTCGGGCGAATTGATCGGTGCGCACGCACCCATCGGCTTTGCCATGGTGGGCGGCGCTTTTGTCTTCGGCATCGCCATGCAAGTGGTGCTTGGCTGTGGCTCTGGCACATTGGTTAATGCAGGCAGCGGCAATCCAGTGGCCTTGGTCGCTTTACCCTTCTTTGCCATCGGCAGCTTTCTGGGCGCAGCACATCTCAACTGGTGGACATCGCTGGGCACATTGCCCCTTGCCACGCTTGAAGGTGGCGCGGGCCTGGGGCTGACATTCGCGGGTCTGGGCCTCATTGCGGCCTTCGTCTGGATTTTGGCGGATCGCCACAATCGCCGCTTGCCACGCCGCCTCGTGATTGCGGCCCTATTGGTCGCGCTCTTGGCACTTGGCAATCTGGTAGTGGCGGGTCAGCCTTGGGGCGTGGTCTATGGCTTAGGTCTGTGGATCGCCAAAGGAGCCAGCGCCGCAGGTGCTGATCTCGCGGCCAATCCCTTTTGGGGCAGTGCTGCCCATGCCGAACGCATCGCACAAAGCCTTTTGACCGATGTCACCTCCCTGACCAATCTTGGTCTGATTGGAGGCGCATTCATCGTGGCTGCGTGGCGCGCGGGCCTGTCGCAGCCAATCCCGCACCTGCCTGCACTGGCATGGGCGGCTACGATCCTTGCAGGACTTGCGCTCGGCTATTCCTCGCGACTTGCCTTTGGATGCAATGTGGGCGCGTTCTTCAGCGGCATCTCCACGGGCAGCCTGCATGGATGGGTTTGGTTTGTCGCGGCCTTTGCAGGATCCATCATCGGTGTACGTCTGCGCCCTCTGCTACAATTGGAGGCCCGCACATGACCCTGTCCCGCACACATGGGGTGATTGCTTTGGTCGTGGTGATCGTGGCTCTTTTGGTCTTTGACCTCAGCCACAGCGCACCGCTCGATCCATTCCGCGCGCCCGCACTGCTGGCGCTTGGCTCAGGCCAAGCCGCAAGCGGCGCGCATTGCGCCGCCGCACCTGGATCATGAAAAAGGCCGCGCAGGAGGATGTCCTCGCGCGCCTTTAACCGCTCACAACACCTTCGCGATGCGATCGAGCGCCTCAAGGATATTCTCGGTGGAATTGGCGTAGGAAAAGCGCACATAGCCCTCGCCAATCGCGCCAAAACTTGTGCCCGCCACCGTGGCCACGCCCGCCTCGCTTAGGAACAGGTTCGGCCTCAACGGCGCTCATGCCTGTGCCCGTGATGTTTGGAAGGCGTAAAACGCACCCGCCGCATCGGTGCAGGTCACGCCTTTGAGCTTGTTCAATCCCTCAACGATCACTTGTCGGCGCGCATCAAATTGGGCCACCATCTCGCGCACGGCATCTTGCGGGCCATTGAGCGCCGCAATGCCTGCAAATTGCGTAGCGGCATTCACACAGGAATGATCATTGATGCACAGCCGCGTCACATGAGGCACACAGGCCTCGGGCCAGACGGCATAGCCCAAGCGCCACCCTGTCATCGCATAGGTTTTTGACCACCCATCCAGCATGATCAACCGGTCCCGAATTTCGGGATATTGCAGAAGCGAGATATGCTTACGCCCGCCATACAGCATATTGGAATAGATCTCATCTGACATCAGCGCAACTTTGGGATGATCTAACAATCCAGCAACAAGCTTGTCGATTTCCTCTTTCGGGGTCACGCCGCCCGTGGGGTTTGCGGGTGAGTTGATGATGATCAACCGCGTCTTAGGCGTGATCTGCGCCAAAACCTCCTCAGCTGAAAAGGAAAACCCGTTCTCCTCGCGCAGCGCAATCGGCACAGGGGTCGCGCCTGAATAGCGGATGACGGATTCGTAAATCGGAAAGCCAGGATTGGGATACATGATCTCGGCACCAGGTTCGCCAAACATCATCACCGCAAAAAACATGGTGGGCTTGCCCCCGGGGACGGCAACCACGCAATCGGGGTTCACCTCAACCCCATGGCGGCGGTGCAAATCTGCGGCCACCGCTTCGCGCAGCGCAGGCAGGCCATTGGCAGGGGTGTAGCCGTGATGGCCATCGCGCAGTGCCTTGATCCCCGCCTCCACGATATGCTCAGGGGTGCGGAAATCGGGCTGGCCGATGCCCAAATTGATAATATCGTGTCCTTCAGCCGCCAAGGCTTGCGCGCGGGCCAAAACCATGAAGGCGGACTCCGTGCCCAAACGCGACAGGCTTTGAGCAAATTGCAAATCAGACATACACGCTCCCTTCCACAACAAGGCCGATGCCCTGAAATTTTGGTATACCAAACTTGTGATACCCAAGCGATAACGCTATGTGAAGAGGAGAACAACCACAAGCGCGATCACGGCACCCGCGCACGGCAGAAGGGGCGAAGCGATGCAAAATATCGGCATAATCGGATTGGGGTCCATGGGCTATGGTATGGCACAGAACCTGATCAAGGCGGGCCATCGGGTTTGGGGGCATGATATCAACCCCGATGCGGTGGCGCGCCTCCAAGGCGCGGGCGCTGCACAAAGCGCCTTGCAGGACCATGCGGGGGAATTGGACGCGCTGGTTGTGGTGGTGTTGAATGCCGCACAAACCGAGGCCGTGCTCTTTGGCCCCGAAGGTATCGCGCCCAAGCTGCGCAGTGGGGCTGTGATCCTGTCTTGCGCCACAATTCCCCCTGCTTTCGCCGTCGATATGGAGGCACGCGCAGAAAGCGCGGGGCTGCAGTATTTGGATGCTCCCATATCGGGCGGCGCAATCAAAGCCGCATCAGGCGAATTGACGATTATGGCATCAGGCCGCAAGGCAGCCTTTGAGGCGGCAAAGCCCGCGCTTGATGCCATCTCCGCAAAAGTCTTTGAAATGGGTGAGCGTGCGGGTGCAGGGTCCGCGATGAAGGCCACAAACCAAATGTTGGCGGGCATTCACATCGCCTCTATGGCCGAGGCGATCACCTTTGCGCTTGCCCAAGGTATTTCACCCGCGCGGTTTCTGGAGGTGGTTTCGCAAAGCGCAGGCACCAGTTGGATGCTGGAAAACCGAGCACCTCACATTATCGAGGGCGATTATTCACCCCGCAGCACAATCAATATCTGGCCCAAGGATTTGGGGATTGTCTTGGATATCGCCCAAACCATGGGCTTTGCTGCGCCCATTACCGAAACCGCTTTGGCGCAATTTCGCGCAGCGGCTGAGGCGGGGCTTGGGGCTGAGGATGACGCGGCCCTCGCCAAGATCTACGCCAAAGCCGCAGGTTTGACCCTGCCCGAAGGGGCGTAACTCATGGCTACGCTGTTTGGTGCGATTGCAGATGATTTCACGGGCGCCACCGATCTTGCGGGTCTTTTGGCGCGCAGCGGTTATCCCGTCTCCTTGCGCATTGGGGTGCCTGATGCGCCGCCTGACGACACCAGCCCGTTCGAGGTGATCGCCCTGAAAATCCGCACCGAACCTGTGGCAGATGCCGTGGCGCAGGCGCGCGCGGCCTTGGCATGGCTGACGCGCGCGGGCGCGCAGCAGTATTTCTGGAAATATTGCTCAACCTTCGACTCGACCGCCGAAGGCAATATCGGGCCTGTGGCCGAGGCGATCATGGCCGATCTGGACGTCACGCAGACCATTTATTGCCCCGCATTCCCCGAAAATGGCCGTGCAATTTTCATGGGCAATCTGTTCGTGGGCCAGCGCCGCTGAGTGAAAGCCCCATGAAGGACCACCCGCTGACACCGATGCGCGACAGTAATTTGATGCGCCTTTTTGCAGCCGCAGGTCACAGCACGGGTTGGTTTGATTGACCGGTTGACGGCGGCGGAAGGGGCCGCCGCCATTCAAAAGACCTTGCAGACCTGGCCAAAGAAGGCGGTGCATATCGTGATGGACGCGGTTGAAACGCCGATCTCACCCGGATCACCGAGGCCCGTGCCGATATGCGTTTTTTGACGGGCGGCTCTGGCGGGATTGCCGATCCCACAGATTTATGCCGCTCGCGGACTTCTGACGGCGCATGAGAAAGAAACCCAATCCCGCGCTATCGCGTCCGAAGGGGTCGTGCTTTCTGGCAGTTGTTCTACGATGACAAATGCACAGGTTGCGCGCTATCAGGCCCAAGGACGGCCCAGTTTTCATCTGGATCCACTGATCCTAAAGGCACGGGGCCTGCAACCCGCCATGGATTGGCTTGCTGCACAAGATCTCGCCGCACGGCCACTGATCTATGCGACCGCAACACCCGATGCCGTGCGCGCCGCACAGGTTCAATTGGGCAGGGCTGAGGCAGGCGCGCTGGTTGAGGCGGCGCTTGCAGATTTGGCCATTGCCGCGCGGAATCAAGGTGCGCGGCGGATTGTGGTCGCGGGCGGGGAAACCTCGGGTGCGGTCACCAAGGCCTTGGGGGTCGACAGGCTTGATATCGGGCCGGAGATCGCCGCAGGCGTGCCATGGTGTTTTTGCACATCCGAAGGGCAGGAAATCGCCCTTACCCTTAAATCAGGCAATTTTGGCGCAGAAAGTTTTTTCAGCGATGCTTTCACGAAATTGGAGGACGCATGAGTTCTGAAACCAAATTGCGCGAGCAAATATGTCTCTTGGCAAAATCCATGTTCGATCGTGGCCTGACAGGGGGGTCTACGGGAAATATCTCGGCGCGCACCGAGGATGGCGGTCTTTTGGTTTCCCCAACAGGCAGTTCTTTTGGTCGGCTTGATCCAGCGGAATTGTCCCGTTTTGATGGGTCGGGCCAGCATATCGCAGGGCTAAAACCAACCAAAGAAATGCCGCTTCACAGCGCCTTTTATGAGACACGCAAATCCGCGGGCGCGGTGGTGCATTTGCATTCCTGCCATTCGGTGGCGTGGTCCATGATGCCTGAGATCGACCCTGACAATGTGTTGCCCCCCCTGACCCCTTACGCGATTATGAAACTGGGCAAGGTCAAGCTGTTGCCCTTCTTCATGCCAGGCGATGCGGCCATGGGCGAAGCCTTGCGCAGTTTGAGCGGCAAGCGCAGCGCGGTTTTGCTGGCCAATCACGGACCAGTGGTCGCAGGTAAAGATGTCGAGGCGGCCTGCAACGCCATCGAGGAATTGGAGGACACAGCCAAGCTTGCAATCCTGATGCGCGGCTTTGATCCGAAAACCCTATCGCCTGAACAGGTGCGCGATGTGGTGACAAAATTCGAGGTGGAGTGGGATTGATGCGTTTTTCCGCAAATTTGGGCTTTCTCTGGGCGGACCGTCCTTTGCCTGACGCCATTCGCGCGGCCAAAGCGGCGGGGTTCGATGCGGTCGAATGTCATTGGCCCTATGCCCATGATCCGAATGACGTAAAGGCCGCCTTAGACGAAACAGGGCTTGCGATGCTTGGCCTGAACACAAGCCGAGGCGATGTTGCGGCTGGCGAAAACGGATTGGCCGCCCTGCCCGATCGCGAAGCTGAGGCGCGCGCCGCGATTGACCAAGCCCTCGCTTACGCCCACATCATCCGTGCGGGCGCGGTCCATGTGATGGCAGGTTTTGCCAGCGGCGAAAGCGCGCACAGAACCTTTATGTCCAATCTGCGTTATGCAACCGCACAGGCCCTTGAACGGGGGATCACCATTTTGATTGAGCCGCTCAATCATTATGATGCAAAGGGCTATTTCCTTTCAACCACCACGCAGGCTGTCTCCATCATCAAAGAGGTAAACGCCCCAAATTTGCGCCTGATGTTCGACTGCTATCATGTGCAGTTGATGGAGGGTGATTTGACCAATCGCCTGAGCCGTCTTTTGCCGCATATCGGTCATATCCAATTCGCCTCTGTGCCCGATCGCGGCACACCAGATCATGGCGAGGTGCATTTTGACCATATCTTCGCCCATATCCATGCTCTGGGATGGCGGCAGCCATTGGGGGCGGAGTATAAGCCCCAAACCGACACCGACCTGACACTTGATTGGCTGAAAAGCTATCGCTGAACAATCCGCGTGCAGGGGATTGCAACGGTCTCTTCTTTTTGCAAGACTGGTATGACCAGTATACCAGATTCGTGTGAATGCATGACCGATCCGAATGAGACCATTCGCCCCAAGAAACTGTCAGATGAAGTGGAAGACCGCCTCTTGGCCCTGATCCGCGAGGATCATCTGAAGCCCGGCGATGCCCTGCCCAGTGAGCGCGCCTTGATGGCGCGCTACGGCATTGGCCGCCCCGCCATTCGCGAAGCCATGCAAAGCCTTCAGCATAAGGGTGTGATCGACATTCGCCATGGTGGCAAACCCCGACTTGCAACCCCGTCATTGGATGGCTTAGTGGATCAACTGGCCATTTCGATGCGCCATATTCTGACCCATTCTCAATCTTCGCTTGAGCATCTCAAAGAAGCACGCACAGCATTGGAGGTTGAGATGGTGCGCATTGCCGCCGCACGGCGCAGCGTGGATGATCTGAACGATCTGGAGCAGCTTCTGCGTGCACAGGCGGCCGCGCGGCGTGATGTGCCATTGTTCACGCAAATTGACGGACAATTTCACCGCCGCATCTCTGCCATCTCGGGAAACCCCATTTTCGAAACGCTCACGCAGGGCGTGTTTTCATGGATGAGCGCTTTTCACAAAGAGCAGGTCCATAAATTGGGTCTGGAACCTGTAACCTTGGCCGAGCATCGCGCGATTTTGGATGGGATCGCCAAACAAGATGGCGCGGCAGCGGCCCAAGCCATGCGCGAGCATCTGGAGCGCGCCAATGCGCTTTACCATCAGGATCATGCACAATGAGCGATAGATTTGAGGCCGATTACCTGATCGAAACGCCCATCGACCCTGCCCGCGCTGCCGCTGTGATGGCCGGCGAACAAAGCGCGGGAACCTTCGTCAAAGTGCCGGGTGAAACGCCCGAACTTCAGGCGCGCGCGGGCGCACAGGTAACGCGCCTGACTCCGCTTGAAACGGTCGAGGCCCCAAGCCTCTTGGGTGGGATGACAGGGGCACGATACCACCGCGCAAAGGTCACGCTGTCTTGGCCTTTGGACAATATTGGCCCCGATCTGCCAAATCTAATGGCGACCGTTGCTGGAAATTTGTTTGAGTTGGCACAATTCTCTGGTCTGCGCCTTCTCGATATCCGCCTGCCTCGTGTCTTTGGCGATGTCTATTCTGGCCCCAAATTCGGGATTGACGGCACGCGCAAACTCGCAGGGGTGGCAGATGGCCCGCTGATCGGCACAATCATCAAACCCTCTGTCGGGCTTGACCCGCAGCAAACGGCGGAAGTGGCAGGCACGCTGGCCGAAGCGGGCATTGATTTCATCAAGGATGATGAATTGCAGGCCAATGGACCCGCCTGCCCATTTGATGCGCGCGTCAGCGCGGTGATGGATGTCATTAACGCCCATGCAGATCGCACAGGCAAAAAAGTGATGTATGCTTTCAACCTAACGGGCGAGGTGGATCAGATGCGCGCGCGCCATGACTATGCGCTGTCAAAGGGCGCGACTTGCGTGATGGTCAGTCTTAACTCTGTTGGCATCGCGGGGTTTCTGGCCCTCGCGCGGCACTGCGCGCTGCCCATCCATGCACATCGAAACGGCTGGGGATATCTCAGCCGCGCCGCGCTGTTGGGGTGGGATTATGCCGCATGGTCGAAAATCTGGCGTTTGGCAGGGGCAGATCATTTGCACGTCAACGGCTTGCAAAACAAATTCAGCGAAAGTGATTCAAGCGTCATCGCTTCGGCAAAATCGCTTTTGACCCCTCTTTTTGAAGATGCACCCTGCATCCCGATGCCTGTTTTTTCATCGGGCCAATCGGCGCTGCAACCGCCCGACACCTACCGCCACCTTGGCCACGCGGATTGCATCTATGCCGCAGGCGGCGGGATCATGGCACATCCGGACGGGCCACGCGCAGGGGTGGCCGCGCTGCGCCAAGCATGGGACGCGGCCAGAGCGGGCATACCAGCCGCCACCCATGCCGCGACCCATCCTGAGCTTGCCCGCGCGCTTGAGGCCTATCGCAAATGACCCTGCCTGATGGGCCATTGATCGCCTTCTTGGGCGATGACTTCACAGGCTCCGCCGCCACGATGGA
>JAGYKZ010000046.1 GCA_018401385.1 Roseicyclus sp.
CCATATTTTGCCTGAATGCCCCGCAGTTTCTGCGCGGCAAAGCCAAGCGCCTCCTCCCATGACACTTCGCGCCAAGGTTCGCAGATGTCATCGCGGATCATTGGGTTCAAAATACGGTCTTTATGGGTGGCATAGCCATAGGCAAAGCGCCCCTTGACGCAGGAATGCCCGCGATTGGCCTTGCCGTGCTTATGGGGCACCATCCGAACCAATTGGTCGCCATTCAATTCAGCCTTGAAGGAGCAGCCCACCCCACAATAAGCACAGGTGGTCACGACCGAGCGTTGCGGCGTGCCCAATTCGATCACCGATTTCTCCTGCAAAGTCGCAGTCGGGCAGGCCTGCACGCAGGCGCCGCAAGAGACACAATCGGAGCTGAGGAAATCATCCAACGGCCCGCCTGCCGATACGCGGGCATCAAACCCGCGCCCCTCGATGGTCAGGGCGAATGTGCCTTGCACCTCCTCGCAGGCCCGCACACAGCGATTGCAGACGATACATTTGGAGGGGTCATAGGTGAAATACGGGTTGCTTTCATCCTTTGGCAAATACTCAGGGTTGATATCGCCATTGGTGTCACGCGCGGTGAAATGGTTGGCGATACTGCCCCCCTCAGGCGCACTATAGCGCACATCACGCAAACCAACCGCGCCTGCCATATCCTGCAATTCGCAATCGCCATTGGCCGCACAGGTCAAACAATCAAGCGGGTGGTCACTGATATACAGCTCCATCACCCCACGGCGCAGCTTGTGCAGCTTGGCGTTTTGGGTATGCACAACCATGCCTTCGGCCACAGGTGTCGTGCAGGATGCAGGCGTGCCACGCCGCCCTTCAATCTCCACCACGCACAAACGGCATGAGCCAAAAGCCTCAAGGCTGTCAGTGGCGCATAGCTTGGGGATCGACAACCCCGCCTCGGCAGCCGCCCGCATCACGCTTGTGCCCGCTGGCACAGTAACCGCCACACCATCAATCGTCAGACTGACAGGCGCGCCCGCTTTCGCAGGCGTTCCCATATCGCGGTCATCCCATGGAATGATAAAATCTTTCATGGATCAAATTCCTTCTATTCCGCGGCCTGAGTGGCAGGGGTGGCTCCGAATTCATCTGGAAAATTCTGAAGCGCAGACATGACAGGGTAAGGCGTGAACCCACCCAGCGCGCAAAGCGAGCCATCTTTCATCGTTTCGCACAGATCGGTCAAAAGCGGGATCGCTGTGGTATCCCCCGCCGCAATGCGGTCGATGGTTTCGACACCGCGCACCGCACCAATGCGGCAGGGCGTGCATTTGCCACAGGATTCCACCGCGCAAAACTCCATCGCAAACCGCGCCATTTGCACCATATCGGCACTGTCATCGAAGACGACCACGCCCGCGTGACCAATCAGTCCGCCCTGCCCGTCAAATTCCTCATAGGCAAAGGGCGTGTCAAATTTGGACGGCGGCATATAGGCCCCCAAAGGGCCGCCAACCTGCACCGCCTTGACGGGGCGGCCCGTGGCGGTGCCGCCTGCAATCTCGTTGACCAATTCGCCCAAGGGCATCCCAAAGGCCGTTTCAAACAGCCCGCCGCGTGCAACATTGCCCGCGATTTGGACTGGCATGGTTCCTTTGGAACGGCCCAAGCCGAAACTGGCGTAATGTGCGGCACCTTTCTCAAAAATCACAGGAATCGTGGCCAATGACAGCACATTGTTCACGACTGTTGGCCGCCCCATGAACCCCTCCAAGGCGGGCAGCGGCGGCTTTGCACGCACAACACCGCGCTTGCCTTCAAGGCTGTTCAAAAGCGATGTCTCCTCACCGCAGACATAGGCCCCTGCGCCCACACGGATTTCAAGATCAAAGGCCTTGCCCGATCCCATAACATCGGCACCGAGGACACCTTCGGCACGCGCGATCACAGTTGCGCGCGCCATCACCTTAATCGCATCGGGATATTCAGAGCGTATGTAGACAAACCCGCGCGTGGACCCTGTGGCAAGACCCGCAATCGCCATCCCTTCGATGAGGCAAAAAGGATCACCCTCCATGATCATACGGTCCGCGAATGTGCCGCTATCCCCTTCGTCCGCGTTACACACGATGTATTTTTGCGGGCCTGTCGCCTCGGAGACCGTCTTCCATTTGATCCCCGTGGGAAAGCCCGCCCCACCGCGACCGCGCAGACCGGAGGCCGTAACCTCCTCGATAATATCGGCCGCGCTCATGGTTGCGGCGCGGGCAAACTGAAGCCCCCAAAGCGCGGTAATCGTCAAGGCTTAATGGATCAATCAAACCGCAGCGGGCAAATGTCAGGCGGTTTTGTTTGGCAAAAAACGGGATGTCCTCAACCGGGCCGTGACAGTCGATCTTGCCCGATAGAAGATCATCCACCTGATCCGCCGCAATCGGACCATAGGCCAAACGGATGCCGTTTTCCTCGATCTCAACCAAAGGTTCCAACCAGATCATCCCGCGGCTTCCGTTGCGAATGATCTGCGCCTCTTCTCCGCGCGCCGCCAAGGCCGTGGCAAGCGCCGCCGCCACCTCATCCGCGCCAAGCGCTTTGGCAGCGGCATCGCGGGGGACATAAATCTTTTTCATAGGCCCACCCCCGCCAATCGATCGGTGATTTTTTCAACACTGGCGCGGGCAATCAGTTTGCCATCCAACATGGCGGCAGGCGCGCAGGCGCACAGACCCAAGCAATAGACAGGCTCGACCGACAGCGCGCCATCGGCGCGCGTCTGCCCCCAATCCAGCCCCAGCATCGCCAAGACCCGTTCCGACAGCGCCTTGCCGCCCACCGCCTGACAGGCCTCCGCACGGCAAATTTTCAGGCTGTGCTTGGCCGCAGGCGCGCTGCGAAAATCATGGTAGAAGCTGATCACACCGTGCAATTCGGCGCGGGTGATGTTGAGCGCATCGCATATGATCGGACGCGCCGCATCAGGGATATAGCCGAATTCGGCCTGAAGCGCGTGCAGGATCGGCAAAAGCGGCCCCTCCAGCCCGATGTGCCGCATGACAATCACGGAAATTTCGGGATCGCTTGCATCACTGACATCACGGGGCATGGCACATATCCTTGGGCAAAAAACAGCCCCAAAACCAACAGGGCCCATGATTTGGGGATGCCTGAGGATCAAGTCGCAATCAATATC
The DNA here is from genome assembly GCA_018401385.1 of Roseicyclus sp. Classification (GTDB taxonomy): domain Bacteria; phylum Pseudomonadota; class Alphaproteobacteria; order Rhodobacterales; family Rhodobacteraceae; genus M30B80. The sequence continues at coordinate 3,152 of JAGYKZ010000046.1, forward strand.
GAAATTTCGTTGTTTGATAGAAGATGCCTATCAAGAGGCCGCCGCCGCCATTTCCCCAGCGCTCCGGATCAAACTGCGCAAAACGGGTGTATAGGGGTCTTGATGGGGCGCAATCAATCCCACCTCAGGGCGCAGCACCCCACCTTTGAGGGGGATCAATCGCAAATCATGGCCCACAGCCAAGAAAGCGGCCATGGACTGCGGCAACACACTAACCGCACCCGCCTCAACCACATGGCTGACCAAAACGATGGTCGAATTGCTTTCGACCACGGTTTTTGGCTCCAAACCATATGCGGCAAAATTGCGGTTGAGGATGCGGCGGTTTTGCATATCGGGCGTGAGCAAACTGAGGGGTAACCCCTTTAGATCGCGCCAATGCACGGCGGTGTGCGGGGCAAGCGCATGATCGCCGCGGCACAGAACCACGTAGTCCTCGTGATACAGCCCCGCGCTGGCCATACGTCCCAAAGGCTCATTGTCCAAATAGGTGATCCCTGCATCCGCATCGAGGTTTTCCAACAGCTGCAAAATCTCGATGGATGAGCGTGACAGGATCGAAAAACTGACATTGGGATGCGCCGCTGAAAAGCGGCTGACCAAACGCGCGGCTTGGGTCAGGGCCGTTGGGATCACCGCCAGACGCAAATGCCCCGACAACCCCTCGCGGCTGTAGCGCATTTCCTCGCGCAGCTGGCGGCTGTCAGCCACAATGCGGCGCGCCCATTCAAGCGCGCGCTGTCCTTCTGGTGTCAGCCCACCATAGCGTGATCCCCGCTGCACAAGTTTAACGCCAAGCTGGTCTTCCAACTGTTTGATCCCCGAAGACAGGCTGGGCTGGGTCATTCCCAAAACCTCCGCCGCGCGGCCAAAATGCTGGGTTTTGGCCAAGGCAAGCAACATTTCCAATCGCTGTATCATAGGCACTCCCTATCGCTTTTGATAAAATCTATCGCAATACGGGATCAAAAAAAAGGCCGCATCGGTCGATCCAATGCGGCCCTGATGGTTTGATGGTGCCACCTTCAGCTTGGGCTAAGGCCCCGCAACCGTTCAGACCTGCGGCGCAGAAGTTCGACCGTGGTCAAAAGCAGGATCGAAATGGTCACAAGGATCGTGGCCGCCGCCAGAATGGTGGGCGAGATCTGCTCGCGCAGACCCGTGAACATTTGCCAAGGCAGGGTTTGCTGCTGTGCGGAGCCGACAAAAAGCACCACCACAACCTCATCAAAGGAGGTGATGAAGGCGAACAGTCCGCCCGAAATGACACCCGGCAGGATCAGCGGCATCTGCACACGGAAAAACGTGGTGACAGGGTTTGCCCCCATATTGGCCGCCGCCCGTGTAAGCGAGCGATCAAAACCGACAAGCGTGGCCGTCACGGTGATGATGACAAAAGGCACACCCAAAACGGCATGGGCCAAGATCACCTTCACATAGCCCACAAAGGCCTTGTTCAGGCCAAGCGACAATTCCAGCCAATTGCCAAGAGGGGCGTAGAAAAAGAACATCCCCGTGGCGGAAATGATCAAGGGCACGATCATGGGCGAAATCAAAATCGCCATGATGGTCTGGCGTCCAGGCACATGGGATTGCGACAGGCCAATCGCCGCCAAAGTGCCAAGCGTCACGGAAATCACGGTCGCAATGGGGGCAATAATCAGCGAATTTTTCAACGGCTGCATCCACTCATCCGTGGTGAGAAAGTCGCGGTAATGCTTGAGCGAATAACCATCTGGATCAAAGGCCAGCATTTCAGGCGTAAAGGTGAAGAAATTCTGCGCATTAAAAGACAGCCACATCACCGGGAACAGCGGCGCGATCAGGAAGAAAAAGATCAAACCGCAGAGGAACAGAAAGCTGTTATGCCACAGGGTTTGTGTGCTGGTGTAGTATATCGGCACGCCCTTACGGTAATCGCCCGTGTCGATCCAAAACACGAACCACGACAACACCGCCCCCACAATTGCCGCAGCAATGCCGCCGCCCAAATTGGTGGCAAACAGCCCTGCTGCAAAGAACAGCGCCACCACACCAAGTCGCGCCATCATACGCTTTTCAGGCATCGGGTGCAAAACGGCGGCCAAGACCGCCCCGATGACCGCGCCTGCACCAATGCCAATCAGCGGATTTCCAAAGGATGTGCCCGCAACATAGCCAAATACCCCAGACAAAGCGGCCGTAAGCGGCGCGGTGAACCCCCAGAGGGAGGGGCGCTTCAACGTCAGTTTCAACGAATTGCCCATGCCCTCAGCCCCCCAGCTTCACGTTATCAATGCCCACAATCCGATCATAGAGCCAGTAAAGCGCCAAGACCAAAACCAGAAGGATGGACCCCAAAGCAGCGGCCAAACCCCAGTTGAGCGAGGATGAAATATGATGCGCAATCCGGTTCGAAATAAAGACACCATCCGTGCCGCCCACGATTTCGGGCGTGATGTAATAGCCGATGGCCAAAATAAACACGAGGATCGACCCCGCCCCGATGCCCGGGATGGATTGCGGGAAATACACCCGCCAAAACGCCGTCCAATTGGTGGCGCCAAGGCTTTTGGCAGCGCGCAGGTAAGAGGGCGGGATCGTCTTCATCACCGAGTAAAGCGGCAAGATCATGAAAGGCAGCAAGATATGCGTCATCGCAATGATCGTGCCCGTTGAATTGTTCATCAGGATCAGGCGGTTTGTATCATCCACAAAACCCAGCCAAACAAGGATGTTATTGATCACCCCTTGCTGCTGCAACAGCACCTTCCATGCGCTGGTACGCACCAAAAGCGATGTCCAAAACGGCAGCAACACAAGGATCATCAGAACATTGGCGCTGCGCACAGGCAGGTTCGCCAAAAGCCACGCCACAGGATAGCCCAAAAGGATACAGGACCCTGTGATGATCAAGGACATGATCATCGTGCGGATGAACAGCTTGACATAGATTTGCTGATTTTCAGGACGCGCCATGGCACCGTCCAAGCCCTTTTTCATATCAATCGCATTCAGGAAATATCCGGTGGTGTAGTCAGGGCTGTAGATTTTCAGGGTCTGCCAATTGCCGGTATCGCCCCACCCCTCATTTTCCGCGACAAAGGCGGCGCGAAAGTCGATTTCGGGCAGGCTTGGCAAAGCGGCAAGCGCATTGGCAATCGGTGCGGCCCCCGCGCCCGAATAGGCGACAAGCGCGGACACGGCGCCATCGCGTGCAAAATCAAGGGCAAGTGCTGCATAGACTGTTTCCCATGGGTCTTCTTCCGCCACGACATCGCCATCGACAATCGCCGTATAAATGGCCCAGTCACTATAGGCGGCGGCGGTTTGCGGCAGCAATTCCGCCATCTCGCCCGAGAGGGTAAAGCCGATATCACCCGCGAAACCCTCGCCCACCATATTGGCCCAAATCGCGCGGCGGTCCTCAATCAGGTCTTCGCCGCCCGTGCCCGAGAGCATCTCATACCATGTCAGACCGTCCGCAAAGGCTGGGTCGGCGTCTTCCAACCAATCCTGAAAGGGTTCGCCAATATCATCAAGGCTGCGGCCCGTGGTGCGAAACACGGAGGAAAACCCCGTGCGCTCGTAATTCAGACGGGAGCCAAGCTTGGTGTGTTCTTTCGCCTCAGCCGCGCGGAACATATCAAAAAACAGGGCTTGGAACACCTCTTGGTCGGGAAGGGTTCCGTCCTCACCCTCCCATGTCTCCAAAGCCTCGATCGTTTTGGGCAGGGTGCCAGACACAATCTGGTTTTCAACGGAGCGAAACAGCATCGAGCCGATTGGCACAACGAAGGTCAGCACCACAAAAGCCAAAAGGGGCGCGATCAAAATCAGCGCACGCAGTTTTTGACGCCGCAGGGCACGCGCAAGACTTTTCTTGAGCGGCACGCCATCTGCCGAAAGCATCGGGCCTGAGGTGGTCGTATCGGTCATTGTGTTCCTGCCAGTCGTTTGAATTCTAAACTAGGAAATGGGACCCTGACGCATAGTCGCGCGCCCCTGTCACAGCGGGCGGCGGCAGGCCCCTTGGAAGGGGGCCGCGTCACACGCGGCCCCGCTCAAAGTCAGATCACGCAATTATTGCGCAAGCCATGCTTGGAATTTCGCATCAATATCATCGCGATAATCCGCCCAGAACTCGAAGTTGTAGAGGATCGAGTTGGTCGCATTGTTGGGATCGGTTGGCATATGAGGTGCCATTTCGATACCAAGATCTGCATGGGTGCCCACCAGCGGCGCAGAGGATACACGTGCAGGGCCATAGGAAATATAAGCGGCCTGATCTGCCAAACGCTGCGTGTCGGTTGCGAAATAGACGAAGTCAAGCACGCGGGCGAGACGGTCTTCAGGAAGGCCTGTTGGGATAATCCAACCATCAAGGTCAAACACCTGCGCATCCCACATCATGCCGATCGGCTGGTTCTGCTCAACGATCGCAGAGAACAGACGGCCATTATAGGTGGAGCCGATGAACACTTCGCCATCCGCCAGAAGCTGTGGTGTATCTGCGCCTGCGTTCCACCAGATCACGCTGTCGCGGATCGTGTCGAGCTTGGCCAAGGCCTGTTCTTGGCCTGCTTCGGTTGCCAGAACGTCATAGATGTCCTCTTTGGCAACGCCATCGCACATCAGCGCCCATTCCATGTTGTTGATGGGGCGGCTTTCAAGCGACCGCATCCCTGGATAGGTTTCCAGATCGAACACGTCACAAATGTCGTTTGGTGGCTCTACGCCAGCAGGCACCATATCGGTCCGATAGCCGAAGGTGGTGGAGTAAACGATCTGCGGGATAAAGCAATCGCCGACCAAAAGGTCACCGAAATCTTCGCTTGCAGGTGTGCCATCAGGTGCAGGGGCAAGGATCTCATCAGGATCGATTTCCATGGCCAGACCTTCGTCACACAGACGCAGCGCGTCCGCGGCCACAACGTCCACCAAATCCCATGTCAGGTTACCCGCTTCGTTCATCGCGCGCAGTTTCGCAACCGCCTCGTTGGAGCTTTCGTCCCAAACGACCTGAACGTCTGGGTTATTTGCCGTGTAGGGGGTAGTGTAGGCGTTGGCTTGGCTCGCCTGATAGGCACCGCCCCAGCTTACGAAGGTAAATGTGCCAGAGGCCATATGACCCCCCGCATAGGCCAAACCTGCTGCGGCAACGCCGATTGCAGAAGTTGCCAGAAGTGTTTTTGACAGTTTCATGTCAGTCTCCCGTGTTGTTACCTGGTATGGTCTTCTTCGCAGCCACCCTCCAGGCGAAGGCGGCCACTTCGGCCAAGCGCTTATGCGTCAAGCGCGCGGCAATCGTCAGGCAGCCAGCCAATTTCAATCTGGGTGCCAGGTGTCAGACGCTGTTGATCGGGTGCATTTCGGGTCTTGATGATGAAATCATCCGATCCCGCAACCCGCAGACGCGTGCGGAAAATATCGCCCATGTAAATGAATTCGAGCACCTCGCCCTTAAGCGTATGCGCGTCTGGCGAAAGACGGCGCTTGTCCATCTCCACCCGCTCTGGACGGATGGACACGGTGGTGCGATCTCCGACCTTCGACACATTGACAGGGCGCGCATCGATTTCATCACCGCTGTCCAATTTGACCAAACAACGCTCACCCGAGATTTGCGTCACAACGCCGGTGAGCGTGTTGTTCTCGCCGATAAACTGCGCAACGAAGCTGTTTTGCGGTTGCTCATACAGCACATCGGGTGGATCCAGCTGCTGAATGCGGCCATCGTCAAACACCGCCACACGATCCGACATGGTCAAGGCTTCGGTCTGGTCATGGGTCACATAGACCGTGGTGATGCCCAATTGATGGGCCAGATTGGTGATTTCAAATTGCATATGCTCGCGCAATTGCTTGTCCAAAGCGCCCAATGGCTCGTCCATCAAAACCAATTCAGGCTCGAACACCAAGGCGCGCGCAAGGGCGATCCGTTGCTGCTGTCCACCCGAAAGCTGCGCGGGACGGCGGCCGCCGAAATCCCCCATTTGCACCATATCCAATGCGCGCTTGATCTTCGCTTCGCGCTCAGATTTGCCCATGCCGCGCACCTCCAAAGGGAAGGCCAGGTTCTCAGCCACGGACATATGCGGGAAAAGCGCGTAGTTCTGGAACACCATCCCGATGCCGCGCTTGTGGGGCGGGATGTTGTTGATCGGACGGCCTTGGAGCAAAATCTCGCCATGGGTCGCGGTCTCAAACCCGGCCAGCATCATGAGGCAGGTGGTTTTGCCAGACCCCGATGGCCCAAGCATGGTGAGAAACTCACCCTGACCAATTTGAAGGTTGAGGTCTTTTACGACTAGCGTTTCGCCATCGTAACTTTTTTGAACGTGCTCAAAGGCGACAAAAGCGTCTTTCGCTGTGTCGAACAAGTGTCGAACTCCCGTTGTGGTTGCGGTGTAGCCCCGCATTCAATTGCCCTAAGCTAAACAGCCTGAGCTTTAGATGACAACCAATTAACAGAATTATGTTCAAAACCGTCCTGAAAACGCCGCTTCAGGCTTCGGAAAAGACATTGGCCTGCAATTTACAACGGATTCAGGAAATATGCCCATGACGGGTGCAAGCGCTTGTTTGCAAGGGCACCTTGCCCTAATCAGTGCTGTGATGAATTCTTGAGCAGTCTTTCTCAGGTTGAATATTTTTTCGCGGATTTGAAAACCCATGCCACACCCAACATCAGCACCAGATTCGCAAACGCCACCCAATCTGGGTGTCGATCTGCGCTCATCGCGTCTTGTGATCCGCCTGTGGCGGGAGCACGTGCTGAAATATTGGCCCGCTCTGACCTTCGCGCTGATCTTAATGAGCCTTGAGGGCGCGGCCCTGGGCGCATTCGCATGGATGGTGCGCCCCCTGTTTGACGAACTTTTCACCGCGCAATCGCTTGACGGCTTGTGGAAGGTTGTCACGGTGATCGGGTTCTTGTTCCTGTTCCGCGCCGTGGCGGGCTTTATCCAGCGGGTGATCATGTCCGCGCTTGGCCTTAAGGTGACCACGGAATTGCAAACCCGCCTTGTCGCGCATTTGTTGACATTGGACGGAGCGGTGTTCACGCGCCACCCACCGGGCGAATTGATCGAGCGCGTGCGCGGTGACAGCCAAACACTACAATCTGCCGCGACCAGTGTGCTGTTGTCCTTTGGTCGTGATCTGGTGTCGCTGCTGGCGCTGTCTTTCGTGATGTTCTCAAACGATTGGCAATGGTCGCTTGTCGCCCTGATCGGCTTGCCCATGATGGTCATTCCAATGACCTTGCTGCTCAAGCAAATCCGCCGCACCGCATTTGCCGCGCGCGAGGCGGCGGCCACCTTGACCACGCGCCTTGACGAGATGTTCCATGGCATCCAGTCGATCAAGGTCAATCGCCTGGAGGCACATGAGCGCGGGCGGTTCGAGCGCAGCATCAAACAGTATTTAAAACAACAAATCCGTTCAAGTGCAGGGCAATCAGCGAACCCCTCGCTGATCGACCTGATGTCGGGCATTGGGTTTGTATCGGTCACACTTTTTGGTGCAACGGCCATTGTCACAGGCGACAAATCTGTAGGGGATTTCATGTCCTTTATCACCGCGCTGTCCTTGATGTTCGATCCCCTCAAGCGCCTGTCCAATATCGCGGGCAGCTTGCAAGCCGCAGCCGCATCGCTGGAGCGGATTTATTCCATGTTGGACCTGCGCCCCACGGTTCTCAGCCCCGCCAAACCATCTCCGTTGAACGCGGGCGACATTCAATTTGAAAATGTCGGCTTCTCCTACGGGGAAAACCAAATCCTGCACAATCTCAGCTTTACCGCGAAGGAGGGTCAGACCACCGCGATTGTCGGCCCATCGGGTGCGGGAAAAACCACGCTTTTCGCTTTGCTCACACGATTGATTGATCCTGTGTCAGGTAAGGTCTGCGTGGGCGGCACCGCCACCACTGCGGTCGATCTGGCCGCGCTGCGCGACATGATCGCCGTGGTCGGGCAGGATACAGCGCTGTTTGATGAAAGTATCGAGGACAATATCCGCATGGGCCGCCTTAAGGCCGATGGCACCGATGTGACCCGCGCAGCGGAAAACGCGGCGGTGATGGAATTTGCGCAAAACCTGCCCCATGGCCTGCAAACGCCCGTTGGTCCGCGCGGATCATCCCTATCTGGCGGTCAACGGCAACGCGTGGCCATTGCCCGCGCCATGCTCAAAGACGCGCCGATCCTGCTTCTGGACGAACCCACCTCGGCGCTGGATACACAATCGGAAAAACTGGTTCAGGCGGCACTGACTCGTCTGTCTGAGGGGCGGACAACATTGGTGATCGCACACCGCCTGTCCACGATCAGGGATGCCGATAAAATTGTGGTCATGGATAAGGGGCGCGTTGTGGAAGAGGGCACCCATGACAGCCTCATGCAGCAAGGTGGAATTTATGCCCGCCTTGTTGAATTGCAATCGGCGGGGATGAGCGCGGACCTCTAAGCGCCGTTCTTCCCCTTCAGCGGCGGCTGCGTTTCGCCAAATCATCCGCCAATTCAATCCGCCGTTCAGGCGGCATATCGGCGATCAGATCAACCAAGGCGCGATGGCCGCTGTTTTGCAGCTCGGCGAGATATCCGCGCTGGATCGACAACGCCGCGATCATCGCCTCGGGCACCGGAGCATTGGTTCAGGGCAGCGGGTTCACGATCCGTGACACGGGCTCCGACGCGATCTCGATCTCGG
>JAGYKZ010000047.1 GCA_018401385.1 Roseicyclus sp.
AACCGCTTGGAGCGATGCCAACGGAAATCACCAATCTCATACCGCGAGCCTGCATTGCTGCGCAGCGCCTTGGCCACGCGAAACGAACAGATGGTGGCGGTGATCGAATGATGCCATTCGCAGGCAAATGTGTTCATTTCCTCATCATTGAGGCGATGATCCTCAAGCAGCCGCAACCCTTGCTTGGCGCGAAAAAACCCAGTCCGATCAATGCGCCGTTTTGATTTTGGAACGTGTTCCTCGAACCGCCACCGCAACCCACCATAAAAGTCATGCTGGCGATCTTTGGCTTGGCCCTGTCCATCGCGCCTTGCATCGGCAAAATATCCCGCACTGTCGAGCATGGCCTGATCCAAGCTGACAGCATTCGGGGTGATGTTGAGGTCTGGTGCGTAGAGGTCAATCACATAGGTCAGCACGCTGTCGCGGCGTTCTTCCGTGATAAAGGCGGCCATTTCCCCCGCGGTGCGATCCTCGCAGAAAGGATAGAAAAAAAACTCGGCATTATAGCAGTAGTGAATCCATTGGTCGGGCACGAGGGGGATCAGCGCATTGACCACATCGGCCGCCGCATCGGGGCGGCGTGTGTGGTCGCGGATGATGGAGAGCGTGTTGGGGTCATGGCCTTCGATTTCTTGTGACACATCCATTGCAGCAGGGGCGCAAAGAAACACGTGCCGAAATCCCAATTGCAGAAGGTGCGAAAGGCTTGCGGCCAGTTCCACGCGATCCTCCGCGATCAAAACGGCAAAGGGGCCTTTGCCAAAACTACCCTTCGGGCAACGGCGAAACTCTGCCAAAGACGCATATTCTTTGATCTGCATACGCGATCTATTCCGCTTTTCTTTAGGTGATGTTGTAACCCGTGTCCAATGTGCGGGGCTTTCGCCTCCATTGCAATGGGTCAGATGCGTTGATGTAAGGGTCAAGTTGGGCTACATGGCGCAGTGTTGCATTTGTCAAAGAAAGTTTCTTGGTATGTCCGCACCTAAAAAGCTGTTCGTAAAGACCTATGGCTGTCAGATGAATGTCTATGACAGCGAGCGGATGGCAGAAGCGTTGTCAACGCAAGGCTATGAGCAGGTGGGCAGTGCTGAGGAAGCGGATATGATCCTGCTCAACACCTGTCATATTCGCGAGAAAGCCTCCGAGAAAATTTACTCCGAATTGGGCCGACTGAAACCGTTGCGCGACGCCAAGCCCGCATTGAAGATTGGGGTTGCGGGATGTGTTGCGCAGGCTGAGGGGGCGGAAATTATGCGCCGTCAGCCATTGGTTGATCTGGTGGTCGGGCCGCAGACCTATCATCGCTTGCCCGCCATGATGCGCGCTGTTGAAGCGGGCGAAAAGGCGTTGGACACAGATTTCCCCCAAGAGGACAAATTCCAGCACCTTCCCACAGATCGCCGCGCCAAGCGTGGGCCTTGTGCGTTTTTGACGGTGCAGGAAGGCTGCGATAAATTTTGTGCCTTCTGTGTGGTGCCCTATACGCGTGGTGCCGAGGTCAGCCGCCCCGTGTCCCGAATTTTGAGCGAGGCGCAGGATTTGGTGGATCGCGGCGTGCGTGAGATCACGCTGTTGGGGCAAAATGTGAATGCCTATCATGGGGCGGATGAGGCGGGCCGTGAATGGGGGCTTGCCCAGCTGATCCGTGAATTGGCCAAGATCGAAGGGTTGGCGCGCATCCGCTTCACCACCTCGCATCCCAATGACATGGACGATGACCTGATCGCGGCTTTTGGCGATTGCGACAAGCTGATGCCCTATCTGCATCTGCCTGTTCAGTCTGGCTCAGATCGGATTCTGAAGGCGATGAACCGCAAACATACAGCGCAAAGTTATCTTGACCTGATTGCCCGCATTCGTGCAGTGCGGCCTGATCTGCTGCTGTCTGGCGATTTCATTGTGGGGTTCCCGGGTGAGACAGATGAGGATTTCGCGCAAACCATGGAACTGGTGCGCGCGGTGACTTACGGACAGGCCTATTCATTTAAGTATTCGGCCCGTCCCGGCACGCCCGCAGCCGAACGCGCAGAGGTCGCCCCAGAGATTGCCGATGCCCGTTTGCAAGCCCTGCAGGCCTTGTTGACCGAACAACAAAAAGCCGCCCAAGATGGGATGGTTGGCCGTGAATTGCCTGTTTTGTTTGAAAAACATGGGCGGCAAGAGGGGCAGTTGGTTGGAAAATCGGGATATCTGCACTCGGTTCACGCGGTGGCGCCCGCCCAGATGATTGGGCAGGTTGCGATGGTTCGAATCATTAAATCGGTCGCAAACTCCTTGACGGGCGAATTGATCTAACAGTGCCGCTGCATCTTTGAACGATCCTGCAAACGCTTCGGCCCTCGTCCGATTAATATACAATTCACTACAATCGCTTGTGATTGTTTCTTAATTAATATCTAAATATTGACATATTTTGCTTTTCGCGGGGGTTCAGCTTCGCTATCTTCCACGCATGATGGTCTGTTAACCATATATTGCAGTGTTTTGCAGCATAGGTAACGGGAAACAATTATTGAGATTGGCTGTGCGTTCAAAATTCCCCACCCATTTCTTCGTGGTATGTGCCATGATTGCAGTTGGGGCTTCGGCCTTGGTCGCGGTGCCTCAAGTTGCGTCTGCGCAAACGGCGGGTATCACGGGTCGTGTGCAGCCTGGCATTTGGATTGATCCAGATGGATGTATGCATTGGGTCGCTGATGGCGGGCTTGAAGGTTACATGGAGGGGCGCGTGAACCCTGAAACAGGGATGCCCGTATGTATGCGCGGCAACACCTGTGCCGTGACCAATTCAGATGTTTTGTTCCGGACCGACAGCGCGCAGCTTAATCCGAACGCCCGCGCCCAACTTGAGCAATTTTTCCGTTCTGCGGGTGCCTTTGCCTATGCGATTTACGGTCATACAGATGCGCGCGCCTCTGATGAGTATAATTTGCGCCTGTCACAGGCGCGTGCGCAATCCGTTGCCAATGTCGCGCGCAGCGTTGGCGCACGCGTGGCGCGCGAGATCGGATATGGCGAGCGGCGTCCGATTGTCGCCAATGACAGCCCAGCCAATCTTCAGCGCAATCGCCGCGTAGAGATCGTGTGTTATAGGTGATGGGGGCAATGATGCGGCAGCAGTATTTGGCGATTGTTTTGCTTGGGGCCTCAGCTTTTCTTGCGGGCTGCTCAACCATGGATCGACCGATTGCAAGCAACCGTGATCGCGGCTTTGATGCAAAAGATCTCAGCCAATTGCAGGCCGCGATATATGTCGATCCGGATGGCTGTCATATCTGGATGATTGACGATGGCGCGGAAGGATATTGGTCCCGCCGCCGTGACCCTGTGTCAGGCCTGCCTGTTTGCACCCCAATCGCGCCGCCCAATTCGGTCGTGGGCGATTACGCAACGGGGGGTATTATTCCCGATATACGCTCTGCAGGCCTGTTTTAGCACCAATTTTGTGCGGGTTGCCGCCTAGATATGTGAAATTTTTGCGTATCTCACACTAGCTATTGATTTGGCCCGCATGGCTTGGCACTCTCAATGCAAGAATCTTCTCTGATCACAGGAGAGTATGTTGGCATTGTCCACACTGAGCGCACCCGCCACATCCAGTTCTGGCCCTTCTGCGGATTTGCAGCTGAGTTTCCCTGACAATCGCCTTCTCATTGATCTCTGCGGCGAATTTGACCGCAACCTGACCCAGATTGAATCGACACTTTCTGTGCAGATCATTCGGCGGGGCAATCAACTGGCGGTCCATGGCGAAGCGCGCGAGCGCGCCGCCGAAGTTCTGGGTAGCCTCTATGCGCGGCTTGAGGCGGGAAAATCCGTTGAAGCCGAAGATATTGAAGGTGCGATTCGGATGCGCGGGTCTGTCGAGGGAACAGGCGTGCGCGCGGGTGATCAGATCGAGATGTTTGGCGCCTCCTCCCTTGAGATCGGCACGCGCAAAAAGACGGTTGAGCCGCGCACCGATGCGCAAAAGGCCTATGTGCAGAATTTGCTCAAAAACGAATTGGCTTTTGGCATTGGCCCCGCAGGGACTGGCAAAACCTATCTTGCGGTCGCCGTGGCGGTGAACCGCCTCATCAATGGCCATGTTGATAAAATCATCCTGTCGCGCCCAGCGCTGAGGCGGTGAGCGGTTGGGGTTCTTGCCTGGAGATATGAAGGATAAGGTGGATCCCTATATGCAGCCTTTATATGACGCGCTGCATGATTTCTTGCCAGGGCGGCAATTGCAGAAATTGATGGAAGAAAAGACCATCGAGATCGCGCCATTGGCCTTTATGCGCGGGCGAACATTGGCCAATGCCTATGTGGTTTTGGATGAGGCGCAAAACGCCACCACGATGCAGATGAAAATGTTCCTCACCCGTTTGGGAAGGGGCAGCCGTATGGTGATCACCGGGGATCGCAGCCAGGTTGATTTGCCACGCGGTGTGAGTTCTGGCCTCGCGGATGCGGAACGGATTTTGGGCGCGGTATCAGGGATCAGCTTCAATTACTTCACCGCCAAAGATGTGGTGCGCCACCCGATGGTCGCCAAGATTATCGAGGCCTATGATGCCGATGAAGCGCAAACCTAAGGCCCAAGCGCGATGGAAATTGACATTCTGATCGAGGCTGATGCGTGGGCAAACAGCGCTATCGAGGAGATCAGCGCGCGTGCGGCTGTGGCTGTTTGTGCGGCCCTAGAGCTAGAGCCACACCGTTTCGCGCTTTCGGTTTTGGCCTGTGATGATGCCCGTATTGCCGCATTGAACGCGGATTTTCGGGGCAAATCTGCGCCAACCAATGTCTTGTCTTGGCCCGCTGAAGATATTGACTTGCCCTTGGGCAAGATGCCTGATCTGCCATGTCCCGCTGCAAACGATCCGCCGCATGAATTGGGGGATATTGCCATCGCCTATGAGACCTGTGCCCGCGAAGCGGCCGAGCAAGGCAAAGAGTTTGACGCGCATTTGACCCATCTTATGGTGCATTCGACCCTGCATTTGTTGGGTTTTGATCACATAAACGATGCAGATGCAGCCGTTATGGAGAGTTTAGAGACACGCATCCTTGCAACATTGGGTATATCTGACCCATATTGTGAGGGATGACCCGTGTTTGGTCAGTGTAACTTTGGAAAGGGGCCATGAGCTCAAATCCCGAACCCTCGTCTATTGCGGCGCAGAGCGCGCCCCATGAAGACGAGCCTTTGCCGCAAAGGCAAAGCTTTTTTTCCCGCCTTTTTGGTTCCGCCCCCTCGGAGCCAAGCCTTACCAAGAAACCCGATCATCATGCGCTGCATGACCACACGACCGATGCAAATGGCCGTGCGCAATTTGGGATGTCAAATTTGCGCCGCTTGCGGGTGGAGGATGTGTCGATTCCGCGGGAAATCACATGAGCCTTGCCGATATCGGACTTGATGATCTGATAGCGGTCTTCCGCGAGAGCGGCAACACGCGCCTTCCTTAGCACGCTGAGGCCCCATTGGGCTTGTGCATCTCAAGGACGTGGCTTTGGGGCACGGGTTTCAATCTGCAGCAGGTGAATTCAATTTGCGCAAGATGCTGCGCCAAATCCTTTATGCGCCCCCCTCTATGCCGATTGGGGTCTTGCTGCAAAAGATGCAGAGCGAACGGACCCATATGGCGCTGGTGATTGATGAATATGGCGGCGTTGATGGGTTGGTCACGATCGAGGATTTGATCGAACAGGTTATTGGCGAAATCGAAGACGAGCATGATGTCGAAGAGGACAGCCCATGGAGCCACGAGAAATCAGGGGCTTATCTTGCCTTGGCCCGCGCGCCTTTGGATGAATTTTATATGAGATCGGGATTAAGCTTCTGGATGCAGAAGAGGATGAGGAAATCGACACGCTTGGCGGCTTGGTCTTCAAATTGACGGGCCGTGCCTCCCGCACGGGTGAGATTGCGCCGCATCCTTCAGGGGCGGAGTTCGAAGTTGTCGATGCCGATGCGCGGCGGATCAGCGGTTGCGCGTGCGCTTGCCACAGGGCGGTGCTGCGTGATCATGCCTCGATTGGGCGATCTACGCCTGCTTGCCTGTCTTGCAGGGGGCATTGCGGCCCTCGGCCTGGCGCCGTTCAATATTGTGATCGCCACGCCTTTAGGGCTTGCAGGCGTGATGTTGTTTGTCTGTCAGGCAGCCACCCCCAGATCGGTGGCGGCGGTCGGGTTTTGGGGTGGTTTTGGCTATTTTTTGGTGGCGCTGCATTGGATTGTTGAGCCATTTTTGGTCTATGCGGCGCAAGAGGGCTGGATGGCACCTTTTGCCTTGTTTGGCCTGTCAGCGGGTCTGGCCTTGTTCGTTGCGGTGCCATTAGGGGGCTACTGCCGCGTTGCGTGCGCGATATGCTTTCTCAGCCTGCCGCAATTCCTTGCGCTGATTATTTTGGCGCTGTCTGTGGGGGAATATGCGCGCGCCTATCTGCTGACGGGCTTCCCATGGGCGATGGTGGGCCATGCGCTTATCGGCTCAGATATGCGGATGGTGGCCGCGATCATGGGCGGACATGGGATGGGGCTGATCCTGCTGATTTTGGCGGCGTTTTGGGCCTATTGCCTTGTTGAAAAAAAATGGTCAGTTGGGGGTCTCCAGGCAATCGCGGTGGCTGGTCAGCCTCTTCCGCATCCCTTGCCCCGGTTGCCGCGGCTGATGCACCCATGTTGCGCATCATCCAACCCAATGCGGCGCAAGATCAGAAATGGCGCCCCGAGATGAAAGCCTTTTTCAACGACCGCATCATTGATCTCACCGCTTTGCCTGTCGGTAACGAACCCCAAGCCCGCCCTGATCTGGTGCTTTACCCTGAAACAGTGTTGACTTCGCTTTTGGAAAACACCGAAATCATGCGGCGCGATTTGGCCGAAGCAGCGGCTGGAGGGATGTTGTTTTTGGGCGTTCAGCGCCTGGAGGGGGAGGCGGCTTTCAATTCACTGGTTGTGGTGGACCCCGAAGGCGTTGGGTCATGGCCACATATGACAAACACCATCTGGTGCCATTCGGCGAATATATGCCCTGCAAAATCTGGCGCGTGAGTTTGACTTGCTGGTTTGGCCAACCGCATGGGGCTGGGAGTTTTTCTGTCTGGCGCAAATCTGGGGCGCTGACGCTGGAAGGGGCTTGCAGGGTGTTCCCGATGGTCTGCTGATGAGGCGATTTTCCCACGTTATATTGCCCACGTTGCACGCCCTGATTGATGTTCCACGCCACCAATGATGGCATGGTTCGGGCAGGTTTTCAGGTCCCTACCAGCATTTGGCACTGTTGCAACTGCGCGTGACTGAGCAGGGCTTGCCTGTTCTGCGGGCGGCAAATACGGGGGTGAGTGCTGTGATTGGCGCGCGTTCTGTCCGCCTTGCCGATGGGGGAGATGGGGGTGATCGATGGGCATGTCCTCGCCGCTGCCGCCCACCATTTATGCGCGGTTTGGCGATTGGGTGACAGATGCTTTAGGTGTGTTCGGCATATTTTATCTTTGGCGGCGCATGGATTAGGTTGAACTCGCGCAGCTTGGCGATAAAGACGCAATCTTGGCCCCACAACGGCTTCCTCGACGTGGGCGGCTTTAACCCGAATGGAGCACTTTTATCATGTCCCGTGTTATCTGTTTACTTCGAATCCGCGTTTCGGAAGGTCATCATCCGATAAAGTATGTGACCGCATTTCGATGCGGTTTTGACGCTTCGTCCGAGGAGCCTGAAGCGCGCGTTGCTTGCGAGATATTCGCCACGACCAATCGCGTTGTGATTGGCGGTGAAGTTGGTCTGTCCAATCAGGATAAGCTGCAGGATTACATGGGCGTATCGAAGATATCGCCCGTGAATGTATCCGCGACATTGGGTATGAGTAGATAAATTCCATTGGGAAACCCAGGAGATCACCAATCTGCTGCATGAACAATCCGCCCATATCGCGCAAGGTGTTGATGCCTCAACGATAAGGATGAGGGGGCCGGGTGACCAAGGGATCGGCAACGTTGGCTTTGCCACCAATGAAACCCCGATCTGATGCCCGCGCCGATCCAATATTCCCATGCGATCCCGTTGTTTGGCCGAGGCGCAAATCTGGCGCGGCACCACAGCTTGGGCCCGATGCAAAGTCGCAGCGCCAACTGTGCGCGCTGCGAGGATGGCAAGCCAGTCGAGATCACTTCGTTGGTTTTGTCGACACAGCATTTGACGAAAGCATGACCTCCGCCGATGCGCGCTGACGGTCGAGCCAAAGCATCCGCGAGGTGCTGCTCGAAGGTTGGTTGACCGCCGCCACGGAATGGCACGTCAACCCAACGGGTAAATTCGTCATCGGCGGACCTGATGGTGATGCGGGTCTGACAGGGCGCAAGATCATCGGCATCTATGGTGGCGCGGCTCCGCATGGTGGCGGTGCCTCTCGGGGAAAGACCCAACCAAGGTGGATCGCTCTGAATGCCTATGCGGCGCGCTATTTGGCGAAGAACGGTTGCGGCAGGTCTGGCGGATCGATGACCATCTGGCTGTCCTACGCGATTGGCGTGGCCAAACCCTTGTCGATTTATGCGGACACACACGGCACGGGTAATGTGGATGAGGCCGCGATTGCATGCCGTATCTCAGGCGATGGACCTGACGTTGCGGGCATCCGCACGCATTTGATCTGAACAGCCGATCTTCCAGCGCACGGCGGCCTATGGCCATTTTGGTCGCGCCCCCGAAGCGGATGGCGGTTTTTCGTGGGAGCGCACCAATCTGGTCGATGCGATCAAATCCGCGCTCTAGGCAAATGTTCAGGATTGGAGGTGGCCCTGACCAAACGGTCGGGGCCGTTTCACGCGCATGACCAATGAAAGACCACACCGCAATTTCTATGGCCGCCGCAAGGGCCATAATCTGCGCGACAGCCAAGAAGCCTATTTGGAGCAGGACTTGGCCAAGCTTCGTCCTGGCGCGGTGGATTGGGACGAGAACCCGAACCGCACAGCCCTTGATCTTGAGTCCCTGTTTGGTGGCCGCGATGTCTGGCTTGAGGTGGGTTTTGGCGGCGGCGAGCATATGGTGCATCAGGCCGCTCTCAATCCCAATGTCGGGTTGATTGGCTGCGAGCCTTATATCAACGGTGTCGCCATGTTGCTTGGCAAAATCCGTGCAAGTGCTGTCAGCAATTTGCGGGTCTTTCCAGGTGATGTGCGCGATATGTTTGATGTGCTGCCCGATGCATCAATCGCGCGCGCTTTTTTGCTCTATCCTGATCCATGGCCCAAGAAACGCCATCATCGCCGCCGTTTTGTGACGCCTGAGCATTTGGAGCCCCTAGCACGGGTTCTGAAGCCAGGTGCGATCTTCCGTGTGGCGACCGATATTCCCGACTATGTCCGCCAGACATTGGAGGAGGTTCCGAAAGCGGGGTTTGATTGGCTTGCCGAAGGCCCAGAGGATTGGCGCGGCCCTTGGGATGACTGGATATCCACCCGTTACGAACAGAAAGCCCTGCGTGAGGGGCGGGTGCCGCATTACCTGACTTTCCGCCGTTTGGGGTGAGCGGTCCCAAAGCCTGTGGACGCGCGCGTGCGCTGAGGCTATCACGTCACTCAAGATGATCTGCGAGGAATTTGAGAATGTCGGCTCACGGAAAACCTGTTGTGATGGAGGCCCAAAAATCGGTGGGGCTTTCTGGTGAGGCGAATGTGCCAGGGGACAAATCCATCTCGCATCGCAGCCTGATCTTTGGGGCAATGGCGATTGGTCAAACCCGCATCAAGGGTCTGCTTGAGGGACAAGATGTGCTTGATACGGCCAAGGCGATGGCCTCTTTTGGCGCGCGTGTTGAGCGGCTGGGTGCGGGGGAATGGACCGTTGACGGGGTTGGTGTGGGCGGTTTTGCCGAGCCTGATCACGTGATCGATTGCGGCAATTCAGGCACGGGTGTGCGCTTGATCATGGGGGCTATGGCCACCACGCCGATTACAGCGACCTTCACGGGGGATGCCAGCTTGAACAAACGTCCGATGGCGCGGGTCACAGAACCGCTTGCCCTGTTCGGCGCTCAGGCCTTTGGCCGCTCTGGCGGGCGCTTGCCAATGACGATTATTGGCGCACAAACCCCTGTGCCGGTGCGCTACACGCTGCCTGTGCCCTCAGCGCAGGTGAAATCTGCGGTTCTCCTTGCAGGGCTCAATGTGCGCGGAGAAACAGTGGTGATCGAAGATGAGGCAACCCGCGATCATACCGAGCGGATGCTGGCGGGGTTTGGCGCGGATATTCGCACCGAGGAGACCGATGAAGGCCGCGTGATCACGCTCCAAGGGCAGCCAGATTTGCGCCCGCAGGATATCACGGTGCCGCGTGACCCGTCCTCAGCGGCTTTCCCCATTTGTGCGGCGTTGATCACCGAAGGTTCAGATGTGTTGGTGCCAAATATCGGCCTCAACCCCACCCGCGCGGGCCTGTTCGAGACGCTGATCGAGATGGGCGCGGATTTGACTTATGAAAATATCCGTGATGAGGGGGGGGAGCCTATGGCGGATATCCGTGCGCGCTTCTCGCCCGATCTAAAGGGCATCGAAGTGCCGCCCGCGCGCCGCAAGATGATTGATGAATACCCAACCCACGGTTGTGGCCGCCAATGCCACGGGCGCGACCGTGATGCGGGGTCAAGGAGCTGCGCGTGAAAGAAAGCGACCGGATCGATGCTATGGCCACGGGTCTGCGCGCCAATGGTGTCGAGGTAGAGGATGGTGCCGATTGGTGGATCGTGCATGGTCGTGGTGCAGGTGGCGTTGCGGGTGGTGCCTGTTGCGCCACGCATTTGGACCACCGAATTGCGATGTCTTTTCTTTGTCTGGGGCTGTCGACACAAAACCCTGTTCGGATTGACGATGGTGGACCGATCACCACGTCCTTTCCGATTTTCATGAATCTTATGCGTGGACTGGGTGCCAAAGTGGACGAGGTGGGCGCGTGATCTTTACGGTTGCGATTGACGGACCTGCGGCCGCGGGCAAGGGCACGATCAGCCGCCGTTTAGCGGATCAATTCGGCTTCGCGCATCTCGATACGGGCCTGCTTTATCGTGCGGTTGGGGCCAAAGTGGCCGATGGGATCGACCCATCCGAAGCTGCTGAAACGCTTTGCGCAGCGGATCTTGACCGCGATGATCTGCGCAGCCATGCGGCGGGACAGGCCGCCTCGAAGGTGGCCGTGATCCCTGAGGTGCGCCGCGCCCTTGTGCAGTTTCAGCGCGATTTCGCCCAACGTCCAGGCGGGGCCGTTCTTGATGGGCGGGATATTGGGACGGTGATCTGTCCCGATGCTGATCTTAAATTTTTCGTCACCGCCCGCCCCGAACTGCGCGCGCATCGGCGATTTTTGGAGCTTGGCGGGAATGAGGCGCAGATCCTCAACGAGATCATTGAACGCGACAGTCGCGATATGTCCCGTGCTGATGCGCCCATGCGCGCCGCGGACGATGCGGTGGTGATTGACACCAGCGATTTGGATATCGAGGCCGCCGTGGCTGAGGCGGCTGCCCATGTCACCGCGCGTCTCGGGGTTGAGTGAAAAAACCCGCTAAAACCCTTGTCATACAAGCGCATTAACTGTATGTGCCACGCAATCAAGCAGGCGATCAGCGCTTCGGGTTATGCAGGGTCGGGGTTCCACCGACCCTTATTGCATTTCCAAAGACGGATCGAAAATGAAACCAAAGACCTGCGGAGACAACCGCATGGCCCGAATAGCTCTATGAAAAGGAACTGAATTTATATGTGCGCTAAAGCAACTATGGAAGAATTCGAAGCCCTTCTTAACG
>JAGYKZ010000048.1 GCA_018401385.1 Roseicyclus sp.
TGAGCAAACCCCCTTCAGGCAGACGGCCCCTCGTGGCTCCGCGCCGCAATTCCGCCCCTGCCGCACGCAACGGGGGCAATGACAAGCGCAGCAGGCGCAGCCCATCTAAAAAGAAAAAACCTGCTGCCAACAGATCGTTCCTGGGGCGTTTTATGCGATGGATCGGGCGGGTCAGCTTTGCCATTGCATGGCGGGGCACGGTGTTGGTGGCGCTGATTTTTGTTGGAACTGCCTTTTACTATTACGGCAAGCTTCCCGCTGTGTCCGAATTGCTAGATGCCCGCGCACGCGGTTCGGTCACGATGCTGGACCGATATGGCGATGTGTTTGCTTGGCGTGGCGAACAATTTGGCGGGGCAATTACACCCGACACGGTGAGCCCGCATCTGCTTCATGCCGTTATTGCCACAGAGGATCGCCGCTTCTATCGCCATCACGGAGTCAGTCCGCGCGGCATTTTGGGTGCGATGATCATCAATATGCGCGAAGGGCGCGGACCGTTGCAGGGGCATGGTGGCTCAACCATTACCCAACAGGTGGCCAAGCTGATCTGCCTCGGAAGTCCCTATGATCCTGACGCCTGGGACAGCGAAGCCGCTTATGAGGCGGATTGCCGACAAACCACCATTGTGCGAAAATTGCAGGAGGTGCCTTTCGCAATTGCGATGGAATGGCATTACAGCAAAGACGAGATACTCAGCATTTATTTCAACCGCGCCTATCTCGGTGCAGGCACGCGCGGCTTTGAGGCCGCGGCACAGCGCTATTTCGGCATTTCGGCGGCCGAAGTGAACCCTTCACAGGCGGCAATGTTGGCGGGGCTTTTGGTGGCGCCCTCCTATTTCGCGCCAACCCGCAATCTGCAACGCGCCCAAGATCGCGCCAATCTCGTTTTGGGCCTGATGGCCCGTGAAGATTACCTCACGCCCTCCGAATTGGCCGTGGCACAGGCCAACCCCGCCACGCTTTCGGATGCTGCGCGGGCGAATATCGGTGGCTATTTTGCGGATTGGATCATGTCCGAAGGGCCAAGCTTCCTGACCCGAACGACCACCGAAGATGTCATTCTAAGGACAACCTTTGACCCTGAAATGCAGCGCGCCGCCGAAGAAGCGCTGAACGATGTCTTCACCAATCAAGTGCGCGAAGGGTCAGAGGCGCAAGCAGCGATTGTCGTCATGGGCGCGGATGGCGCAGTGCGGGCCATGGTCGGCGGGCGGGATCTGCGCGGCGCGGGGCTGTTCAATCGCGCAACACAAGCACAGCGCCAGACAGGCTCCGCCTTCAAGCCCTTTGTCTATGCCACAGCGCTTGATCTGGGTTGGCGCTTTGATGATCTGATCTTGGATGCGCCTTTGACCCTCAATATCCCAGGCTCTGGCGCTTGGTCGCCTGAGAATTATTCAGGCGAATTCTATGGCGATGTCACCTTGACCGAGGCGCTGCAAGCCTCGCTTAATACCGCCGCAGTGCGCCTATCCGAGCAAGTTGGCAGGGATCTTGTGCGGCAGGTGGCCAGCGATTTTGGGATCGACAGCGACCTCGCAGCTGGCCCTGCTTTGGCGCTTGGGGCCTCCGAATCCAGCCTCTTGGAGATGACAGGCGCTTATGCGGGCATCCTGAACGGTGGATCGGCGGTCACGCCCTACGGGCTGTTGGAATTGCGCTTGATGGGCGAAAGCGCCCCGTTGATGGGCCAATCTGGCGGGATGCGGGAGCGCGTAATCAGCGAGGCTGCCGCGCGACAGCTCACCTATATGATGAACCAAGCGGTCGAAAGCGGCACAGGCCAACGCGCCAATCTGTCCAATGTCCAAGTGGCGGGCAAAACCGGCACCACCAATTCCGCACGGGATGCGTGGTTTATTGGCTTTACCTCTGATTATGTTGCAGGGGTCTGGATGGGCTACGATGACAACAGGCCGCTGACAGGCGTGACAGGTGGCGGGCTTCCCGCTGAACTTTGGAGACAAACGATTGAGCGTATCCAAGTGGATCAACCCGCCTCACCCTTGCCGATGATTGACCCAATCGCAGAAGGCCGGCGCGGTCCCAATCGGGTTCTCAGCACGGATGAAGGCACAGGTCGGGTGCTAAACGATGCCGCCGATTTGGCGGAACAAATATTAATGCAGGTCTTGGGCGGGCTTTTGGGCCGCGCACCACAGTGATCAGGTGGCGTTCAAGGTGGCGATCAGCGCATCAATGCTGCCGCCATTTGCATCCAGTATCGAGCGCATTTCTTGCCCCTCGGTGCTGCGCAGATCAATGCCTTCGATCATGATGTTGAAAATACGCGGGCGGCCAGAACCGTCCGAAACAAGCCAGATCACCTCAACAGGCGGTTGACCCGCCAGCTGCGCGCGGGAGCGCACCTCGAAGAAGCTGCGGATGGGGCGCGCGCCAATCACTTCGATCGAGCCGCCTTCGAAATCATTGAACCGCGCGCCATATTTGCGTGCCAGATAGCCCCGCAAGGCTTGGGTGAAACTGCGCCGTTGCGCCTCACTGGCACTGCGCCAATCCACACCAAGCACGGTTTGGGCGATGATGGGCATATCGGCATAGCGGTCCAAAATACGCTCAAATTGCGCGGGCGAGGCGGAGGCACTGCCGGATGCCAAGGCGTTTAAATCCGTGCTGACCGCTTCGATCAATGCGGCCGCATCCCCTTCACTCATCGCTGCGAAAGCCGCGCGCGGAACAGACAGGCCTGCAACGGAAAGGGACGTCAGCCCCAAAATCAAAGCGCGGCGCGTGGCGAAATGATTCATGACAAGGCCACCTTTCATTGTGCGTATGGGTCCGCATAGGGGTCGGCATAGGGATCCGCATAAGGATCAATTTGCCCCGCCGCAGCACCACCATCGCCTGACGCTTCCAAAGCATTGGTTGCAAAGTCGTTTAACTCAAACCGTCTGTTTTGCAGATAAATTAGTCGTGACTGGGCATAGCTGTCTGCGCTTTCGTAAAGAACCGCGTCAATTGTGCCGCGCAGCGCGTAACGATCACCCACAATATCGGCCGCACGCACAGGACGGGAAAATTCAATCACATCCTTATTTGGTCCAATATGCGACAATGGGTTGAGCGCCAAATCAACCAAAAGCCCTGTTGCATCGCGGGTGGTTGACGGTCCAAACAGGGGCAATTCCACAAAGGCCCCTTCGCCCGTGCCCCAAACGTGCAATGTTTCGCCAAAATTGGCAGTTTCAGCTTCGATGCCCATGAGCGTGGCCACATCAAAAAGCCCCAAAACCCCAACGGTCGAGTTGATCAGGAACCGTGCGCCATTTGTGGCGGCTGCGTCCAATCGCGCCTGAAAGACATGGTTCACGAAATGGCTGGGTTCGCCCAAATTGGCGGCCATATTGCCAATCCCTTGGCGCAAGGGCGCAGGAACAACAGACCCGTAAACCACCGAAACAGGCCGCAACGCGACCGTATCGATTCCTTTGTTGAGCGCATGAACACTGCGGTTCACTGGCTCAATCGGATCATTCATGCCACTGGTCGCGCGTCCGTCCTGAACAGTTGCACAGCCCGAAAGGAGCGCCACACAGGCCAAAAGGCCCAAAGCTTTCACGGAAGGTTTGCGCAAGGGATCATGGACGGGACGTGGCACGGATGGACACCTTTGTGAATCATTAAAGCGAGAAAATAGCCTAGCGTTATCTGTAAACCACCCCAAGGGCAGAAAGAATATTCGCAGGAATTAATCTGAAATCTGTGCCTAATTGGTCAAAGTCTTTGCGTTGACCCCAAAACCGCTGCAATTGCCATTCACGCAAAGCTATGGCAGCGATAGCGTGACAAAGCCCATAACGAGAGATCAAACCATGAGCCAATCCTATGAAGCCCGCCTTGCCGCGCTTGGCGTGACCTTGCCAGATGCGCCTGCACCTGCCGCCAATTATGTGCCCTTCGTTCAATCGGGGAATATGGTCTATGTGTCGGGTCAAATCTCGATGAAAGATGGCGCTCTGATCATTGGTAAATTGGGCGCTGATCTTGATGTGGCCCAAGGGGCCGCTGCCGCCAAATGCTGCGCGATTGCGCTGCTGGCCCAACTCAAAGCGGCCTGTGGCGGGGATTTGCAGCGTCTGCGGCGCGTGGTGAAACTGACGGGGTTTGTGAACTCCACCCCCGATTTCACCGATCAACCGAAAGTCGTGAACGGCGCGTCCGATTTTCTGGTCGAGGCGTTGGGCGATGCAGGCCGCCATGCCCGTTCTGCCGTGTCCGCGGCAGCCTTGCCTTTGGGTGTGGCAGTTGAAATCGAAGCAATTTTTGAGATTTCTGCCTAAATTCATCTTGCACTGTGCGGGTCTGGCTTGACCCGCGCAGCGCCCGTGCCACCTTGCACAGTCTGTCAGCAGGGGCGAATGCGTGCCATGAAAGGCGAAAACCTCACAATCGAAACCCATGATCGGATCAGCGCGATTGGTGCAGACGCATGGGATCGGTGTGCCTGCCCTGAGGCAAGTGATGGTGGCAAGCCCCTTGATCCTTTCACCACCTATAGATTTCTCGCCGCGCTGGAAGAAAGCGGCTCAGTCGGCACTGGGACAGGATGGCAGCCGCTTTATCTGAGCGTTAAATCTGACGGGCAGATCATCGCCTGCGCGCCCATGTATGCGAAATCACACAGCCAAGGCGAATATATCTTCGATCATGCATTTGCCGATGCCTATATGCGGGCGGGTGGACGCTATTACCCAAAGCTGCAAATCGCCGTCCCCTTTACCCCCGCCACAGGACGCAGACTGCTGGTGGCGCCAGAGGCCAAAGGCGTGGGCGAACGCGCTTTGGTAACGGGCGCATTATCAGTGATGGAGGATCACCACCTGTCCTCGCTCCACATCACGTTTTGCACCGCTGATGAGGTGACCACCCATGCCGATGCCACTCTTCTGCCCCGCAAGACGCAGCAATTTCATTGGCACAATCAGGGATATCGAAGCTTTGATCATTTTCTTGCCGCGCTCTCCTCGCGCAAGCGTAAGAACATCCGCAAGGAACGTGCCGAAGCGCAAAACTTCGGCGGCGAGATTGTGCTCTTAACAGGCGATCAAATTGAACCGCATCACTGGGAGTCATTCTGGGAATTTTACCAAGACACAGGGGCGCGCAAATGGGGGCAGCCCTATCTGACGCGGCGCTTTTTCGATGTCGCACATGAGACGCTGCGCCATGATATGCTTCTGGCCCTTGCCATGCGTGGCGGGCGCCCTGTTGCGGGGGCGCTGAATTTCATTGGGCGCGAGACGCTTTATGGCCGCTATTGGGGCTGTGTCGAAGACCATCCCTGCCTACATTTTGAACTGTGCTATTATCAGGCAATGGACTGGGCGATTGAGCAAGGCCTGTCACGGGTCGAGGCTGGCGCACAGGGCGGGCATAAACTCGCACGCGGCTATCTCCCCGTGGAAACCCATTCCCTGCACGCAATGCGCGAGCCCAGTTTTTCGTGCGCTGTGGCAGAATATCTCAAGGCAGAGGCCCGCGCGATGGAGGAGGAAATCGAGATCCTCACAAGCTATGGCCCCTTTCGCAAAACAGCTATGGAGGAACAGGAATGAGCAATGAGAAACTGACAGGCGATGCGCGCGAGGCCGCTTTGGCCGCGCTTGCCAAAACGGGCTGGGGCATGGTCGAGGGCCGCGACGCGATCACCAAGACCTTCGTCTTCGCCAATTTCATCGATGCGTTTGGCTGGATGAGCCGCGCAGCTTTGGTGGCCGAGAAAATGAACCACCACCCTGAATGGTTCAATGTCTACAAAACCGTCGAGGTGACCCTCTCGACCCATGACGTAGGCGGCCTCTCCGCGCTTGATCTGGCCTTGGCCGAAAAGATGGACAAGCTCGCGGGCTGAGCCTTCGGCAGGTGAAAATGTTTTGTTTGATGTCCGCTGTGCGGACGAAGCAACCTATGACAGGAACATCCAGACAGCGACTGCGGCCAAAATTATGCCGAACAACATGTTGAGCTTTCGGGCACTTTCAGGAGTTCTAAAATAACCAGCGATTTTGTCTCCAATCAGTGCCCAGATTGAAAATGAAATGAAGTTGTTGATGGTGAAAACGGTTGTGATCAAAATTACCGTGACAACCCATCCACCTTCCAGTTGACCAAGGAACTGTGTGAACATCAACGCGATAATGACATAAGCTTTGGGATTGAGAATAAGCAAAACAACACCATCAATAAATGTCGCAGGTTTTGCGGTTTCGTGTCCCTCTAATGTCCCCGCTCTGAAAATTTTCCATGCAATCCATAGCACATAGAGGGAACCTGCCGTTTTCAGAAATAAGAAAATTTCGGGGAACCGATCCAAAGCAGCAATAAAACCAAAGCCTATCGCGGCAGTCACAATCCAAGTTGCAAGATGATAACCCACATTTGACGGCACTGTTGAGCGAAAGCCAAATCGTGCGCCGTTTGCTGCAAAAAACATGTTTCCGGGGCCAGGGCTGTAGGCAAGCGGAAAAAGAAAGATGATTAGAGCGATAGAGGTTTGAAGCATGGAGGCATCCCCAGAGTTTGGGCGCCAGTTCAATGCGATCTGGTCAATTGAGTCGACCCGAAACTTGCGCATAAGGCTCTGACCGGAAGCAGTAACTATGGGCTCACTGCCGCCATTACCCCTCTATTTTCCTCATGCTGCGCAAATGCAGCATTTACGGAAAAAGGTCGGGCGCTATGCCCGACCTTTCGTCATTTTCAGATTGCCGCCAGCATGGCCTCGCCACCCGAGATTTCGCAGGTGCCGGGGCTTTCCTCTGGGTGAAAGGCTTTGACAACTCCATCTTCGGCGTAAAGCGCGTAACGCTTTGAACGGGCCAAGAGGCCAACAGGCTCCGCAGTGAAATCCATGCCAATCGCCTTGGTAAAGGCGCTGCCTGCATCAGAAAGCATGGTTAGCCCTGCCTCAGTGGCACCCGTGGCCTCGCCCCATGCTTTCATGACAAAGGGGTCATTCACCGAGATGCAGATAATCTCGTCCACGCCTTTCGCCGCGAAATCATCCTTGGTGCGGATGAAGCTTGGCACATGGGCCGAATGACAGGTGGGGGTGAATGCGCCCGGAACGGCGAAAATCACCACGTTGCGCCCTGCCAATTTCTCGGACAAAGACACGGTTTCTGGACCGTCTGCCCCCAATCGGATCAATTGGGCCTCTGGCAGTTTATCCCCTACAGTGATGGACATTTTTTAACTTCCCTCGCTTCTTGCAAATCCTAAGCGCCCATATAGGGTGAAGCCGAAACAACGCCAGACCAAATCTGACAAAGGGCGCGCAAATGGCAGGGATTGCAATCATTGGGGGCCAGGTTGAGCCCGGGGCGGCGCTTGCAGCGGCTGCGCAGCGAAGGCTATGAGGGCCAAGTAACGCTCTTTGGCCATGACCTGTTCCGCCCTATCAGCGCCCACCGCTTTCAAAGGCCTATCTGTTAGGCGATAGCCCGAAAGAGCGCCTTTTCCTCCGCCCTGAAGCATTTTACGCGGATCAGAACATCACGCTGCATCTTGGGCGTAATATCACCGCGATTGACGCCACTGCACAAACGATCACCACCGAAGATGGTGAGATTTTCCGCTATGAGCAGCTTTGCTGAAACACAGGTCTTAGCGCCGCCGCCTGAATGCGAACAAGGGGGCTTGGGCAATGTCCTGACCATGCGCAGCATGGAAGATACGCGATAGTGCTTGCGCCACTGGCGGAAGGCAAACGCGCGGTCATCATCGGTGGCGGGTATATCGGTTTGGAGGCCGCAGCCGTCTGCGCCAAACGCGGGATGCAGGTCACCGTGATCGAAGCGGCACCACGGATCTTGGGCCGGGTGGCCTGTGCGGAAACAGCGACCTATTTTCGTGACCTACACGAGCGCCATGGCGTTACCATCCGCGAGGGGGTGGGGCTTGATTGCCTAAGCGGCACGGATGTGGTTCAGGCGGTGCATCTGGCCACTGGGGAGGTTTTGAAGGCAGATTTGGTTCTGGTTGGCATCGGCATCTTGCCCAACACACAGCTTGCAGAAGCGGCAGGTATCGAAGTTGATCGGGGCATTGCCACCGATGAAATGGGTGCCACCTCTCAGCCCCATATTTGGGCCGCAGGCGATTGCACCAGCCTGCCTTATCGCGGCCATCGTATTCGTCTTGAATCCGTTCAAAACGCGATTGATCAGGCCGAGGCCGTGGCGTGCAATATGCTTGGAGCCGCAACCCCTTATGTGCCAAAGCCTTGGTTCTGGTCGGATCAATATGACACGAAGCTGCAAATCGCCGGCCTGAATACGGGCTACGACCGCATTGTCATTCGCGACAATGGCGCAGGCGCCCGCGCGCATTGGTATTATCAAGGCGATGTGCTTTTGGCGGTGGACGCGATGAATGACCCGCGCGCCTATATGGTGGGCAAGCGTCTGATTGAGGCGGGCCAAAGCGCTGATGCCGCGGCCCTTCAAGACTTGGGCATTGACCTCAAATCTCTGTTGCGCTGATGCGGATCATTGGTGGGGCATTGCGGGGTAAGAAACTCACTGCACTTGGTGCGGGTGATGTGGCCGCACATTTGCGCCCAACCTCTGACCGCATCCGCGAAAGCCTGTTTAACCTTTTGATCAATGGGGCACGCGGCAATCTGGTGTCCGAGGCGCGCGTGCTTGACCTGTTTGCGGGGACGGGGGCCTTGGGGCTAGTGGCACTCAGCAGAGGCGCGGAATTTGTGCAATTCGTGGAGAATGGGGCGACATCAAACACCATCCTGCGCGAGAATATCACCGCCTGCCGCGCCCAAGAACAAACCCGCGTTCACCGTCTTGACGCGCTGAAACTCGGGCGCGCGACATTGCCCCCCTCAACCCTCATCTTCCTTGATCCGCCTTATGGCAAATCCATGGGCGAGACGGCGCTGGCCGCTGCCTTGTCTGGCGGTTGGATCGCGCCAGAGGCCATCGTGGTTTGGGAAGACAAAATGGCCCCTCTTTTGCCGCCAGAATTCACCCTTCTCGATCAGCGCAGCTATGGCGGCACGCTGATCACCCTCGCCCAGAAAGTTTGACCAATGTCTCTATCCACAGCTCCTGATTTGGTGATTTTCGACTGTGATGGTGTCTTGGTTGATAGCGAGCCTGTCACCAACCAAATCTTGGTCGATAATTTGGCACGCTACGGCTTGCAGATCACGCTTGCCGATTGCATGACCCTATTCGTGGGCGGCACGATGCGCGGCGTGGAATCCCGCGCGCGGGAATTCGGGGCCAATCTGCCCGCCAACTGGATTGATGAGATTTATGGCGAAATTTATGCGCGACTGCGCCAAGGCGTGCTGCCTGTTCGCGGCATCGAGGCCGTGCTTGATCGGCTTGAGGCGGCAAACATCCCCTATTGCGTGGCCTCAAATGGCAGCGAGGAAAAGATGGGGATCACCCTTGGCGAGACAGGACTGGCGCGCCGCTTTGAGGGCAACCGCTTTTCGGCACATACGCTTGGCGTGGCCAAACCTGACCCACGCTTGTTTTTGATAGCCGCCGAAAAAATGGGTCATGATCCCGCCCATGCCGTTGTGATCGAGGACAGTCCCACGGGCGTAAAGGCCGCAGCGCGGGCGAATATCCCTTGCTTTGGCTATGCTGAACATGATGATGGTGCCCGCCTTGCTGCGGAAGGGGCCTATCTGTTCCATGATATGGCAGATTTGCCCGCGCTTTTGCATCTGCCTTAATCTTGTGCCTTCGGCCCCGATATGGGACAGAAGAGCCAAAGCAGCAAAAAACAATCAGGCATGAGCAGCGCAGAGGCCCTTTTATCCCGTGTTTTCGGATTCCAAAATTTCCGCCCAGGACAGGCGGAGATCGTGGAGGCCGTGGCCAATGGTGAAAACGTCCTTGCCATTATGCCGACAGGTGGGGGGAAATCTCTGTGCTTTCAGCTGCCCGCCTTGATGCGCGATGGTGTGACCGTGGTCATTTCGCCCCTGATTGCGCTGATGCGCGACCAAGTGCGCGGTTTGCGCGAGCTGGGGATCAATGCAGGTGCGCTGACCTCGGGCAATACGCCCGAAGAAACCGATGCGGTTTGGGACAGCCTGTCTAGGGGCGAATTGAAACTTCTTTACATCGCGCCAGAACGCCTCGCCTCAGGCGCGATGGAGCGGGTTTTGGCCAAATCCAATGTCAGCCTCATTGCCGTGGATGAGGCCCATTGTGTCAGCCAATGGGGCCATGACTTTCGGCCTGATTATCTCAAAATTGGTGCGCTGAGACGCAGTCTCGATGTGCCGCTCGCGGCCTTCACCGCCACGGCGGATGCTGAAACCCGCGCCGAAATTGTGACGCGGCTGTTCGATGATCAACCGCCGCAAGCCTTTTTGCGCGGCTTTGACAGGCCAAACTTGAGCCTTGCCTTCGAGGTTAAAAATCAACCCCGCCAGCAAATCCTGTCCTTCGCCGCAGCGCGCAAAGGGCAATCGGGCATCGTCTATTGCGGCACCCGCGCCAAGACAGAAACCTTGGCGCAGGCAATGCGCGAGGCAGGGCATAATGCCTGCTCCTATCACGGCGGGATGGAGGCGGAAGATCGCCGCATCGTTGAGACCCGCTTTGCCAATGAGGATGGCTTGGTCGTGGTGGCCACCATCGCCTTTGGAATGGGGGTCGATAAGCCCGATATCCGCTGGGTGGCCCATGCCGATCTGCCCAAATCCATTGAAGGCTATTACCAAGAAATCGGCCGCGCGGGTCGCGATGGCGCGCCTGCCGATACGCTCACACTTTATGGACCCGAGGATATTCGATTTCGCCGAACGCAAATAGACGAGGGGCTGGCCCCGCCAGATCGCAAAGCGGCGGATCACGCAAGGCTCAATGCGGTTTTGGGTTTGGCCGAGGCGATTTCTTGCCGCAGGCAGGTGTTGCTGCGCTATTTTGGCGAAGACAGCGCGCCGTGCCAAAATTGCGACCTGTGCCAAACCCCGCCTGAGCTGTTCGAAGCAGGCGAGGCCGTTCAAAAGGCGCTCTCTGCAATTTTGCGCACAGGCGAAAGTTTCGGCGTTGGTCATCTGACGGATATTCTGGTTGGCAATCCGACCGAAAAGCTACGCGCGCGTGGACACGACAATTTGCCCACATTCGGGGTGGGGCGCGAGTTTGATGCGCGCGGATGGTCGGCGGTGTTTCGACAAATGATGGGGCATGATCTGGTGCGCCCTGATCCCACACGCATGGGTGCCTTGCGCATGACTGAGGCCGCGCGGCCCATTCTTCGGGGGGAGCAAGGCATCACGCTGCGCCGCGACACGCTCAAGAAAACAACGCGCCAACCACAAGTGAAAACGCTTGTCTCCGAGGATGATGCCCCCCTCCTATCCGCGCTCAAAGCAAAGCGCCGCGCCTTGGCCGAGGCGGGCGGCGTGCCGCCTTATGTGATTTTTAACGACAAAACCCTGATTGAAATGGCGCAAACACGGCCCCAAGACCTCGATGCCATGGCCCGAATTTCAGGCGTGGGTGCAGTCAAGCTTGAACGATATGGCGCAGATTTCCTCGCCATCATCACAGGTGAAAGCACAGCCAAGCTGCACCCCGCACGGCGAAAATTGGCGGGGAAGGCCGGCGGGTCGATCTATGATCAATTGTTTGCGGCACAATCCGCCCTGCAATATGGGGTGGATCAAACCGAAAAATCCCTCAGCTGCACAGCTTCGCAAATCGCCAAAATCGCCCAGATGCACCCGCGTAATCCCCAAGCGCTGTC
>JAGYKZ010000049.1 GCA_018401385.1 Roseicyclus sp.
CGCTCATCAATGCCCATCGCGGCATCATTGATGCGGTCATGGTAATCCTCGGGGCCTTCAAACACCACGGCCTTGGCCTCGAACACACCTTCATTGCCAGGTTCCGAGAGGAAGCGCTTGCGGAAATCATCCGAAATCACCGAGGTTTTCATCAGTGCGCTGTCGAAGAGATTGCCAGACAAGACCTTGAAGCCCGCATTTTTGCGCAATGGTTTGTCATAAGTGGTCACAACACTGTGGTCGCGCGAGGCGTGCCCTTCAAGGTTCTCGCCCATGGTTTTGCCCGTGGCCGTCATCACTTCGTCATGAATGCGGCCTACCTTGCGAAGCTCTCCCATGATGGCGGGCACGCCGCCCGCGCGGAAGAAGCTTTCACCCAGATATTCGCCGGCGGGCTGCATATTCAGCATCAGGGGAACATCATAGCCGATCTGTTCCCAGTCGCGCACATTCAGCTCAACGCCGATATGACGGGCGATGGCTTGCAAATGCGGCGGTGCATTGGTTGATCCGCCGATGGCAGCATTGACCACGATGGCATTCTCAAAGGCCTTGCGCGTCATGATGTCGGAGGGTTTGAGGTCTTCATAGACCATCTGAACGATCCGCTTGCCTGTCTCATAGGCCATCGCCATCCGCTCGCGGAACGGGGCAGGGATCGCTGAGTTGCCCGTCAGAGACATCCCCAAGGCTTCGGCCATCGCATTCATGGTCGAGGCGGTGCCCATCGTGTTGCAATGGCCCAAAGAGGGCGCAGAGGAGCAAACCCGCGACATGAATTCTTCGTAATCAATCTCGCCCGCGGCCAACAGACGGCGACTTTCCCAGACGATCATGCCTGATCCCGCACGCTTGCCATTCCACCAGCCGTCCAACATTGGGCCGCCATTGAGCGCGATTGCGGGCAAATCGACCGTGGCCGCCCCCATCAGCATGGCGGGTGTGGTCTTGTCACAGCCCGTGGTCAGCACCACGCCATCAATCGGATAGCCGTGCAAAACCTCGACCAGAGAAAGGTATTGGAGGTTCCGATCCAGCGCGGCGGTCGGGCGTTTTCCTGTTTCTTGGATAGGATGCACGGGGAATTCCATCGGAACCCCGCCCGCCTCGCGAATGCCTGCTTTGATGCGCTCCATCAAAAACACATGAATTTTGTTGCACGGCGCCAGATCCGAACCTGTCTGTGCGATGCCGATGATGGGGCGCTCACTTTGCAACTCTTCGCGGGTGAAGGTCGAGTTTTGATACCGCTCCAGATACAGCGCCGTCATTCCGGGGTTGTTTGGATTGTCGAACCACTCCTGTGAGCGGAAACGTTTGTTGGCACGGGTATTGGACATTTTCTTCTCCCAGTCAGCAGCGATCCGTTTGGCCTGCGGTTATTTTGGTACACCATTTTTCACAGCGCTATTGTTATAGAAAATTCAAATGGTATACCAAATGCAAGAGCAAAGCGATTTATGGTGAGAAATCATTATGAAACACATGGGTTTTGGGGCGGTTGCCTTTGGAATTTGGCTGATAACCGCCGCGCCTGTGGCTGCGCAAGACGCCAAAATTGACCTTGGATATGTGTTTGTCCGACCGAATCTCAGGGCGAATCGAGACGGAGGCGCAGATGCTCGACTGTGTGGCGGAGGCTTTGGCACCCTGTCAGGCAGAACCAGATGATATGCACGCGGTCGCCACTTTATGTTTCCGCAACAGCCGCAGCGCCTTTGATGCTGGGATCAACGAGGCGATGACCCGCCTGCGCGCGGACGGGGAGGAGGCCTTGGTCACGCTCCTGAGCATTGAATCGAAATACGATATGCTTGGTGGGCTTTTGCAATGCGATCGGATGGAGGAGTTGGCGCTGGCGCTCTCCAATATACCGCCCGATGCGATTGCACGCCAAAAGGCACAATGCCAAGCCACCACGTCCGCGCTTGTTTTGGCCCGTCTCACCCTGCGCCGCGAGGGTGATGAATGACACAGCACCCCACCGCGGCACGGGCCTTTTGGAAGGGCTATCTCGATTGCGCCCCTTTTATCCTGATCGTGGTGCCCTATTCGATGCTGTTTGGCGTGGTTGCACGGGATGCAGGGTTGGATTTGGTGCAAACCATGACGATGACCGTTGTGGTGATTGCAGGCGCTTCGCAATTTACCGCCGTGGCGCTTTTGCAGGATCAAGCGCCCGTGTTCATCGCGCTCTTGGCGGCCTTGGTGGTCAATCTGCGCATGGCGATGTATTCGGCCGCGCTCGTGCCCTATGTTGGCCATGCCCGATTTTCCACACGCGCTTTGATGGCCTATCTGATGGTGGATCAGGCCTTTGCCGTTGCGGTGCGCACCTATGAGGATCACCCCGATATGCCGCCTGCGCATCGGGTCGCCTATTATTTTGGCTGTATGGCGCTGATTTGTCCCTTTTGGTATGGCTGCACATTCTTGGGCGCGGTCATTGGCGAGGCAATCCCTGCATCGCTCTCGTTGGATTTTGCGGTGCCCGTTTGCTTCATCGCCTTGACGGCTCCTTTGCTGCGCTCCGCTCCACATATTTTTGCGGCCTTTATTGCGGCCTCGATGGCGTTGCTTTTCGCTTGGCTGCCTTGGTCTGTGGGCCTGATCGTTGCGGCCTTGTCGGGCCTTGTTGCGGGCGCACAGGCGGAATTGTTCTTGCGCCGCCGCAGCGCAAGGGGGGCGGCATGATCGACACGGCTGATTTTTGGCTTGTGACCGTTTTGTTGGGCATTGGCACATTCGTGATCCGCTTCTCCTTTCTGGGGATTTTGGGGGGGCGCAGCCTGCCCGATTGGGCGCAGCTGCATTTGAAATATGTGGGCGTGTCAGTGTTCCCCGCTTTGGTCGCGCCGCTGGTGATGTGGCCTGAGGCAACAGGGGGTGCGATTGATCCTGTGCGGATCATAGCGGCGCTGGCGGCGTTTCTCATCGGTTTGCGCTTTGGCGTGATCTGGTCGATTTTTGCGGGAATGGGCACGCTTTATGCGCTGCAATTCTTTCTGCCTGGCCCGTGAGTGGGATCGGGCGGTATTGAGTATATTAGGATCATCATGGAAGAAAAGGGACAGAACATGGCACAGAACAAAAACAAAATTGATCTCAGCGGTCTGAGCGCCGTGGTCACGGGCGGTGCGCAGGGGATCGGTTATGCCGTGGCCGCGCGTCTGTTGCGTTCGGGTGCCAGCGTGGCGCTTTGGGATATCGATGCGCAGCGCAATCAAGAGGCGGTGGACAGCCTGTCTGCGCTTGGCCCCGTGCGCGCCATGAGCTGCAATGTAACCGATGACGCATCGGTAGAAGACGCGGCTCGGGCGACCGAAGCGGCGCTTGGGCGTATTGATATTCTCGTCAACAGCGCAGGCATTGCTGGGGCCAATATGTTGGTCGAAGACTATAGCAATGACGAATTCCGCCGCGTGATCGAGATTAATTTAATTGGCACCTACCTCACAAACAAGGCTGTGATCTCGGGCATGAAGACGCGCAATTTTGGGCGCATTGTGAATATTGCATCGGTGGCGGGCAAGGAGGGCAACCCCAATGCCGGTGCCTATAGCGCCTCCAAGGCGGGGGTGATCGGCTTTACCAAATCCTTGGGCAAGGAATGTGCGGGGCATGATATCGCCGTGAATTGCGTGACACCCGCCGCCGCGCGCACCGCGATTTTCGATCAGATGACGGAGGCGCATATCACCTATATGCTGTCCAAAATCCCGCGCAATCGCTTCTTGGAGGTGGATGAGGCCGCCGCGATGATTGCATGGCTGGTCAGCCCTGAAAACTCCTTCACCACGGCCTCGGTGTTTGATCTTTCGGGCGGTCGCGCGACCTATTGAGGCGCGCGCCGTCCTTCACCGAAACGCGCTTTTGGCGCCTGCGCTTTCTTGGGTTTTGAAGATTGAACTGTTGTCTGGCGCGGGCGGCAGGGGCATACGCACCGGCACTGTCTCAAGGCGTGGCGTGAGGCAGGCTTTGCCCGTGATGATGCGCTCTTGTAAATCCTCCCAGAACCGCCGCTGCCCCAATTCGTGGATATAGGAGGAGGCGCCAAGGATGGGCCATGCATCCGCCTTGGCGATTTCATAGAACAGGATATAGCGGGGTCTGTCGCTGACATTCGGGGCCGAGCCGTGAAGGATGCGGGCGTGATGCACGGTCATTGATCCTGCTTTGCCCGTCAAAGTCACGATCTTGTCGCGCTCAAACAACGGATCATCGGGGTTAATTGCCCCTGCAAAAAAACCGTTCATGCTGTGATCCAAAATGGGCCCTCGATGGGTTTCCGGGATCACCATCAAGGGGCCATTGGCCGCGTCCACATCCTCAAGCATAAGGCCAAAGGCCAGAAGGTCGTCATTTGTGTGCGGATAAAAGGCCCAATCCTGATGCCATTCGACCGCAGCTCCACCGCCTGGGGCCTTGGTGTTCAGCTTTGAGGTGATGATGGCCGTATCGGGGCCAAGCAGGCTGGCCAGCACCTCGGTCATGCGCGAATTACGCAGCACCTCCCAGAAATAGGGATGCTGCTTATGCGGGATTTTGACCCGCGTCAGGCGCGGGGTGTCTGGCCCGTGGCCCTTGTCGAGATCATAGACCGCGTTGCTTTCGCGCACCGTGCGCGAGGCTTCGATAAACTCTGCCGTCAGGCGGCGCAGTTCAGCCAATTGGGTGGGGCTGACCGCGTCCTCCACCATTAGATATCCATTCTTTTGGTATGATGCGATCTCGCTTTTGGACAGCATGATCAGCCCCCCTTTTTGTTACTGGTGTTACTTTTTGCTCTTAGCCACTTCTGCGGCCAAATCCATGCCGTTCAAATGGCCAATGTGATCCGAAATCATCGGCACGAATTCGTTGCCCTTTCCGATGGCTTCGGCATGGGTGAAATAATGCCGCGCGGCGGATGCCATGACGTTCATCACGCCTGCATCCGTTGCCATCGCGTTGACATAGCGGATGTCCTTGGAGAGGTTCGCAATCGAGAATTTATGGGCGTTTTCGTCTCTGTCGCAGACATATTGCATGAAGGTTCCGAAAAAGCCCGAGCCGAGGCGACTGGGTGCGATGACCTCACGGAAGGCGTGCGGTGAAATGCCAACCGCCGCGCCCAGAACAGTGGCTTCGGAATAGAGCGCGGCGTAAGAGGCGCCCAAGAAATTCATCAAAAGCTTCATCTTGTGGCCTGTGCCGACATCGCCAATGCGGGTGATCGTTCCTGCCCAACAATCGATGACGGGCTGCACGCGATCAAACAGGGCGGCATCACAGCCCACCATCGCGTCCAACATTCCTTCTTCGGCCTCTTTGGGCGTGCGGCCCAAGGGGGCATCAACCATATGCGCGCCAACCTCGGCTAATTTTGCGGCCATAGCCATGGTTGAGGTGGGATCAGCGGTGGTCGTATCAATCACGATCAGACCCTTACGCGCGCCTGCGATGATACCGCGCTCGCCTGTGATCACCGCTTCGACCTGTGGCGAATTGGACAGGCACAGATGGATGATGTCGCATTTCTGGGCCATGTCCTGCGGTGATGCGGCCTCTTTTGCGCCCATGCCGATCAAGCTTTCTACGGGCGCGCGATTGCGATGCCCCATGATCCACAGCTCATACCCGCCTTTGAGGATATTTTTGGCCATCCCGTGGCCCATGAAGCCCACGCCAATAAAGCCGATAACGGGTTTCTGTGTCATGATTTCTACTCCCTTTTTCTAAAGACTTGCCGTGATGCCGCCATCGACAAACAGCGTGTGGCCATTCACGAAACTGGACGCATCCGAGGCCAGAAACACGCAGGCCCCCACAAGTTCCTTGACCTCCCCCCAACGGCCAGCGGGGGTGCGTTTCTCGAGCCATGCTGAAAATTCGGGGTCAGCCACGAGGGCGGCGTTCAGCGGCGTGTTGAAATAGCCAGGTGCGATGGCATTGCAGTTTAGACCATATTTCGCCCAATCGGTCGCCATGCCCTTCGTAAGGTTGCCAACCGCCCCTTTCGAGGCGGTGTAAGGCGCGATTGAGGGGCGGGCGAGGGCGGTTTGCACACTGGCAATATTGATGATGCGGCCTTTGCCGCGCCGGATCATATGCCGCGCGACCGCCTGAAGGGTGAACAGCGTGCCTTTGACATTGATCGCGCATAAGCCCGTCGAAATCATCGGCGGGGAAATCTTCGAGCGGCGCGCGATGCTGCATTCCCGCATTGTTGACCAAGATATCAATCGCGCCATGCTCCGCCTCAAACCCATCGATGGCGGCGCGCGTGGCGGCGGCTTCGGTGACATCAAATGCTAAGGTCAAAACATTCGTCCCTGCCGCGCGTAAATTCTCGGCGGCCTCCTCTAGGCGCTCCGCATTGCGGGCGTTGAGGACAAGCGTGGCGCCCGCCTCAGCCAAACCCTGCGCCAAGGCGAAGCCAATACCTTGGGACGAGCCCGTGATCAGGGCGCGCCGCCCCTTGAGGTGAAACAGTTCCATAAGACCTCCGCCTGTTTTGAGCCAATGCACCCGTGCATTTCTGGCGGGGCTGCGCCCGTCCTGCCCTTGACATTTCCAGCTGATCCCGCCTTCTATGCGCAAATGGTATACCATTTTTGACGCGGCGCAAGGGGCTGCCTCAGACGCGTATCGGGAGAGGGTGATTTGACAAAGGCGCTTTACGTTCATGGCCCTGGCGATCTGCGCATGGGGCAATGCGAGACCCCGTCTTTGGCCTCAGGCGAGGTCCGTGTCGCGCTCAAGCGCGGGGGCATTTGCGGATCGGATCTGCATTATTTCAACCATGGCGGCTTCGGCGCGGTTCGCCTGCGTGAGCCGATGATCCTGGGGCATGAGGTGGCGGGCGAGGTCATCGAAATTGGGCCTGATGTGACAGGCTTGGCGAATGGCGATTTGGTGGCGCTTTCGCCTTCGCGCCCCTGTTTCGACTGCGTGGAATGCAAGCGTGGCCTGCACAACCATTGTCTTAATATGCGCTTCTACGGATCGGCCATGCCTTTTCCCCATATTCAAGGCGCGTTTCGGCAAGAGATCATCGCAGGTGCTGACACTTGCGTGAGGGCCGAGGGTCTGACCCCCGCCGAGGCCGCGATGGCCGAGCCGTTGTCGGTCGCGCTTCATGCCGTGCGCCGCGCGGGTGACATGGTCGGGCGGCGGGTCTTGGTGACGGGCTGTGGTCCAATTGGTGTTTTGGCGATTATGGCCGCCCGCCGCGCGGGCGCAGGCGAGATCATTGCCACCGATATCAGCGACACAATGCTGGACTATGCCCGCAAGGCGGGGGCAGATGCCTGTCTGAACACCGCCCGTGATGCAGAGGCCCTGTTCCCCTATGCGGCAGGCAAAGGCACGGTGGATGTGCTTTTTGAATGCTCGGGCGCGCAGGCCGCGCTGGTGGCGGCCATCCCTACGATCCGCCCCCAAGGCCGCCTTGTGCAGCTGGGGATGTCGGGAGATATGCAGCTTCCGATGATGCAGATTACCGCGCGTGAATTGCACCTGATGGGATCGTTCCGCTTTCACGAGGAATTCGCAATGGCCGTGCGGATGATGCAAAACGGGCTGATCGACACGCGCCCCTTGATCACCCATAGCTTTGCTTGGACAGAATTTGATGCCGCATTTGCCATGGCCAATGACCGCACACAGGCCATGAAAGTGCAGCTGGAGTTTGGCCCGTGCTGACCTTTGCGCTTGCAGTGCTTTTGCTGATCATCACACCGGGGCCGGGTGTTCTAAGCACTGCGGGCTTTGGTGCGGCCTATGGGTTCAAGCCATCTTTGCGCTATGTATTGGGGCTGTTCATCGGCACCAATCTGGTGCTGTTGGCGGTGGTCTCGGGCCTTGCCGCCGTGGTGCTGTCCGTGCCGTGGTTGCGGCTCGTGCTCATGGGTGCATCGGTGGCTTATTTGCTGTATCTTGCGGCGAAAATTGCTTTCGCAGGCGCCAAGATCGCCTTCATCGAAGCGGCTGCACCGCCAGGAATTTTAGGCGGGATTTTGCTTCAGGCGATCAACCCCAAGGCATATGCGGTCAATACCTCACTGATGAGCGGGTTTGGTTTTGCGCCTGACAATCTAGGCTTTGAGATTGTTGCAAAAATCCTGATCATCACTGCGATTTGGGTTCCCATCCATCTGGCATGGCTTTGGGCGGGGGTTACGCTGCATCGCTTTGATCTTCCTGCGCGCACGCAGCGGGTCATAAATATTTTGATGGCCCTAGCCATGCTTGGCGTGGTTGGTCTTGCCTTATGGTCAAGCTTCGGGGGGCAGGGATGAAGATCACCAAATTGGAAACCATCCGCGTTGCCGAGCGGCCCAACCTGTTGTGGCTTCAGGTTCATACAGATGAAGGTGTCACGGGGCTTGGGGAGACATTTTTTGGAGCAGGCGCTGTTGAGGCCTATATCCACGAGACGCTCTCGCCTTTGGTCTTGGGCGAAGACCCGCTGCGCATCGAATATCTGGCGCGAAAATCCGAAGGATATCTTGGATGGCGCTCAACAGGGGCGGAGGCGCGCGGCAATTCGGCCTTTGATATTGCCCTGTGGGATATCTGGGGTAAGGCCACGGGGCAACCGATTGCGCAGCTTTTGGGCGGGTTCACCCGCGATAGTATCCGCACCTATAATACCTGTGCGGGAAATGACTACATCAAGAAAGATGCGGGTCAGAATACCCGCAATTTCGGCCTCGGCGCAGGCGATCACTATGATGATCTCAATGCGTTTTTGCATCGCGCCGATGACCTGGCGCATTCCCTTTTGGAGGAGGGGATCACCGCCATGAAAATCTGGCCCTTTGATGCAGCTGCCGAGGCCAATGAGGGCGCGCATATTTCAGTGGCGGAATTGAACGCGGCGCTGATGCCATTTGAGAAAATCCGCAGCGCTGTGGGCGATCAGATGGATATTATGGTTGAGTTTCATTCGCTGTGGCAATTGACCCCCGCAATCCGCATTGCGCGCGCGCTTCAGCCCTATCAAACATACTGGCACGAAGACCCGATCCGTATGGATAGTTTCGCGGCTCTTGCGCGATACGCCAAAGAGAGCTCCGCCCCCGTTTGTGCCTCTGAAACGCTCAATGGGATTGGCGCATTTCGTGATTTGTTGGCGGCACAGGCGGCGGGGATTGTGATGCTGGATTTGTCATGGTGTGGCGGTCTGACCGCAGCGCGCAAAATCGCCGCGATGGCCGAGGCAGAAAAGCTGCCCATAGCCCCGCATGATTGCACGGGGCCTGTGGTTTTGGCTGCCTCCACGCATTTGTCGCTCGCGGCACCCAATGCGCTGATCCAAGAAAGCGTGCGCGCCTTCTACAAGGGATGGTATGCGGATATTGTCACAGGTTTACCCGAGGTCAAAAACGGACAGATTAGCGTGGGCCATGCGGCGGGTTTGGGTATGGAATTGATCCCTGATTTGGATCGCGCTTTCACAACAGCGCGCCGTGTGTCGCAATGAGGGATGATATGTGGGATCACGTATGGGCCATCCCAGAGGCGGCCCTGACGGGGACAATCACAGCCGTGTTCCAGCCGCCATCCATTCGCAATTCAAGGAAGATCTGTCCAATGCAACAAGAAAGGGCAAAGCATGATTTCCGCAAAAGATTTTGATCTCAACGGCATTTATGTCGGCCGCGTATGGCGGCCTGAAATTGGGCCTGCACTTGTGCGGCTTGACGGGGGCGATGTGGTCGATATCACCAACCGTGATTGCCCGACCATGCATGATCTTCTCGAGGGCGATACCCCCGCCGCCGCTGCGCGCGCCGCCAAGGGCGCGGTGATCTGTGGCCTTGATGATCTGGTTGCAAGCAGCCTCGCCGCCGCAAAAAGCGGCGATACAGATGCCTTGCGCCTCTTGGCTCCGCCGGATTTGCAGGCGATCAAGGCCTCTGGCGTGACCTTCGCAGAAAGCATGGTGGAGCGCGTGATCGAGGAGCAAGCCGCAGGCAACGCGGATTTGGCCGATGGTATCCGTGCCCGCGTCAAGGCCGTGATCGGTGACAGCCTGTCAGGCATAAAGCCAGGATCAGACGCGGCGATGAAGGTGAAATCGGTTCTCCAAGATGAGGGGCTGTGGTCGCAATATCTGGAGGTGGGCATCGGCCCTGACGCGGAAGTCTTCACCAAATCCCAACCAATGGGATCGGTGGGTTATGGCGCGCTTGTGGGGTTGCACCCGATGTCCAGTTGGAACAACCCCGAGCCGGAGATTGTGCTGGCGATCAACTCCAAGGGCACGATTGTCGGGGCAACACTTGGCAATGACGTCAATCTACGAGATGTCGAGGGGCGCTCTGCGCTTTTGTTGGGCAAGGCCAAAGACAATAATGCCTCCTGTGCTATCGGCCCGTTTCTGCGCTTGTTTGATGACAGCTTTAACCTTGATCACATCCGCAAAGCGGAGCTTTCCATGCGGGTTGAGGGCGAAGATGGGTTTGTCCTCGAAGGGCATTCTTCGATGACGAAGATCAGCCGCGACCCCGCAGATATCGTGGCGCAGACCATCGGGCGGCATCATCAATATCCTGACGGGTTTTTCTTGTTCTTGGGCACGATGTTCGCCCCTGTCAAAGATCGTGACGCGGCAGGTCAGGGTTTTACCCATCATGGCGGCGATGTGGTGACCATTACCGAGGCGCAGCTTGGGTCTTTGCAAAACACGGTGCGGCTTTCGACCGAATGCCCCGAATGGCGTTTTGGCACAGCGGCCTTGATGCGCAATCTTGTAGGGCGTGGGTTGATTTGATGGGGCATTCCTTCATCGCCTTGGGGGAATGTATGGTCGAGCTGTCGGATC
Organism: Roseicyclus sp.; assembly: GCA_018401385.1. Classification (GTDB taxonomy): domain Bacteria; phylum Pseudomonadota; class Alphaproteobacteria; order Rhodobacterales; family Rhodobacteraceae; genus M30B80. The sequence goes on from JAGYKZ010000049.1 coordinate 10,814, forward strand.
AGGGCGGTGGGCTTTATCGGCGCGGCTTTGCGGGGGATACGTTCAACACCGCATGGTATGCGCGCCGCATTTTACCCCAGACATGGTCTGTCGCTTATGGCAGCTGTATTGGTGCCGATGCGGCCTCGGGCGAGATGCGCGCCTTTATGCAGGCTGGGGGCATTGATACAAGCACCCTGCGTGTAATCCCCGAGCGCACCGTGGGGCTTTATATGATCAGCCTCGATCGGGGCGAGCGCAGCTTTTCCTATTGGCGCAGCCAATCTGCGGCGCGCAGTCTGGCGGATGATTGCGCATGGCTTCAGGCCACACTGACGGGGCGCGATGTGATCTATTTCTCTGGCATCACCCTTGCGATATTGTTGCCTGAGGGGCGCGCGGCCCTTTGTGCTGCATTGGCCGAGGCGCGGGCTGGCGGTGCGTTGATTGCTTTTGACACCAATCTGCGTCCGCGTCTGT
>JAGYKZ010000005.1 GCA_018401385.1 Roseicyclus sp.
TTATTCTTCGTCCACGCCATATTCTTTGTCCAATTTGTTCATACGCGCCGCGTAGAAGAAAATCAGGACAAGGAATACGAGGATTGAACCTTGCTGAGCGAACCAGAAGCCCAGATCTGTGCCACCTACCGCGATGCCGCTAAGCATCGGGCGGAAAAGAATAGCGAGACCATACGAACAAAATGCCCAGATCACCAAGCAGATGGTGACCAAGCGAATGTTCGCGGCCCAGTATTCCGAGTTGTTTGCCTTTTCGGCCATTGATATCTCCCTTCGGTTTCTAACCCGTGAGGCGCTGCCTCAACGGTGACATCCGCCGCCGCCTCCTCCTAAGGCGCCGACAGAATTCTTTGGCCCAATTCAAGCCCCGGTGAGGCGGGACACGATATTGCCAAGTGCCTTGGCAATATCATCAATGGCCCCCATCGCCGCGACTTTGCTAAGTGTGCCGCGGGCATTGTAATACTCGATAAGGGGGGCCGTTTGGGCATGATATGCCGACAGGCGTGTGCGCACTGTTTCGGCATTATCATCAGGGCGGCGTTTGAAATCGCTGCCCTGACATTTGTCACAAACCCCCGCCGTGGCGGGCTGTTTGAATTCATCATGATATCCTTCGCCACAGGTGGCGCAGGTGTAGCGGCCCGACACACGGGCCACCATCGCCTCATCATCAACCTCAAGGCTGATGACGGCATCAATTTGTTGATTGCGCGCGTTCAGAAGGTGGTCCAGCGCTTCGGCCTGTGCGGCTGTGCGCGGAAAACCATCCAAAATCGTGCCTGCCGCCACATCTGGCTGCTCAAGGCGCTCTTGCAAAACGGCGAGCACGATTTCATCCGAAACCAATTCGCCCTTTTCCATCACTGATTTTGCGGCCAATCCCGCAGGGGTTCCCGCATTGACCGCGCCGCGCAGTAAATCGCCCGTGGACAGTTGAACAAGCCCAAATGCTTCCTCCAGCATGCGGGCCTGTGTGCCCTTGCCCGCGCCCGGAGGGCCGAGAAGGATCAAGTTAACCGGTCGTGTCATTGTCTCTGCCATCATTTACCCATCCACGCTTTACTTGACGATGCGGTTGGCGATGAGATCATCCACCACACTTGGATCAGCCAAAGTGGAGGTGTCCCCAAGGCTACCAAAGTCATTTTCGGCAATCTTGCGCAGAATGCGGCGCATGATCTTGCCAGACCGTGTCTTGGGTAATCCAGGTGCGAATTGCAGTGCGTCTGGCTTGGCAATCGGGCCGATTTCCTTGCGCACCCAATTGGTCAACTCGGCGCGCAATTCTTCGGATGGTTCTTGGCCCGCCATCAAGGTGACGTAGCAATAAATCCCCTGACCCTTAAGGTCATGCGGGAAGCCCACCACAGCGGCCTCTGAGACTTTTTCATGCGCCACAAGCGCCGATTCAACCTCGGCTGTGCCCATGCGGTGGCCAGAGACGTTGATCACATCATCCACGCGGCCCGTGATCCAGTAATAGCCATCCTCATCACGGCGGCATCCGTCACCCGTGAAGTAATAGCCTTTGTAATCGCTGAAATAGGCCTGAACGAAGCGATCAGGATCCCCCCACAGCGTGCGCATTTGTCCAGGCCAGCTGTCTTTGATGCACAACACGCCTTCTGAGGCAGTTTCATGAATTTCTTGGCCCGTTGTCGCGTCCAGCAGCACAGGCTGCACCCCAAAGAACGGGTTGGTCGCTGAACCAGGCTTGAGCTTGGTGGCACCGGGCAGGGGCGTGATCAAATGGCCGCCTGTTTCGGTTTGCCACCATGTATCAACAATCGGGCAGTTCCCCTTGCCGACCACCTCATTGTACCAGTTCCATGCTTCGGGGTTGATCGGTTCACCCACCGACCCCAGAAGCTTTAGGCTGGACAGATCATATTTGGTCACGAATTCATTGCCCTGACCCATCAGCAAGCGGATTGCGGTGGGGGCTGTGTAGAATTGATTGACTTTGTGCTTTTCGCAAACGGCCCAGAAACGGCCCGCGTCAGGATAGGTGGGCACACCTTCGAACATCAGCGTTGTCGCGCCATTGGCCAGCGGGCCATAGATAATGTAGCTGTGTCCTGTGACCCAACCCACATCGGCGGTGCACCAGAACACATCCCCATCATGATAGTCGAATGTGTATTGATGGGTCATGGCCGCATAGGCCAGATAGCCACCCGATGTATGCACAACCCCTTTCGGTTTGCCCGTTGAGCCAGAGGTGTAAAGGATGAACAACGGGTCTTCGGCGTTCATCTCCTCGGCGGGGCAGGTGGTTGATTGATCCGCGGATGCCTCGTGATACCAGATGTCGCGACCTTCGGCCCAAGTCACCTCTTGACCCGTGCGCTTGACCACCAGACATTTCACATGATCATCACAGTGCAGTAGCGCCTTGTCCACGTTGGATTTGAGGTCGGTGACGCGGCCACCACGCGGCGCGCCGTCCGAAGTGATGACAACCCGTGCCTCAGAATCGTTGACGCGGTTTGCCAGCGCATCTGGCGAGAAACCCGCAAAGACCACCGAATGGATTGCGCCGATGCGCGCACACGCCAGCATGGCGTAGGCGGCCTCTGGGATCATTGGCAAATACAGAACAACACGATCGCCGCGCTTCACGCCCAAGGATTTCAGCGTATTGGCAAAACGGCCCACTTCATCCCCAAGCTGCGCATAGGTGATGTGCTGTGCGGCTTCATTCGGGTCGTCAGGCTCGAACAGGATCGCCGTCTGTGCGCCGCGGGTGGCCAAATGGCGGTCGATGCAATTCGCCGCAACATTGAGCGTGCCATCTTCGAACCAGCGGATATCCACATTGTCATAGGCAAAGGAGGTATTTTTGACCTTTGTGTAGGGCTTGATCCAATCAAGGCGCTTGCCGTGTTCACCCCAGAACGCCTCTGGGTCGGTGATCGAAGCCTCATACATGGCTGTATAATTCGCAGCATCAATATGCGCGCCAGCAAGCAGGTCGGGGAATTTCGTTTCAGTAGGCAATGTCAGTCTCCCTCAAAGAGTGGCGGCGCGGGTCTCGTTATAACAAAGGGTGCCGCGCCGCAGCTTGGGTGATGTCCTACCCCGATCCCTTCGCAGAAATATGGCGGCTTGGGTTTGCCAGTCATCCGCAAACGATCCAAACGCAGCACATTGTGATATTTAAACTGATCCTCCCCGATCCCCCGTTTCTTGCGCTGCACCCCCTCCACTGGGCGCGATCCGCAAATTCGACAGTTTCCCCAATCGCGGCTTGATTTCCAGACCAAGCACACCACCATCGATAACGGATAGTTTACATTAAGATTCAGCCTTCAGAATATATTCATCCATGCGCGGTGGATTTCTGTGTAATAAATTTACATCGCAATGCAGAATTTGTAAATATCTTTACAATTCCTAAGATTTTCATCAGAAAACATACATATTTTGTAAGTCGCCTGTAGATCGCCTGTAGGTCTGTCGCGATTGGGGTTGGGCGGATTGTCTGTGTTAGCGCTACTTTCTGCGCCGCAGCATCGCGGGTCCGTCAGGCGCGCTGGGCGAATGGTATGTGACGCGCGCAATTTGGGGCGAGTCACCCCGCAGGCAAATGCGCTGGCAGTGTGCAGAATTCCGACCCAAGCCACGGCATTCGAACAAGCGCAGGTGTAATGAACAATTTTTGTGCAAGGTCGCGGATCAAGCTGGCCATTTCATGGGGAATAGGGCCAGCCCAATCGTCGCTGCAATAGAGCATGATCTGGCGTGGTAGCGCGGGTTTGGGCAAGGGGTAGGTATCGATCCCATCGGCAAAGCGCTCCCCACGCATCAGGCTCAGGGGCGTTGTGATGGTGTATCCAATGCCCGCCGCAACCATCGCAGAAATGGATTGGTTCGAGTCGATTTCAAAGCGGCGGCTGACCGTCACACCACTGCCCGCGAGATAGTCGTCAATATGCTGCGCCATAACCTGTGCTGGATCACGACCAAGAAAAGCCAAGCCTTGCACATCCGAAAAACTTCCATCGAACGGGTGGGATTTGGGAAGCGCGAGGATATAGGGGTCACGCAAAATCGGATGTGCTATGACATCTGCTGGTGCGCTGTTGGGCGCGGCGCAAAGGATCATGTCCAAATTGCGCTTGGCCAACATATTCAGCAAGCTGTGACTTGCGCCCGTTTGCAGGCGAAATTTGCAATCGCTCAAGGCTTCGGCCAGACGCGCGGCGAGTTTTGGGGTCAGATCATTCTCAAAATCGTCAATGACCCCAAGGCCAAGCGCGGAAATACCCGAGAGGTTGAGGCGGTTCAGATCTTTCTGGCCCAGACGCAGCGCATCAAGCGCGGCCTCGACCCGCTTCAGGAACAATCGACCTGCCGGGGTGAGGCCCACTGGACGCCTGCGGGTGTCAATCAATTCCACGCCCAAAGCCAGAGATAGGTTGCGCAATTGTTGGGATGCGGCAGGAACGGATAGGCCCATTTCCTCGGCGGCATCTGATAACGAACCCGTGCGGGCCATCACCTCGAAGGTTTCCAGGCTCTTCAGGCTGATCCCTTTGAGATCGGGTCGCGTCATGCGGCGATGATCCGTTCCAAGAGCGCTTGGGGCACCAAGACCCCTTCGGTCAGCGCGGTTTCAAATCTTTGCTTGCGCATCAGCGCGTGCAGCTGCTCGGGGGCCTCCATCACCAAACGTTTGGTGAAGTGTTCAAGCGCCCCGCCTGATCCATATGATTGCGGCTTAAGGGCCAAAAGACAATGCCCGATCCGCATCGGTCCTCCGCTTGGATCCCCTCTGTCTGCAATTTCGGCGGAAGCCCCTGTGCCAAGGATGCTGAGAACACAAAGTTCGACCATCACGGCAAGCCCAAACCCATAGCTGCCATGAACGGGCAGGAGGCTTCCATCGAGGGCGGCGCGCGGATTTTGCGTGGCGCGCCCGTGATCATCAAGCGCCGCATCGGGCGGCAAAAGCGCGCCGCGCGCAATGTGATGTTCGACATCATCATATGAGAGCAGTGTTTGACCTTGCTCAAAGATCAAAATGGATTGGCCCTGCTGATCTGGCACGGCCAAAGCCATCGGATTGCGACCAAGGCTAGGGGGTGCCGTTGGGGTTAGGCTGATGCAGGGATGATCGGTTGACATCGCTACGGCCATAAAACCACGTTTGGCGATTTCTTCGGCCAGTTGTGCCATGAATGCAGTGCTGTGCCCGTTGCGTAGCCCCAATAACCCTGCGCCTTCAGCGGCAAGAATATCCAAAAATCTGGGCAAGGCGTGATCAATGGCGGCGGGCAAAAAACCGTTGGCGATGTCGCAGCGCAAATGGACCCCGTTTCGCGGCTCTGTCACGGGTCGGGCCGCGCCATCTACGCGGGCAAGGGTAAGATCCTCCAAGCATTGCAGAAGATAGCGCATACCCGCTCGCTGGTCGCCCTCTGCCTCGGCGCGCGCGATGCGCTTTGCCAAGGGCTTGGCCTGATGTGCTTGCGCCTGCAAACGCGTCAGACTGTCAAAGCACAGCGCCTCCAGATCGGCGATGCTTAATCTTTGATATGTTTTCTCGTTTTGCTCATCCATACCCATCCGCCCTTTACGATCCTGCAAAACTGCAACGAGGGACGGTTATAACAGATGCCGCCCCCGAAAAAGAAACCATCCAACAGGCGAGATTGTATCTGAGAAGAACGGCGTTAACGCGGCGCAAGCGCGGCAAAAGCGGTGCGATACTGTGACCTGGTCAGCCTTCAAGGATCAATTCGGGCAATTTGCGGGCAAAGTCGCGAATGACATTCGCCAATTGTCGATGCGCAACCCCTGCGCCCGAGGTGCTGCGCCAGACCAATCCGATGGAGCGCGAAAAGCGCCGCCCCTTGAAGGGACGCACAACCACATCCTGCGCGCGTCCCGTGATCTCCGAACGCACGTAAAGCGCGGGCAAAAAGGTGGCGCCCATACCCATCGCAACCATTTGGCGCAATGCGTCCAGTGATGTTCCCTCATATTCACGCGAGAGGGTTGCCCCTGTTTCGACACAAAGTGCTGAGATTTGACTGTGCAGCGCATAATTGGGCGAAAGTGAAAGAATCGTCTCCGTGCTCAGGTCTTGTGGTTCGATATGCGCGCGTTCGGCAAGGGGATGATCCGCTGAAATGGCCACAACAAGCGGCTCGCGAAACAAACGCTCCGTGACCAAAGATGCACCTGGAATGGGCAATTGCGTCAGGATCAGATCATGACTGCCCTCGGTGATCTGGCGCGCCAGATCATGCGGAGCGGCTTCGCGCACATAGAGCCTCAGATCGGGGTGAGATCGGTGCAAATCCCCCACGATATGTGGCATCAGGTAGGGGCCAAGTGTGCTTGACGTGCCAAGGCGCAATGTGCCGCCAAGCCCAGATTGCAGCGTTGCAGAGAGATCAACGATGGCTTGGGTCGCATCGAGAATGTCTCGCGCGCGCGCCACAACTTCGCGTCCTGCGAGCGTCAATTGAACAGGCCCGCGTCCCCGTTCGATCAGCGTAAGCGACAGCGCCTCCTCCAGCGTTTTGATCTGGACCGAAAGCGAAGGTTGCGAAATCCCGCAGGCTTCGGCGGCCAAGCGAAAATGCCCCGTTTCCTCAATCGCCACCAAGTAGCGGAGTTGACGAAGGGTCAGCGGAATTTTCGGAATGGGCATCGTTGACCTGTGTTAGTTTTTTCCTATCGAAATATCTTGTAATGCAATATTTTCTTTAAGCAAGGGCAAGACTAAGTCTAGAACATGATCAGGCGCAAACCTGATTGGGCCGATGCGAAGGCACGCGCGCAAAGGCCATTTGACGCAAGGCCCGTGTCTCTGGTTGTTAGTCCCTTCCAGTGGTTTGAGATGGGCAAAGCGTTTCGGGTGTCCTGACGGGATCCTGCCGTCACCCCTGAGGGGCACCCGATTTCTCCTTCCTCGCGCGGGTCAATTGGTCAGTCCGATTGATCCGCGCGCATCCCTTCTAGGTATGTAACACGCTTACCTGTCCGTCAGGCAAGATGGCCACGGCACTTAATCGTCCCGTCTCATCGGCACGGGTGTTAAGGGCAATGTGCCCCTCGGCTTGTGTGACGGTTTCAACTTCGGAATGGCCATGTGCAATCCACAGCCCATCCGTGCGCAAGCGATAAGCAAATTCGGGGTGGCCCCAGATCAGGTTGCGCGGGCTTTGCTGATCAAGCGGGTGATGCGGGTCGGCACCCGCATGGGTGGCGGCCAAGTTTCCCGATTTCCAAAACAGTGGCAGCTGATTGAGCCAGTCCAGCCGCGCCGGGCCAAGCGCCGTGGCAAGCCCCGCACTGAAGGCATCAGCGGGGAGGGCAGGATCGACTGACAATTCTTGCAGAAATGGCGCGGCACCTGCGCGCAGCCAGCGTTGCAGGCGAACCGAAGGGATCTCAAGGCTATCAAGCAAAAGCCGCTCTTGCGCGCCGCAAAGGCAGGTGACGTTATCGGGAAATTCGCGGCACAAATCCATCAAGCGATCCAGCGTGGCAAGGCCTTGCCTGCCGCCATGCAGATAATTTCCAACGAAAACAAGTTTCGGATTCTGCGCGCCACTGTTCCCGATATGGGCATCAATGCGCGCCAAAATACCCTCGAGGAGCAGGGCGCAGCCCAATAGATCGCCCACGATATAACAGGCCTGTTCAGGCAGCGGCGCGGCCTTGGTGACCTCTGATCCTGCGGACAATCTGGCCGCGGTGGTTTTGCGTTGAAAGAGTTTCAGCATGGCGCAAGACTTGCGCGCTTCTCCAGATTCACGCAAGCGCGAATTTCTGTCTTAATCCTTTGCGCGCAAACGCCCGGCGGGGCGCGTTGCCAATGGACGCCAGGCATAGGCAAGCCCTGCCAAGAGGCTGACCAAAGCCCCGCCCCCGATGATTGAGACCGCGGAGATGAGATCAAAACGAAACGGGGCTTGCATGACAAATTCCATTACAGCAAAGCCGCCAAGCGTGCCTGCCGCCAAGGCCACCACCCCCGCCATGGTACCAAGAAGGGCCGAGCGCAGGGCGAAGGACGCCAAAATTTGCGCCCGTGATGCACCAAGGGTTTTCAAAAGTGCTGCCTCATAGCTGCGCGCGCGCTCCCCCGAAGCAGCGGCACCGATCAACACGACCAGTCCCGTGATCAGCGTAACCCCCGCCCCAAGCGCGGTCGCGGTGGCAATCGCGCCAAGCGCCTCTGCAACACGGTCGAGGGCATCACGGATACGGATGGCGGTGATGTTCGGCGCATTCCCCGCCAAATCGCGCAACAGCTGCGCTTCTGCTTCTTCTTCGGCGTAGACGGTTGCGATGAATGTATGCGGCGCACCCGCCAGCGCGTTGGAAGAGAGGGTGATCACGAACCCGATACCCGCGTTGGAAAAATCGACCTCGCGCAGCGCGGCGATGGTTGCGGTGATGTCGCGCCCCAGAACGTTGACGGTGATCTGATCGCCCAGTCCCACGCCAAGCTCGGCGGCTTCTTCTGCGGCAAAGGCCATGAGCGGTGGACCATCATATCCTACGGGCCACCAAGCCCCTGCCACGATTTGCTCCGCAGGGGGGGCTTCGTCCAAATAGGTCAGCCCACGATCGCCCCGCACGACCCAATGGTCGCCTGCCACGCTGCGCGCATCCTCACCGTTGATCCCCGTTACAATGCCGCGCAGCATCGGCGCGGTTTCCACGCGGGAGACCGCAGGGTCCGTGGTTGTGCGCGTCAGAAACGCGTCAATCTGATTGGGTTGAATATCCACAAAGAAATAAGAGGGCGCAACTTCGGGCAGATCGCGGTCAATCGCGTTTTGCAGGTTTGAGGAAATTTGACCCACTGCGGCCAAGACAGAGAGGCCCAAGCCGAGGGAGATCATTACGGCCGTTGCCTCGGAACGCGGTGCAGCAATCGCGGCAAGGGCTGTACGCAGCACCACGCGACCATGCAAGCTCCGTCCACGAGCGATGGCGCGCAACGCCCGCCGCAAGGCCCATGCCGCCAGCCAAAGCAGGACCAGCGCAGCGGCGATGCCCCCTGCCGCGCCAAGTGTCAGGATGGGCGCGCCAGAGCGCCACAAGGACAAGCCAAGCAAGGCGGCGCAAAGCCCCAATAGTGCGGCAAGGTAGCGTTTGCGCGGCATGGCAATCGCGGGGCTGGCCGCATCCCGAAAAATCGCCGCAGCCCGCAAGCGTTCGGTCTGTGCCAAGGGCAGCAGCGTGAAAATCAATGCGGTCAATGCACCATAGCTGGCCGCCTCGATCAATGCGGCAGGGGCAATACCGATATTGAGGTCAACAGGCATATGCGGGGCTAAAAACGGCGCGGCCAGAAGCGGCAACAGCGCCCCAAGTGCCACGCCAAGCGCGACACCCAAGCCGCCCAAGATCACAATCTGAATAAAATAGGCCGCAAAGATGGTGCGCCCCTGCGCCTATGGTCTTGAGGATTGCAATTGTCGAGAGGCGGTTCTCGAGATAGGCGCGCACGGCTGCGGCAATTCCAACGCCCCCACGGCCAGACCTGCCAACCCGACCAGAACCAAGAATGTCCCAATCCGGTCCACAAATCGCTGCACGCCCGGCGCGGCGCGGCGGCTGTCCTGCCACCGAATGCCGCCTTCGGGAAAGGCCTGCTCCATCCGCGCGCGCAACGCATCGAAATCCGCCCCTTCGGGCAGTTTCAGGCGCACTTCCGTCTCGTAAAGCGTGCCGGGTTGGATCAGGCCCGAGGCTTCAAGACCATCAAGCGATAAAATGCTGCGCGGGCCAAGACCAAAGCCGCCCGCCGCCCCATCAGGTTCCGCGTCCAATGCCGCGCGCAGTTCAAATTCGGCGGTGCCAATGGTGAAGATGTCCCCAATCTGCATACCCAATCTGTCGATCAAGACTTGCTGCATCACCGCCCCGTGACGGCCATCGCGCAGCGCAATCGCCTCTTGGATAGGGTGTGCAGGCACAAGACCCGCCGAACCATATAGCGGATAGGCGGCATCCACCGCGCGCAGTTGCGTGAGCGCGTAATCCATTCCGTCAGGACCTTCAAACCCGGCCATGGAACGCAGTTCGATGGTCTCTGAAACTTCGGTTGCGATGGTCTGCATAAAGGCGCGTTCGTCAGCAGTTGGGCCGCGATAGGTGAATTCCATTTCGGCATCGCCGCCAAGGATGATCGCCCCTTCGCGCGACAGGCCATCGCTGATTGCGCTGCGCACCGTGCCAACGGTGCCAATGGCAGCGACACCCAAGATCAAACAGGCGAGAAAGATGCGAAAGCCGCGCAATCCGCCCCGCCATTGCGCCCGCAGTTCGCGCTGGGCAATCCGCCAAGCAACGCTCATGGGCGCGACCCTGCCTGTGGTGGCGTCTCAGACACCACGCGACCATCGCGCAAGGTGATCATGCGGTCACATTTGGCGGCCAATTCGGGCGAATGGGTGACGAGGATCAGCGTGGCGCCATCGCGGTTTTGCAGACCCATAAGCAAATCCATAATTTGCGCGCCATTGGTCGCGTCCAGATTTCCTGTTGGCTCATCCGCCAATAGGATCGCGGGGCGTGGGGCCACGGCCCGGGCCAGCGCCACGCGCTGTTGCTCGCCACCTGACATTTGTGCGGGATAATGATCGGCACGATGGGCCAGACCCACCGCCTCCAACTCAGCGGCAGCGCGCGCAAAAGCATCGCGCACCCCTGCCAATTCCAGCGGCGTGGCGACATTCTCAATCGCGGTCATGGTCGGGATCAGGTGAAACGATTGGAACACGACACCCATATGGCTGCGGCGAAAGCGGGCCAACGCGTCTTCATCCATGCGGCCTAAATCATAATCGAGCGCGCGCACCGTGCCTGATGTTGGACGCTCCAACCCGCCCATGAGCATCAACAGGGAGGATTTTCCCGAACCCGATGGACCAACGAGGCTGACGCTTTCCCCTTTGCTTATCGTCAAAGACACCCCATTTAAGATATCAACGGGCCCAGCATTGCCCATCAAGGACAGGCCCGCGTCTTCGAGCGAAAGGATTGTTTCAGCCATGGATGGAAACCCCGCGAAATTCTTTAAACTTCCATATGGGGTATTGCCGCGCCGCGGCAAGGGGCGGTCTTGGCCTGTGGCGGTGACGGCCTTGATGCTTTCGTTTCTCCCTCAGGCAGTGATGGCACAGATGCAGATCGTGGCCTTGGGCGACAGCCTGACCCAAGGCTATGGCCTGCCCCAAGGGGAAGGCTTCGTGCCGCAGTTGCAAAATTGGTTGACCGCGCAAGGCCATGATGTGGAGGTCATCAATGCAGGTGTTTCGGGGGACACCACCGCTGGGGGCCTGTCGCGGATCGACTGGACGCTTACACCCGAGGTTGATGCCGTGATTGTCGCGCTTGGTGGCAATGATCTGTTGCGCGGCATTCCCCCCGCTGCAAGCCGCGCCAATCTTGATGCGATTTTGCAAACAATCACCGCACGGGATTTGCCCGTTCTGTTGGTGGGCCTGCCTGCGCCGAACAATTACGGCCCCGCATTCAAGGCGGAGTTTGATGCGATTTATCCTGAGCTGGCTGCCACATATGACACGGGGCTTGTGCCAGACTTTCTTGGACCCATTGCGGCTGAGGCCGAGGCAGATCGCCAGAAGGCCCTTGCGGATTTGATGCAAGCCGATGGCATTCATCCCAATGCGCAAGGGGTCGCGTTGATGGTTGCGGCCATCGGCCCCGAGGTCGAATCCTTGATTGCTCGCGCGGCAGAGGGCGGCTCGTGAACGCGCCTTTGAACCAATTGCGCGTGGCGGTGGGTCAGATGTGTTCGGCCGCGCGCCATGGTCCAAATATTGCTGTGATGCAGGACTTTGTGCGCGATGCGGCGGCAGGGGGTGCTGATCTTTTGTGCTTGCCTGAAGTGGCAGGGTTGATGTGTCGGGACCGTGAGAAGGCCGCGGAACAGATCACCACGGCGCAGGCTGATCCGTTCATCGCTGCGGCACGCGCGGCAGCAGCGGAACAACGGATTTGGATTCAAGCGGGCAGCACACCAATCCGAAAACAGGGCTGTGAGAAATTTCGCAATCACGCAGTTTTGATCGCGCCTGATGGTGATGTGGTCGCGGCCTATGACAAAATCCATCTCTTTGATATCGCGTTGGAGGGGCAAGCCCCAATTGGTGAATCCACCCGATTTGAGGCCGGTGATCGGGCGGTTTTGGTGGACACCCCTTGGGGGGCTTGGGGATGAGCATTTGTTATGACATCCGTTTTGTCATCTCTGCGCTGACCATGCAAAGGCGGGCGCGCTCATTTTTGCACCATCCGCATTTACGCTCCAACGGGCCGAGCGCATTGGGAGGTGCTGTTATGCGCGCGCGCGATTGAAACGTGTTTCGGTGGCGGCAGCCCAATCGACCCATGAAGATGGGCGGAGCACCTATGGTCATTCAATAGTCATCTCTCCTTGGGGGAGGTTCTGTGTGATGCGGCACGCGCGCGCCACAGCTGGTCTTTGCATATTGGATCGAGCCTGCGTGGAACACGCGCGGGGACAAATTCCGAACCTGTCCAACAAAGCATCATATCAGCTATCGCGTATAGATGCCTGCACCAAAGCGCAGGCGCGATACGAAAGATAGCGCCACCTACCGCTAAGATGATCCGCTGTCCCCTGTCCTGCCAGGCAGTTGGGGATAGATTAACCATATCGAAAGCGCGCCGCTTGCCAAAGTTGCGGCCGCTTTCGGTTCGAGATGGCGGATGATTGATTGGTGAATTTTTGTGAGTGCCTGTCGTCTTGGTTAGTGTTGTGAACGAGTAATTTGTTTTCGCTCCGTTAACTGGTCACTTTGTGCATGTGGTGGCATGGCGCGAGAGGCCCCTCTCGCGCCTTTTTCAATCGTTGAAGAAGTCCGCTGAACTGATCCGCGCGACCTTGGGCAAATCCTCCCTCACTCTGGTGGATTGGGTGTCGCCTTGGGTCCATCTTCGCGGCTTGGCTCTGGTTGCGCTGCGCTGCTCCGTCTGGCAAGCACTCCACGCTTTCAGGCGCTTGTGACGCGCTTTCTCCATCAGGTCAAAAAATGGTTTCGGTCTCGCCTCGGTGCGGACGGTCAGAAAAAGCGGCAAAATGGCAAAGTGGTGCTGTTTACAGGGCAGGTTGATCGGCATTTTCTCAATTCCGCTCTGGAATTGGGTGTCAAGGGTCTGATCCCCAAAACCATGCCGTTGCAATCACTGGTCTCGGTGATTCAGCTTGATTGAGTCGGGGCAGGTAAGTCAGCCCATGCATCGATACGGCCGCGCCCATGCCGCAGGCGGCCAAAGCGATGTGCCGCTGACAGAGAAAGAATTTTGTTCTGCGCTTGGCCGCGGATGGTCTCACCAACAAGGAAATCGCCCGCGATATGGGCACGACCGAAGTGACGGTGAAGATGCACATGCGGTCGGTCTGCAAGAAGTTTGGCGCAATCGCGCCCATGCGGCGATCATCAGCCGCGAACGCGCCATTTTATAGCACGGGTTACAAAGACGGTCGGTGGAAAAGATTTGGCTGGGGTGGTAGGATCTGGAACCTACGGTACGCTTAATTAAAACTGCCTTACCACTTGGCTACACCCCAACCGTGACGCGCTAGTTACTTTGCACGTGGCGTAGGATCAAGACCCTAGTGCGAAAAATCTTTGGTTTATTTTCGCAGGTTCAGATTGTCTGATCATAGGCACCCACATCGGGTTCTGTGCGGATAATTCTGTCCAGGTCATGGAAGATTGCGTGCATATCAGCTTCGCTTTCGGGGCTTTCGCACACAACCACCAAATTAGGGGTGTTGGAGGACGCGCGCACAAGGCCCCAACCGCCATTGTCCAACATGACCCGCGCACCGTTGACGGTGACGACATCGACAATCTTCTGTCCGCCAAGCGTGCCGCCGTCTGCGTGCAGTTTGGTCAGTTTAGCGACCAGGCGCGCCAGAACATCGTATTTCAGCGTATCCGCGCAATAGGGTGACATGGTGGGGGTGGCATAGGTCTGTGGCAAGGCGCGGCGCAGATCGGCCATAGAGGCGTCAGCGTTACGATCCATCAATTTGCAAATTTCAACCGCGACCCGCATTCCGCAATCATAGCCGCGCCCCAGAGGCGGGGCGAAGAAATAATGACCTGATTTCTCGAATCCCGCGAGCGCGCCCAATTCATGAACGCGGCGCTTCATATGGCTGTGGCCTGTTTTCCAGTAATCCGCCCGCGCGCCCAATGCGCGCAATTCAGGGTCCGAGGCATAAAGCCCCGTGGATTTCACATCCGCCACGAAAATCGCGCCCTTGTGGTGCTTGGCCAAATCGCGGGCCAAGATCACGCCCATCTTATCTGCAAAAATTTCTTCGCCCTCATTATCGACCACGCCACAGCGGTCGCCATCGCCGTCAAACCCAAGCGCGAAATCGGCACCGCTTTCGCGCACCGTGTCGGCCATGTCGTGCAACATTTCCATCGCTTCGGGGTTGGGGTTGTAATGCGGGAAGGTGTAATCCAAGGCATTGTGCGAGGGGATCACCTCCACCCCCATCCGCGCGAATAATTCAGGCGCAAAGGCCGAAGCCGTGCCATTGCCCGTGGCACAGACCACGCGCAATTTTCGGGTCATTTTGAAATCGCCAACGAGGTCATCCAGATAGGCATCCTTCACCCCGTCTACAAATTCATAAGCGCCGCCAGCCCGCGCGATCCCTTCGCCGCCCAGCACAATGTCACGCAGGCGTGCCATTTCGACAGGGCCATGGGTGAGAGGTTTTTCAAAACCCATCTTCACCCCTGTCCAACCATTTGGGTTGTGGCTGGCTGTGACCATCGCCACGGCAGGCGCATCGAGGTGAAATTGCGCGAAATAGGCCATCGGGCTTAGGGCAGGGCCGATATCCCGCACTTTGATCCCCGCTTGCATCAAGCCCAAGATCAGCGCGTTTTTGACCGAAAGCGAATAATCGCGGTAATCATTGGCCACCACAATCTCGGGGCGGATACCCGCCTCATGCATCTGTGTGCCAAGGCCAAGACCCAAGGCGGTGACGCCCGGCAGGTTGATCTCCTCAGGAAACCGCCAACGCGCGTCATATTCGCGAAAACCAGTTGGCTTGATCATTGGATCGCGCAGGAATTCCCATGTGTTTGGCGTAACCTCGGCGAGGGGTTTCTTCATGGCGATGACCTTATTTTCTTTGGCTTAAATGCGAATGGGGTTGGCTTTTGCCAATTGATCAAGCTGCATCAACATCTCGATCAAGGCGGGCATATCCGTCAGGCGGATCATATTGGGGCCATCGCAAGGGGCGTTGTCGGGGTCTTGGTGGGTCTCCGTAAAGACCGCCGCCACGCCGACCGCCACAGCTGCACGGGCCAAAACGGTGAATTCGCGCTGCCCGCCCGATGCGCCGCGCCCAGCCGCCCGGCTGTGCCACGGCGCCGGGTCCGCATCCGTGACAACAGGGCAGCCGGTCTTGGCCATTTCGGCGGACTGCCATCCACGGCGGTTGGTTTGCAGCCAAACGACCCGCGCTCTGTCAGCGGGATGCGATCATTGCCCGATGCTTTCGATTTTGGCGACCACACGTTGGGTGCTTTGTCCCACGGTGCCAGAAACTGCCTTTAACGTTGATCCTCCGCACCCGTTTTGCCCGCAGCCAGCAAAAGCGCAGTTTTGGCGGCAGAGGAAAGCGGGGATTTGCAGCACATCCACCACACTCGGCCACGGGGGCGCATTGCTCTTTTTCGTGAATATCGGTCAGAACAGGAACGCAAGCGTGGATTTGACGGATGCCAAAACCGCAAGCCCCTTATCCAACCCCAAAGGGGGTGCGGCATTCAACGAAGTGCGATTTGCCTTATCAAAACTGCCCTTAAAGATATATTGCGCGCCTGCCTTGTCGCAGGCCTCTTTCAGGGCACCTGCAATCATCTGCGCGTGATCCGCGCTTTCCAATTGGCAAGGCCCCGCAATAAGGGTGAGCGGTCGGTCATTGCCGACCGTCAAATTTCCGATTTGCACGTCTCTCATGGGTTTATGCCGATACCTGTTCTCGAAGAATGGATGCTGTCATCGATATCAACAGGTAGATGCCCGAAAACACAAGGAAGGCAAGCAATGTATTTTCAAAACTGCGCGGATAGGCCGCCTCGTCAGGGGAAACGGGAAAGACCCCAATCGACAGGTAAAGCGTTTGGCGATTGGCTTCGATCCGCGCGCTTTCCATCTGTTGCAAGGCTTGACTGAGCATTTGTTGGCGGGTTTCGAGGTCCGTTTCAGCGACCATTAATTCCGACTGCACCCGTGCAAGCGAGGTTGCCCCCGTATCCGTATCGGTCAAACCGCTGCGCAAGCTTGTGATCAGTTGCTCAAGACTGGCGATATTACGCTCGGCCACTTCGACACGGGTGGCATTCGGGCGGGGATTGGATTGCAATTCTGAAAGGCGCAGACGCTCCTCTTGCAGTTGCAGCTCGAAATTCGAGATCTGTTGGAACACGGTTGCCACTTCACGATCCGCAGACAGAATACCACGGCGTTCTTGCAACTCAATGACACGCTGCCGCGCGGACATCATGTTGACCTCCGCCTCTTCATAGCTTTCGCGCGCACCGCGCATTTGGTCCTCGCGCAGGCGTTGGCTCATTTGATCCACACGCTCCTCCGCGTAGGTGATCAACGCGGTCGAAAAATTCTGCGAGGTTTGAGGATCGGCTGCGCGAACTTCCATTTTGATCAAACCTTCAGTCGGGTCATAGCCGATGGTCAAATGGCGCAGATAGGTGTCATAGAGCGCCTCTGCGCTTGCATCGGGTGCCAGCCGTGTCAGCGGGTCCATTTGTGGATTGGTGAAATGCTCTCGCAGGCCCATTTCCGCGTCCAGCCTCAGCATCGCCTCGCGGCTGGTCAGATAACTTTGAACAGTGATGCTTTCTTGCACAGTGGCAAAACTTGACCCGCCCAAAAGACCACCAATGCCAGAGCCACCCGTCTGCGCCTCGGCTTTTTGGATGATGAATTCTGTGTTGGTTGCATACATCGGCGTGGCAATCATGAAGAAATACCACCCCACCAGAAATGTGGGCAACAGCACAAAAAACGACAAACGCGCGGCCAAAAGCAGAAGCTTGCGCTTACGTCTCGCGGCAATTTCCTGCTGGACATGGCGGATTTCGGCCATGCGCGCGGCCTCGTCCATGGGCGCTGGTGCAGCGGTTGCGGGCAGGGTGCCTTGTGTCACCCGTGCGGGAAGGTTTTGGCTGCTACTGGTTTCGCCATCTGCGCTGCCCGAAAAGAGATTGACCATCGGGGTGCGGGCGAAAGGATCAAGCCCCTTGAGCCGTAATAAACG
This sequence comes from Roseicyclus sp., assembly GCA_018401385.1. GTDB lineage: Bacteria > Pseudomonadota > Alphaproteobacteria > Rhodobacterales > Rhodobacteraceae > M30B80. The sequence continues at coordinate 17,351 of JAGYKZ010000005.1, forward strand.
CACAGCGTCAAAATCTGATGCAGGCTCCAGCCCGTGTTTCATCGCCAAGCGCCGCGCCATGCGCAATTGGCGCCCCGTCAGCCCTTCACGGCGGATTTCGGCCAGTGCGGCCTCGATGGTCTGAGCTTCGCTTTGGGCTTGGGGCAGGCTTGTTGTGCCTGCTTCATGGGCTGCGGATCCAGGAAAAACACGGTCACCAAACCCGTCATCACGGGTGTCGAACGGGGCCTCTTGCGGATCGGCAGGAGGTGTTGACGTGCCTGAGGATACGGCCGCGCCGAAACGGAATTTTCGAGCCTTAGGTGGAGTAGTCATAAAGCGCCTTTGCCTCCTCCAAATTATCGAAACGATAGAGCGCACCATCCCGCAAAACTGCGGCTTTTTGCGCGAAACGCTCTACGGTTTGCATTTGGTGTGATACGATAACGACAGTTGCCGATTTCAGGCGATCGGCAAGGATCGAGCCCGCACGGCGATTGAATTCTGCATCGGTCGAGGACGGCATCCCCTAATCAATCAAATATATGTCAAATTCCAGAGCGAGCATGAGCGAGAAGGAAAACCGCGCGCGCATACCTGACGAATATGTGCCAATCGGATTGTCAAAATATTCCCCAAGATCACAGACCCAACGACAGAAGGCTTGCACATAATCTGCGTCCAATCCGTAAAGGTGGGCGATGTAGCGTGCGTTCTCACTGGCCGATAGCCGACCGACCACGCCCCCCATAAAGCCCAAGGGAAAGGAAATTCGGCAGCCGCGGTAAATCTCTCCCTCATCGGGTTTCTCAAGGCCTGCCATCATATTGATCAGCGTGGTTTTACCGGTGCCATTGGGGGCCAAAATCCCAAGGGATTGCCCCAGCTCCACCCGAAAGGAGGCGCGATCGAGGATCACCTTGCGCTGGGTGCCCGTCCAAAAAGATTTGGAAACATTCACAAATTCGAGCATTCTCAGCCCTATACCGCCTGCAATTGTGCCAATGTTCTGGCTGTTTTTTGCATATATGCCATTTATACATGGTTTGTGTCTACGAATTATGTGTTTGGATGGGGCAGCGACCTTCAAATGTCCCCCTCAATTTTTCCAATATCATCAACCAGCCTTGCCTCAGCGCTGTCGGCACAATAGGGCTTGGCGGAAGATGACTTCTGCACGATTGGCCCGATATCATCGGATCAACAGTGTTGATGCGCAAAAGACAGGAGGCCCCGATTGTGACTGTTCCAAGTGAGTCCATAGCTCTCACGCCATTGGATCAGGCGTCCGTGCAGATAAAGCAGGCGCAGAACGCCGAAGCGGCGCGATTGCGGTTTTATGATCGGCTCTTGTCGGCTGAATTGTTTGTGCTCCTCAATCATCCCGCCGAGGTGCAAGGTGGAAAAATTGACCCGAAAATCCTGTCCTCTGAGGGGGCCGATTTTGTCTTGGCCTTCGACACAGAGGAGCGCCTTTCGCAGTTTGTCGGAGGGGCTGAGGCCCCTTATGCTGCACTGACAGGGCGTGCTTTGGCGGCGATGTTGGCCCCTCAAAACATTGGTCTGGGTCTGAACCTTGGGGTTGCACCCAGCGAAATCCTCTTGGATGGGTCTGCGATGATGTGGCTCCATGAGATTGACGCCGAGGCGCCAACCGCCCTTGATGCGCGGCCCGTGTCGGTGATGTCCCCGCATGGATTGCCCGAAGATTTGCTGCTCGCTCTTGATGGCAAACTGGCGGGGTTGCAGGGGTTGGCGTCCAGTGCCTACTTGGCCTTGGTGGATTATGAAGGTGGCGGCCGCAATCATCTATTGTGCTTTGTCGATGCTGCGCCAGAGGCGCATGACGCGCTTGCACGCGCGGTGTCGCAATCGCTGCATCTGTCTGGCATTGAGGCCGCTGTTCTGGACGTGGTGTTCTTGCCCGCTGTCGATCCCTTTGTTGCCAAGCTTGCCAAGGTCGGTTTGCGCTTTGATCTACCGCAGCTTCGCAAGTCCCAATCACGCCCCGCCCCGGGAACGGATCCCGATAACCCGCCAAAGCTACGTTGATCTGCCATCTGAACAAGAAAGGTCTTACCCATGCACGTTGAAATGACGACCGAGATATACATCCTCGCATTAGCGTTCTTTTTGCAGGTGATTCAGCTTATGCTCTACGGCGTGGTTGCTAATTTGCAGGTGGGCAAGGCCTATTCGATGGGCGCGCGGGATGAGCCGAAAACCCTGTCTGGTGTGGCCGGCCGATTGCAGCGCGCGCTCAACAATCATTTCGAGGCCCTCATCCTGTTTGCGATTGCCGTGGGCTTGGTCACGGCACTTGATGCTTCCAACACGGTTACTGAATTATGCGCTCATGCCTATTTGGTCGCGCGGATATTATACGTGCCGGCCTATGCCCAAGGACTGAACCCATGGCGCTCTGTCATTTGGTCGGCTGGGTTTTTCGCAACAATCGCCATGGTTGTGATCGCAGTGTTTTAATTTGTGATCACAAACCCGCAATACGGTTCACGCACCCGTCAAATTCGCCCTATTCGGTGGGGTCATGCGGTGAAAATCCTTGTTTCACGCGCGCTGATTTTCTATGCGCTTGGCCAATCCCGCTGTGAGTGCGGCACAGACCACGCGCCAAGGAGGCGAAAATTATGGCAGATTATGATGTTATTGTTATTGGCGCAGGCCCTGGTGGATATGTTTGCGCGATCCGCTGTGCGCAGCTTGGCCTGAAAACCGCCTGTGTTGAGGCGCGCGATACTTTGGGCGGCACCTGCCTCAATATCGGCTGCATCCCGTCCAAGGCGCTGCTGCACGCCAGCCATGCGCTGCATGAGGCCGAGCATAACTTCGCCAAAATGGGTCTCAAAGGCGCAGCACCAAAAATCGATTGGAAGGGAATGTTGGCCTATAAGGATGATGTCATTGGCCAGAATACCAAAGGGATCGAATTCCTTTTCAAGAAAAACAAGGTCGATTGGCTGAAGGGTTTTGGATCCATTCCCGCGGCGGGGCAGGTGAAGGTGGGTGACGCGGTGCACAATACGAAATCGATTATCATCGCGTCTGGCTCTGTCCCGTCAACCCTACCAGGTATTGAAGTGGACGAGAAAATTGTTGTGACCTCTGAGGGCGCGCTTGCTTTGGCGAAGTTGCCCAAGAAGATGGTTGTGATTGGCGCAGGTGTTATCGGACTTGAGCTTGGCTCCGTCTATGCCCGTCTTGGCGCTGAGGTGGAGGTGATTGAATATCTGGACCACATCACCCCTGGGATGGACAGCGAAGTGGCCAAGAATTTCCAGAAAATCCTGACCAAACAGGGTTTGAAATTTACGCTTGGCGCTGCGGTTCAGGGGGTTGAGACCACCAAAACCAAGGCCACAGTCACCTACAAGCTGAAGAAGGATGACAGTGCCCATCAGGTTGAGGCGGATGTGGTTTTGGTGGCCACGGGTCGTAAGCCTTATACCGAAGGGCTTGGACTTGACGCGCTGGGTGTTGAAATGACCGAGCGTGGTCAGATCAAAACCGATGGCCATTGGCAGACCAATATCAAGGGTGTCTATGCGATTGGCGATTGTATTGCAGGGCCGATGTTGGCCCATAAGGCCGAAGATGAGGGCATGGCCGTTGCCGAAGTGGTGGCTGGAAAGCATGGCCATGTAAATTACGGCGTGATCCCTGGCGTGGTGTATACCAACCCCGAGGTGGCCTCCGTGGGGGCTACGGAGGAGATGCTCAAACAAGATGGGCGCGCCTACAAGGTCGGCAAATTCTCCTTCATGGGCAATGGCCGCGCGAAGGCGAATTTCATGGGCGATGGCTTCGTGAAAATCCTCGCGGATAAGGAAACCGACCGCATCTTAGGCGCGCATATTATCGGCCCCGCAGCGGGGGATTTGATCCATGAGGTCTGTGTGGCGATGGAATTTGGCGCAAGTGCCCAAGATCTGGCGCTGACCTGTCATGCCCATCCGACCTTCTCTGAGGCGGTGCGCGAGGCGGCTTTGGCCTGTGGTGATGGGGCGATCCACGCCTGACGCGCGCGTATAAAGAAAGATGCCGAATGCAGGGGTGGCATTCGGCATCGGTCTTCAGGGGTTGCTTGCGCAGTGGTCGGGGAAACCTGTGCGGCAAGTCTCAAGCGGTTCATTCTTGGGGGACTGCAAACCGCAAAATAAACTTGGAGTGATTCGGCTTAAGTAATGGTTAATGCGCCGTTCAGGTCGCCAAAAGCCGCAAGCCATGGGTGACATCGGCGCGCACCGCCAAACGCAGCCCAGGCTCGTCCCCCGCTTTGAGCGCTGCAAGGATCGAGCGGTGATGCTGTGGCGCATCCGTGCGGTTCAAGCGCCCATAAAGCGCGCGCATGGTTGGACCCAATTGCAGCCAAACAGTTTCGGCCAAAGCCAACATCGCTGGTGCTTGCGCCCGCAAATACAGCGTGCGGTGAAATTCGAGATTGAGACGGATATAGGCAATAGCGTCCCCGTTATGGATCACACCCGCGATGGCGCTGTTGGTGCTTTCCATCCGTTCAATCAGCGCCATATGCGCCCGCGGCAAGGCGCGCGCGGCCAATTCTGGCTCCAACAGCGCGCGCAGCGCGGCCAATTCCTCGATCCGCTCATTCGTCAATTCTGGTGTCGAAACCCGCCCCGAAGCTGAAAGAAACAGCGCGCCTTCGCTGACCAGACGGCGCACGGCTTCCCGCGCGGGTGTCATGGAAACTTGAAATTCCTTACCAATTCCGCGCAGCGTCATAGCCCGCCCTGGTAGAATTTCCCCATGCATGATGCGCGAGCGTAATGCCCGATAGACCCGTTCATGGGCAACGGTGGTGGCTTGGTCGTTTGGGCGTGGATTGATCAACATGGTTTTCATGTGATCACAAAAAATCATCTCTTGGCAAGGATGCAAAATGCCAGGCCAATATTTCACGGCCATGGGTTTTCAGCCACTGGCGATGTTTTTGATAGTCTGGGCAAAGGGCCGCACAATGCGCCCAGAATTTTGGCCCATGGTTCATTTCCGCCAAATGCGCCACTTCATGCGCGGCGACATAATCCAGAACTTCTGGGGGTGTCATGATCAGGCGCCAAGAATACATCAAATGCCCCTGCGCTGAACAACTGCCCCATCGGCTTTTGGTGTCCCGTAAGGTCAGTTTTGCAAAGCTGCGGCCCAAGCGCGTAGCATATTTTTCGGAGGCGGCGCGCAAGTCTCTGTGCGCCATCGCCTTGAGTAGGGTCGCCACGCGGACGGGTATACGCGCGTCATTTGCCACATAAAGGCGTCCATCCGTGATATACGCCGCGCGTGACCTTTCTGTATTGGGGATTTCACAGATTTCATGCAGCTGTCCCGCAATGGGAATCACCGCACCGATCACAGGCCGCTGCATCGCGGGACGGTTTTGAATATGTCCCATCAACCACCCGCGGCGTGATTGCAGAAAATCCAAAGCTTCGCGTTCAGGCGCCCAATTTGGCATCGTCAAGCTGACGGTGCCGTCCAGATTGGACACCCGCAGTGAGAGCCGCTTGGCGCGTGTGGATTTCTTGATCACAACATCAACGGGCTGCGGCCCGTCCAGCTGATAAATCCATGATGATGGTTTGCGCCGCATCTAAAACACGCCTTTGTCTTACAGTTTCAAACGCGGCTTGCGCGCAGAACTTCTCGGAAAGCCTTTACACCCTATCCACATTGTGGCAGGGGATCGCAATTCTCTCGATAGCGTTCATTGAAGGGGGTGTCATGCCCAAAGAGGAATGGGGTGTTAAACGCGTCTGCCCAACCACAGGCAAGCGTTTCTACGACCTGAATAACGATCCAATCATCAGTCCCTATACGGGCGAGGTGGTGACATTGGACACTGGGAAAGGCAGCCGCAGCTTGGTTGCCGAAAAACCATCGGCGGCATCTGCGGCCAAGGCGAAATCTGCCATCGATGATGATGTCGTTTTGGAAGATGATGAAGATCTCGTCTTGGATGACGAGTCCGATCTCGAAGATGATCTTCTCGAAGATGACGAAGACGACAATGTGTCATTGGATGACATTGCCGATGTCAGCTCGGATGATGATGAATAAGTCACGGATGTGACCTGTCTCTGCGAGGCGGATTTTTCGCTTGATCTGCCTCGCGCGACACCCTAAACGGCACTGCACAGCAAATGCTGCATGATCTAAATGGGGCCTTAGCTCAGCTGGGAGAGCGCTTGCATGGCATGCAAGAGGTCAGGGGTTCGATCCCCCTAGGCTCCACCAAATCCTCATGAAATGATGACGTTTTGACTGTGGGCGCGGGCCGTGGCGTATCTGGCTTGGCACATCTCCTTTTCTGGGGCGAATGCTAAAGCGCGGCTGTGCTGTGACGTTATCCTAGGAAGATCTGATCCAAAGGATATGTCTCATGAATGCAGAGCCGATCAACCAATTCGCTGCAAAGCAAGTTGCGCCTGATGACGTTCAGGCACAAGAGCACAAAGACACGATACAAGGCCTTGCACGGCGGGTCGGTAACTTGTCTGTGGCGATTGCGCAGGTCACGGGGGATGTGCAAGATGTGTCCGCCCTTGCGGATCAGCAGCGCGACCGCTTTCATGTCATCCGCGAACGGATGCGCGAGATGGCGCAGCGTGGCAATGATGTGATGACGGCCGCAACGCAGGCATTTGACAGCTCCAATTCAGCGGAGCAGCAAATATCGGAAACCACGCAAAGCATCGCACAGATGATGGACAGCGTGACCGCCCTGACGGATCAAGTCAATGAGATTGCCACCCATTTGGCGCGGGTGGCGACCGCTTTGGATCGCGTTGGAAAAGTCTCTCATCATGTCAGTGGCATCGCCCGCCAGACCAATCTTTTGTCGCTCAACGCCTCGATTGAGGCCGCGCGTGCAGGGGTGCATGGGCGCGGTTTTATGGTCGTTGCAGGCGAGGTAAAGCAGTTGTCCAACCAAGCGGGCCTTGCCACCGCCGAAATCGGGGAGACGGTGGAGGAGTTGAGCCAAGAGATGCAGGTGGTGATCACCCAAGCCAGCCAAGCCAGCGAATTGGCGCAATTGATCCGCGCGCATACGGGCAGTGTGGGCGGTGATGTGCAATCTTTGCCTGACACCTTGACCCGAATGCGCCAAACGCAGGAGCATATCGTGCGCGCCGCACGCGCCATTGACGAAGATATCAGCGAGACACAAACCGATATTGATCAAATGACCCAAGGTGTGGACACGCAGGCCGCCACCCTTGCCAAGACCAGCACATCCTTGCTGACCATCACCGACAATTCAGAGGCCCTCACGGGTATCTCCGCGCGGCTTGGTGTTGAGACGGTCGACACCCCCTATATTAACGCGGCGAAACAGGTGGCTTCGGTCGTGTCGCAGATTTTTGAGGCGGGGGTGGCCGAACGCAAGATTTCACAGCCGGAGCTGTTCGATGAGCACTATGTCGACATCCCTCAATCCGATCCAAAGCAGCATATGACCAAATTCGTGTCGTTCACGGATATGGTTCTACCTGCAATACAGGAGCCGATGTTGGGTCTGTCGCAAAACGTGGTGTTTTGTGCTGCGATTGACCGGAACGGTTTTATCCCTACGCATAATCTAAAATTCAGCCAGCCGCAGAAATTCGGTGACCCACAATGGAATGCAAAACATTGCCGCAACCGGCGTATTTTTGATGATCGCGTGGGGCTAGCCGCCGGGCGAAGCGAGCGGCCCTTCCTGTTGCAGGCCTATCGCCGCGATATGGGAAATGGGGAATTCAAAATGATGAAGGATGTCTCCGCGCCGATTTGGGTCAATGGGCGCCATTGGGGTGGAATCCGATTGGCCTATCTGATCGATTAGGTCCAGCGCGCGGGGCCAAGCACGGCAACCCCTGTCGATGCTTGTTTACCCTAGCACTTCCTTGATGGCATCGGCGGTGACGCTGACGACAGTATCCGCTTCTTCGCGGCTGAGGCAAAGCGGTGGTGCATAGCCGATGATATCGCCTTGTGGCATGGCCCGCGCAATCACGCCGCGCCGCGCCATTGCGGCGACAATCTGGGGGGTGATCTTTTTGGCAGGATCAAAGAAGGTGCGCGTGTCACGATCCTCGACCAGTTCCACCGCGCACAGCATCCCATCCCCGCGCACCTCGCCAACATGGGCATGATCACCCAATGCTGCGCGCATTTCTTGGTTGAAATAGGCGCCTGTGTTGCGGGCATTTTCAACCAAATTCAGGCTGTCTAAAAGTTTGAGATTAGCGACACCTGCCGCAGCGCCGATGGGGTGCGCGGAATATGTCCACCCATGACCCAAGGGGCCAAACTCATCTGTGCCGTCTTCGAGAACTTTCCAAACTTTGTCTGAAATGATCGAGCCAGACAGCGGTGCATAGGCCGAAGTCAAGCCCTTGGCGATGGTCATAATATCGGGTGAGATCCCGTAATGGGGGGAGCCAAACATCGACCCCATACGGCCAAAGCCCGTAACCACTTCGTCCGCAATCAAAAGAATATCATGCTTTTGTAAAACGGGTTGGATGGCCTCCCAATATCCTGCGGGGGGCGGCACAATCCCGCCCGTGCCAAGCAGAGGTTCGGCGATAAAGGCGGCGATGGTGTCAGCCCCTTCGCGCGCGATCAACGCCTCCAGATCAGCGGCGCATTTGGCTGAGAATGCCGCCTCGGACAGGCTCAGGTCATCGCGGCGGAAAAAATAGGGGCTGGTTGTATGCAAGACCGCATCAAGGGGCAGGTCGAATTTTTGGTGGAACAGGCTCAACCCCGTTAGCGAGCCCGACATCAACCCCGAGCCGTGATAGCCGCGCCAGCGTGAAATGATCTTTTTCTTCTGCGGCAAGCCACGGATGTTGTTGTAATACCAGACCAGTTTGATGTTGGTTTCATTGGCATCGGACCCACCAAGCCCGAAATAGACTTTCGACATATGGTCGGGTGCGCGATCCATCACCATCTGTGCCAATGTGATCGAGGCTTCGGTGCCATGGCCCACATAAGCGTGGTAATAGGCCAATTCGCGGGCCTGATCTGCAATGGCTTCGGCCCCTTCTTGGCGGCCATAGCCGATATTGACGCAGTAAAGACCTGCAAAAGCATCCAGGAACCGATTTCCATCGCGGTCGGTGATGTGACAGCCGTTTGCGGTTTGCACGATCCGATTAGGGCTTTCGCCGCGTGCGTGTTGGGCCAAATGGGTGGACGGGTGCATAAAGCTGTCGCGATCCCACTTTGACAGCTGGTCATTGGTCAGCATCGGCTTGATCCTTTGTCACATTTACAGATGGGCATGGCATAAGGTTATGCCAAAACCTGTTTGGTTTCCATGCCCTGTAAATGCGGCTCAGATCACAGACCCGACCCTCCGCACAGCACGAGCGACGTTTTTGGCGCAAGCAGTGACGCGAAGTGCGAAGCGCTTCAATAAAAACTACAGAAAACTCGGCCTATTAAAAGGAGACGCCGATGGTTTCACGCATCCATAATTTCCCGACCGAAGAATATCATGCGCGCATCGCACAGACCCGTGCGGAGATGCAGGCGCGCGATCTGGAGTTTATCATCGTCACGGACCCCTCAAACATGGCTTGGCTGACGGGATATGACGGCTGGTCATTTTACGTTCATCAGGCGGTTCTTTTGGGGCAGAAAGGTGAGCCGATTTGGTGGGGCCGTGCCATGGACGGTCTGGGCGCACTGCGCACGGTCTGGATGTCCGATGATGCCGTGATTGGCTATGATGATACCTATGTGCAGAACCCCGAAAAGCACCCGCATGAAACCCTTGCCGCGCTGATCCATGACCATGGCGGCGTGCGGGCGCGCATTGGCGTGGAAATGGATAATTATTACTTCTCCGCTTCGGCCTATGCGGCACTTGTCAAAGGCCTTCCTGATGCAGAATTTGTTGATTGCACGGGCCTTGTGAATTGGCAGCGCGCCGTCAAATCCGAGCAAGAAATCACCTATATGCGCCGCGCCGCTAAAATCGTGGAACGGATGCATGAGGTGATTCTGGAAACGGCCGAGCCTGGAATGCCGAAAAACGCGCTTGTGGCCGAGATCAGCCGCGCAGGCATTTTGGGTGCAGATGGGCATTGGGGCGATTATCCCGCGATTGTGCCTTTAACCCCATCTGGTGTGGATGCCACCGCCCCGCATTTGACATGGGATGACAAACCCATGGCGGCGGGGGAAGCCACATTTTTCGAGATAGCGGGCTGTTATCGCCGCTATCATTGCCCACAATCGCGCACGCTGTTCTTGGGTGAGCCACCCGAGAAATATCGCCGCGCCGAAGCGGCAGTAATTGAGGCTATCCATGCGGGGCTTGAGCAGGCGAAGCCTGGAAATTTCTGCGAAGATATCGCCAATGCCTTTAATAAAAAGCTCAATGACATGGGGTTTGAGAAAGACAGCCGTTGTGGATATGCCATTGGCCTGAGCTATCCGCCCGATTGGGGTGAGCGCACCATGAGCTTTCGGCGCGGGGATCGTTCGGTGTTGAAGCCTGGAATGAGCTTTCATTTCATGCCTGCTTTGTGGTTGGATGATGGTGGGCTTGAGATTACCGAGCCGATCCTGATCACCGAGACAGGTGTGGAATGCCTGTCCAACCTACCGCGTGAGGTGTTTGTAAAATGACCCCTACCATTGCCCTCGATGGCATGGGCAAGGCGCATGGGTTCCTGCGCCTGCCCCATAGCCGCGATGACAGCGCTTGGGGCCATGTGATGATCCCGATTTGCGTCATTGCCAATGGTCAAGGGCCGACCGTTTTGCTGACGGGTGGCAATCATGGCGATGAATATGAGGGGCCGATTGCCCTACATGATTTGGCGTATCGGCTTGAGGCGGCTGATGTTGCGGGGCGGGTGATCATCCTGCCGCAGATGAATACCCCCGCCTTCTTGGCGGCACGCCGCACCTCTCCGATTGATGGCGGTAATATGAACCGCGCCTTCCCTGGTGATCCGCGCGGGACGGTCACGCAAAAAATCGCGGCATATCTCAATGATGCGATCTTGCCGATGGCGGACGCGGTTCTCGATTTTCATTCGGGCGGTAAGACGCTTGATTTCTTGCCCTTCGCGGCAAGTCACGTTCTATCTGATCCGATGCAGGATGCCGCCTGTGCCACGGCCGCGCGTGCCTTTGGGGCACCCTTTACGGTCAAAATGCTGGAAATTGACGATACAGGAATGTTTGACGGTGCCGTGGAGCGGGCAGGGAAAACCTTTGTCACGACCGAGCTTGGCGGCGCAGGCATGGCGCGGGCTGAAACCGTGGCCATTGCCAAACGCGGGGTTCGCAATCTGTTGACCCATCTTGGCGTTTTGCGCGGTGCGGTTGAGCTGCGCGAAAGTCGCTTGTTGGATATGCCTGATGCGGATTGCTTCACCTTCGCGGAAACCAACGGGCTTTATGAAGCATTGATTGATTTGGGCGCGCCTTTGCGGGCGGGTCAGGCGCTTGCGCGCATTTGGCCCGTTGAGGCCACAGGCAAGCCCCCGCTTGACCTTGTGGCCAAACGCGATGGTCTGCTGGTCGCCCGCCACGCGCCGGGCCTGATCAAATCAGGGGATTGCGCGGCGGTTGTGGCCGTGGATTTGGGTCTCGCTTAATCTGCGTCCTTTGGGTTGGCCAAATCGGCGAGACGTACAGGGTCGATGCCCCGCTTGGTCAGCTCATAGGCGCTGTAAGACAGCCAGAGCGCAAATTCCCGCCCCTTGCGGATGTCATGGCGATTTTCGCCATCCTTAAAGGTTTTTGCGATAACTTCGCAGGCTTTCAGCACCACACCGATCAGGTCTGACACCCGAACATCTGGCCAAGTCTCGGCCAACTGACGGGCGTCTTCTGTGAAATTGGAGGCGGGACGCATCAGCGCCTCCATCACCGCTTCGAGCAGTTCTTCATCGTCCATCGACATTTGGGGTTCCCCGCGCCATGAGATTTTGGTCGGATTCTCCGAGCCATCCCTTCCAAGCTGTCCTTGAAAGCGCATTGGGACGTGCAAATGCCGTGCCGCGTTGCGAAACAAAAGAGCGCAATTTGAAAAATACTTTCCACGAATTTTGGTTAACTTCGCGCCACAGGCATTTTGCCGTGGCAGCGTTTAAACTGGGGCGCTAGGGTGCGCTTATGTCTGCGCTGACCTTCTCCTCCGATCAGGCCGAGGCCTTCGATAGTGTCGCTGCCATGCTGGTGGGGCATGGGATTGATATCGAGGGCGAAACGATCACGCCGATCAGCGATGGAAAATCGGGTGTTCTTGCGATCACGGGCAAAGCAGGGTCGGGCAAGACGATGTTGTTATCTGCCTTGGTCAAGGCCTTGGACGCGGCGGGGTCGACCTGATCACGGGCGACTTTGGCCGCGCCCGCCGTAAGGACCGCCGCTCTGCTGCCATTCTCGCGCCCACCAACAAAGCCGCCAGCGTGTTGCGAATGCGTGGCGTGCCGGCCACCACGATCCACCGCATTCTGTACACGCCCGTCTATGATCCAGAATTCGAAAAAGTCGCGGAATGGCTGATGGGGCAGGGGGAGAAGCCCAAGATCGAAGCCCTGAGCGATGCCGCTTTGGAGCGCGCAAAAGCCACCTACGACACCCATAAATCCGTGCCCGCTGCCTTGGCCGCGGCAGGATTGCGGGGGTCGGATTTCATCACCGGATGGAAACGGCGAGAGGAGCCTTTGGATATCGGCCTCGTGGATGAGGCCAGTATGTTGGACGATAAGCAATTCGCCGACCTGCGTGAGATTTTCCCAGCGCTTGTTCTGTTTGGCGATCCCGCGCAATTGGCACCAGTGGGCCAGTCGGGCAAGATGGTGTTCGAGCAGATCCATCAAAAATCCGTTTTTTCGCTTGGCCGCATCCACCGCCAAGATGCCGACAACCCGATCTTGGATTTAGCCCATGCCTTGGGGGATCCCGCGCTAGGGTTTGAGCAATTCGAACGCATGATCGAAGAGGCCGCAGCGCGTGATGACCGCGTGGTGGTCTCGCCGCGCGCCGATAGCGACCTGATGGCGCGAAGCCCCGTTCTGGTCTGGCGCAATGCCACGCGGGTGCGGTTGATTACGGGTTTTCGATCCGTTCATGCGGCTCCCGCAGATGCGCTCTTGCCTGGTGAGCCGCTGATTTGTGACGGGATTGAACTGCCGCTAAAGCATCGCAAGAAGCGGATTGACCTTGAGGCACGCGGCCTGATCAAAGGGGCGCAGGTGGTCTATATTGGCGCTGGATCAAAGCCTGGATTTTCGCGGCTTCATGTGGTCGGGGCCGAGGCACCACGCCTGTCAGCTGCCTCGATCGTGAAAATCGAACTGCCCGATGAAGAAGAGCCCTTTATTCCCTATGCGGCCCATATGGGGGCTGCATTTTTGCACGGGGCGGCGGTCACGATCCACAAGGCACAAGGGAGCCAATGGCCGGATGTTCAGGTTTTTGCGCCTGATCTCTATGCCGCTGCACGGATGGGCCGTGTGGAGGCGGGGCAGGCCTTGTGGAAACGTCTGGCCTATGTGGCCATCACCCGCGCGGAGAACCGTCTCATTTGGGTGACACGCTATATGCTCTCGAAACCAAAAACCCCGCTTGGCATCGCAGATCTTGAGGTGCCAGTCGCGCCCTTGGTTTTGGAGGGGTCATCAGGCGCGGATCATGCGGAACAGGGCTGAGACCAACCATCCAACAGAAATCGCAACGATCAGGGCCAACAGTCCGTAGAGCAGCGGCTGTTCATGTGCCAGACGAAAGGCAGCGCGCTCAATGCCGACTTTGCGCACGGCAATTGTGCTTTCATGGACGTTGATGACCCGACCAGCACGGGTCAGGAATATCCGCACCTTGTAATCGCCTTCGATCAAATTCGCAGGCAGGGCAATGGCGGTTGAAAAAAGCGTGTCCTCGCGCAGATCAACTGTGTTTTCCTTGATTTGATACAGCCCATCGTCCATGCGCAATCGCCTTAATGCCTCAAGGAAGCTGCTTGCGTGCTCGGCATCGCCTTGCACATTGCGAAAGGCGCGGGGCAGGGAGATGCTGTATAAAGCATCTGACACGCCGCTCACCGCCTCGCGATAGGGGGCACTGGTGGCGACAGCGTAAAACGTGGGGGCGGCATCAATCTGGGCCGCCGCACGGTTGATCCAGATACCTGCAACGCGCTCCTTGCGCCGCATGGTCACGGGGCGGCTTGGTCCCGCTACGGTTACAACCACCGCTAGGGGATTGTCCTGTGCAATTGGGGCCTCGCGGCGCACTGCGCCATAGATCAGGATCTCCGACCCCGAAAAATTCGTGGTGATCGAAATTGTGTCGTGGCTAAAGCCCGCAACCACCTGTTCGGCACGAGTAGATAAGGCGGGCAGAGCGGCACAAACGAAGATCAGGAGCGCGATCAGGTTTCTCATTGGCCCGCCCTCCCTGCGTGATAGGAGATGGAGTAAAGTTCGGACGGCTCAACAAGCAGATCAAAGGCCAGTTTCAAACACACCGCCAGAACCAAGCTGGCAAGAAGGATGCGCAATTGTTCGGCCCGCAGCTTCGTGCCGATCTGGGTCCCGATTTGCGCGCCAATCGCGCCGCCGACCAACAGCACAATGGCCAAGATGATATCGACCGTCTGGTTTGTCACAGCGTGCATGACCGTGGCAAATCCCGTAACAAAAATGATTTGAAACAGGGATGTGCCAACCACCACCTTGGTGGGCATTCCAAGAAGATAGATCATCACGGGCACCATGATAAAGCCCCCGCCAACACCCATGATGGCGGCCAGAAGCCCAACCAACACCCCTGCAAGCAATGGGGGGATGACGGAGATATAAAGTCCAGAAACCCGAAATTTCATTTTGAACGGCAGTGCGTGCACCCAATTGTGCCTCCGCCGCGCGGGTGGTGCGCCACGATTGGTTTTGCGCAAGGCGCGCAGGCTTTCGACAAACATGATGCTGCCGATAATGCCGAGGAAAAGAACATAGGCGAGCTGCACCACCAGATCGACTTGTCCCATCGCGCGCAGGGTGGCAAAGATCTGCACCCCAGCCCCCGCGCCAATCAGACCGCCGATCAGCAAGACGACACCCATTCGAAGGTCCACTGTCCGCCGCTTGAGATGGGCCATCACGCCAGAAACGGAGGAGGCCACCACTTGGCTGGCCGATGTCGCCACTGCGACCGCAGGCGGGATGCCGATGAAAAACAGCAAAGGCGTGATCAGGAAACCGCCACCCACACCAAACATTCCCGATAGAATACCGACCAAGCCACCGATGCCAAATATGGCAAAAGCGTCTACACTGACTTCGGCAATGGGCAGGTAAATTTGCATATAACGGGGCCGCTTGTCGCTTATACCCCGTTACAGCATAGCCAGACCGCGGGGAAAAGTTAAATTTCTTTGACGCTTCCGAGGGCGTGTCGCAAAATTGCTTCGAATTTCCGCGCACCACTCGGGGCCATGGCCTTTGTGTGTGCATGGCTGATTGCTTCGTCTGAGAGGCCTGCTGCCATATTCGTGATGATAGAAACAGCCGCCACCTCCAATCCCAGAAAGCGACACAGGATCGCTTCGGGCACGGTGGACATTCCGACCGCATCCGCACCAAGGACGCGCATGGCGCGGATTTCGGCTGGGGTCTCGAATGAGGGACCAGAAAACCACGCATAAACCCCCTCAGGCAGTGCAATGCCCAAAGTTTCTGCGCAATCACGTAATGTTTGGCGCAACGTGGGATCATACGCATCCACCATGGAGACAAAGCGTGTGTCATCCGCAATACCAATCAACGGGTTTTGGCCAGAAAAATTGATGTGATCGCGGATCAGCATCAGATCCCCAGGTTGCACAGCGGGCGAAAGCGACCCCGCGGCATTGGTCAATAATACACGCCTGCCACCAAGCGCTTTGAACACCGCCAAAGGCAGGTGCATCGCATCGGCTTGGCCTGTCTCGTAGTAATGGCTGCGACCACCAAAGATCAGAACACGGCGGCCCTCAAGCTGTCCGATGGCCAGATAGGGCACATGGCCCGAAACGCCCGCATCGGGGAAACCTGCAAGGTCAGCGTAAGCGATCTTCACCCCATCCACCAGATCCACCAGATGGCCAAGACCAGACCCCAGAACAAGGCCCAATTCGGGCGGGGTTTCGCCCGCAATGGATTGGATATGCGCGGTGAGCGCCGCAATCATGTCTTCCATGCTCTATGGCTCCATCAACGGTTTGACACGACCCATGAGGTCGGCGACAGGGACCGAATATAGGTCAGGTCTTGCGTCAATAAAACAATGTCTTGGCCAGAAGGATCGCATCGCCATAGCCGCCGTTGTTGTAACGGTAATAGTTCTTGCGCAATCCCGTTTCGTCAAACCCCGCCGCTGCATAAAGGGCGCGGGCGGCATGGTTGCTGCTGTCCACTTCCAAGAAAATATCTTCGACCCTTGCGCTGCGCGCTTGTGCAAGCACCGCATCTAGCAAGGCCCGACCATGGCCTTGGCGCTGCATTTCAGGTGCAATCGCAATGGTCAAAATTTCCGCTTCTGGTGCCACGATCCGCAGGGCCGCAAAACCGTGTGGATGATCACAGATCACCATATTGCGCGTCTGAAGCAGGTCTCGGAAATCGCTTAAAGACCACGCACCGCCTTTGGCAAATGCACGTGCGTGAAGGGCGGCCCATCTGCGCGGCATCGCGGCTCACAGTAGGGTGGCCCGTAATCGCGCGCGCAGGTCGCCGCATCCGCCGCGCGTAAATACAGGGGCGCGGGGCGCGGCCGATCACCGCCACGGGCCAGTTTCGCCTGTGCGATATGGGCAATGGCCTGCTGCGATCATAAAGGCTTCGGCACAGCGTCTGCGTGCCATAAGGCTGCGGCCTCTGCGCTCAGGTTGCCCGGGCGACACGCGCAATGTCTGACAGGTCGCAAAGCCCGCCCCATGGCAGCAAGCGGGGCGGAACTGGACCATCTGCGTCAAACTGTTGGAGATATACATCACCGGCGGGCATCTTCGACCACGGTCACGGGACGATCGACCCCATAGCTGCGGGCTTCAAAATGTTGGACCCAAAGGGCGGGTTTGCCAAGCGCCAAGGCAAACCCCGCGCCGTGGACACAGCGATGCGAAGGCCTGTGAAATGCCGGCAATCCCAAAGCGCCGATCAGGATCAATATCGGACGCGCTTTTTGCCTGCCTCGTGCATCCAGCTCATCCACCAAGGGCATCAGGCGCTCTGCCTGACCCTTTGTCAGGTTCAAGGCGCGCGGCCAACCTGCGAGTCCCCATCGAGGCCGCGCAATGCGCGGCCGATGTATCTATGCTAAGGCAAAGCAAGGGTGATCAGACCGTCACAGGGCGCACTTCCACCACTTCGGGGATGTAATGGCGCAACAGGTTCTCGATGCCCATCTTGAGCGTCAAAGTCGATGAGGGGCAACCCGCACAAGCACCCTGCATATGCAGATAGACCACGCCGCGATCAAAGCCGTGGAAGGTGATGTCACCGCCATCTTGTGCCACGGCGGGGCGCACACGGGTGTCGAGCAATTCCTTAATTTGGCCAACAATCTCAGCATCCTCACCGGTATGTTCGGCATGGCCGCCTGTGGCGGTCGCCTCCTCACCCATGACGGGTGCGCCAGATTGGAAATGCTCCATAATCGCGCCAAGAAGGGCGGGTTTGATATGGTCCCATTCGACAGTTTCTGCTTTGGTGACGGTCACAAAATCCGTGCCAAAAAACACCGCCGTCACGCCCTCAACACCAAAAATGCGGGCGGCGAGGGGTGATTTATCGGCAGTGTCGCGCGATGGAAAATCAGCCGTGCCCATATCCAGCACAGTTTGCCCCGGCAAAAACTTGAGCGTGGCTGGGTTTGGTGTCGATTCTGTTTGAATGAACATGAGCATATCTCCTGCGCGCAATCCTACGCCAGATATGCGCCCCGATGGGGCAGAAGTCAAGTTTTAGAACAATTCTAAAAATGCGATTATGTGATCTGCTCAAGCTGCTCTTTGGTCAATTCACCGGGGACAATGGTGATCGGGGCGGGTAAGCTGCCCGCCTGTTTGCTCAATTGCGTGACCAGCGGCCCAGGCCCGCCCTTGTCTGATCCTGCCCCGAGCACGAGGACGCCAATTTGCGGATCGGCGTGAATATGGGCAAGGATTTCCTGAACAGGTTCCCCCTCACGGATTGCAAGGCTGGGGTCTATGCCTTGCCGGTCGCGCATCCATTTTGCGAACACCTCGAAATGTGCTTCGATCCGTTCGCGGGCTTCGGCCCGCATCAAGTCCCCAATACCGATCCAATGTTGAAATTCTTCGGGTGGGATGATCGAGAGAATCTCAACTGCGCCACCCGTGTTAGCGGCGCGCATGGCCGCAAAGCGCATGGCGTTGAGACATTCACGCGTATCATCAAGGACAACCAGAAATTTCCGCATATCCCGCTCCCTTATCACCGCCAAGAAGGATGCGCATTCGCGCGGCGCATTTCAACAAGAAAGCACGCACAACTTAGGCGGTATCTTCGCTATGCGCCCATTCCCAGTATAGCGCGCGGGCTTTTTCGCTGATCGGCCCGATCTGATAGCGCGTCTCATCAAAGGCGCTGACGGGGGTTATTTTTTGTAAATTACCTGTCAGGAACACCTCATCGGCGCGGCGGAAATCGTCAAAACTGAGCACGGTCTCGACAACCTCAATCCCTGCAGCGCGCAAATTCTTGATGTGACGTGCGCGCGTGATTCCAGCCAAAAAGGTGCCATTGGGAATAGGCGTAAACACCACGCCATCGCGGACGATGAAGACGTTGGCGGTCGCTGTTTCGGCCACATTTCCCATCGCATCTGCGACCAAGGCATTGTCAAATCCTTTGGATTTGGCTTCCAAAAGCATCCGCGCGTTATTCGGATAAAGGCAGCCTGCTTTTGCATCGACCACATTATCCGCCAAAACAGGACGACGGAAGCGGGTGGTGGTAAGACGTACTGTTTTCGTGGGGTCCGACATGGGTATTTCTTCAAGGCTGATGGCGAAGCCCGTTGTGCCCGCTTTCGGCAAAATCCCCAATTCACCGCCATCGAGTGCCCAATACATGGGACGGATATAGACCGCAGCATCCATTGGATAGCGCGCCAAACCGTCCCAAATGATCTCACACATTGCGCGGTGGCTGTGGTTGGGCGTGATCATCAACGCCTTCCGCCGAGCGGTTGACCCGCGTGCAATGGGCCAGCAGGTCAGGGGCAATCCTGTCCACAGCGCGCGCCATCAAACACGTTTGTGCCAGCTACAGCGCCGCATCGGCGGCGCGGATATGGGAATATCCGCATCATGCCATGCGCCGTCAAAATAGGTTTTGATATTGCTGCCAGTTGCCAGCGAGCGGTCCTCCTCACGGCAAAGCTCATAGGCGCTCCAGCCCGTTGGGCCAGTCGCAAAGCCCAATTGATATTCCATCGCCGAGGATAAGGTTTCTCCGTCACCTTTGGGCGTTTTGTCTGTGGACGCGACGGTGCCTGCGCTGGTCTTTGGCGCTTTGGGGTGGTGTTTCTTGGTGTCGTCGTCATTTTGAACTCTCCGCTTCAACATCATCAATGACCCGCATCTAGCTACGAGAGGTTTTAGGCAGAGTGCTGCCCGCGTGGCAGGATGCCCGCAAGTCTTTACAACGGCGTGACAAATAAAATGTTAACTCAAGACGTGTTGTCCATGGCATTTATGCTGCCCATGGTAACGATACGGCTGCGGTGCAGCAAAAGTCAAGCTTCTGCAAGCAAAAGCCGCGATGTCCAATCGGGCGTTGATAAGATCATGCGCAATGGCCCGCCGAACTTCGCGGCCAATCTGTGGCTTGGCCTGCGATATAATTCAATGCCATTGCCGTCTGGGTCCGACAAATACAGCGCCTCGGAGATACCATGATCTGCGGCGCCTTCAATCGGCACATCATGGGCGATCACCTGCGCCAAGGCCCGCGCCAGGCTGGCACGGTCGGGATAAAGAAAAGCCACATGATACAGTCCTGCGGCGCGTTTCGGGGCTGGACCTGCCCCAGCGCTTTCCCACGTATTCAGGCCCAGATGGTGGTGATATCCACCCGCAGACAAAAAGGCGGCTTGTGAACCATAGCGTTGTTGCAGCGCAAGCCCCAACACATCTTGGTAAAATGATATCGAGCGTTCGAGGTCACTCACTTTGAGATGGACATGGCCAATGGCCAAGTCCTCGGGTGCGGTATAAGCCATGATGTATTCTCCTTTGAGGGGCAATCTGCCCTCAAAGCGCGCACATATAAACGGGCCATTCCGCATGGTCGCTGTGCAAAAATGTATAAGCCGCGCCTAGCTGCGCACCATGCCCACGATGTCATAAGCCTGTGCCAAAATAGGCGCTGCAATCTCCCGCGCGCGCTCCGCGCCACGGCCAAGGATGTGGTCAATCTCGGCCTGATCCTGCATCAGGCGCGCCATCTCGGTGGAAATCGGGGCTAGTTTCGCAACGGCCAAATCCGAAAGCGCCATTTTGAAATGACCAAACAGCGCGCCTTGATGTTGGTCAAGCACGGCTTGCGGTTCAATCTCGGCCAAGGCGGCATAGATATTGATCAGATTGCGCGCCTCGGGCCTTGCGTCCAATTCCTTTAGACTGTCGGGCAAAGGATCGGGATCTGTTTTGGCCTTGCGGATTTTTTTGGAGATCGCATCGGCATCATCGGTCATGTTGATCCGGCTTGCATCGGCGGGGTCGGATTTCGACATTTTCTTGGTGCCGTCCTTGAGGCTCATCACCCGTGTTGCGGCGCCTTCGATCACAGGTTCTGCGATTGGGAAGAACTCCACCCCGAAATCGTGATTAAACTTGGCGGCAATATCGCGGGTCAGCTCCAAATGCTGTTTTTGATCTTCCCCAACGGGCACATGGGTTGCGTGATAAACCAAGATATCCGCCGCCATGAGTGCGGGATAGGCGAATAACCCAAGCGATGCGTTTTCAGCATTCTTGCCTGCTTTGTCCTTCCACTGGGTCATGCGACCCATCCAACCCATGCGGGCCACACAATTAAACAACCAGCCAAGCTGCGCGTGTTCTGGCACCTGACTTTGGTTGAAGAGGATGGATTTTTCAGGGTCAATCCCCGCTGCAATGAAGCCTGCGCAGAGCTCGCGGGTGTTTTTCTTCAGATCGCTTGGATTTTGCCAAACGGTGATCGCGTGCAGATCAACCATGCAATAGATGGTCTGAAATCCGCCTGCCTCTTGCATATCCACAAAGCGCTTCATTGCGCCCAAATAATTTCCAAGGGTCAACCCACCCGAAGGTTGGATGCCCGAGAAGACGCGCGGTGTGAATTCTGTGTCCGCCATAATGCGACCTATTGCTTGAGTGATGTTCCGCCCGCAGAAAATCTTGTGATACGCTGGCATTTATGTCGCGTATCGCTTACCCACGGGGGGCAATAACGTCAACCAAGGTGCTGATATGGATCAAGAGAATAACAGCCTGTTTAACGACATTCATCCCGTGGTGATGGGATTGGCTGTGGTGATCTTCGGGCTTGAGGTGATGTTTCAATTTGCAACCGCTGGGATGCTAGGTGGTGCGGGTGGCTTGGGTTGGCGCATGGCCGCAATCCGCGATTATGGGGTCTTTCATGAAATTGCCGTTTGGATGGTCTCCAATCGCACCTATCCGTCAAGCGATCTATTCCGCCTTTTCACCTATCCGCTGATCCATGGTGGATTCATCCATGCGTTGTTTGTCAGCGTCTTTATTCTAGCCATTGGCAAGATGGTGTCTCAGGTGTTCTCAGGCGCTGCGGTGTTGGTTTTGTTTTTCGCGGGCTCCATCATTGGCGCATTGGCCTTTGTTGGGTTTCTGAACAGCCCTTATCCACTGATCGGCGGCTATCCTGGGGTCTATGCGTTGATCGGCGCATTCACCTTTATCTTATGGGCCAATATGGGCCAGACAGGTGACAATCCGATGCGGGCCTTTTCGCTGATCGCAATGCTGTTGGGCATTCAGATCCTGTTTGCCTTCTTGCAAGGCGATTGGGGCAGCGTTGTGTCTGATTTATCAGGCTTCATTGCAGGGTTTGCCCTGTCATTCATTCTCGTTCCTGGAGGTTGGACCCTACTGTTGCAACGCCTGCGCAAGCGCTAAATCAGCGCGCTGCGGCCACCATCAGAGGCTCGATTGGGGATATTGTCACCACGGCTTCAGGCGTATTTGTGGCCATGGCCAAAACCGCCAAGCCACAAATCGCCAGAAGTGGCGCGTGAAGAATCAACCCCCGAGAAATGCTGTCACCTCATGCGATTGTGCTTCAAGGGACTTGCGCATTTTGGCGAAGGCTGCGGCCTCAAGTTGACGCACACGTTCTTTGGATAGACCCAGTTCTTCACCCAAAGATTCCAATGTGCGCGGCTCATCCCGCAATTTGCGTTCGCGCACAATAAACCGCTCCCGCTCGTTCAAAGACGATAAAGCGTTTAACAACCACTCGCGCAATTGCGCGCGGTCGCGGGATTGTTCCACCAATTCGGCGGCCTGCTCGCTGCTATCTTCAAGTGTGTCGATCCATTCACGCCCCTCATCCTCAACGGATTGGGTCGCATTCAGCGAATAATCGGACCCTGCAAGACGGCCTTCCATCATCTCCACATCGTGCAAAGGAACGCCGACCTCGGTGGCGATCATCTGCAACAGCTGATGTTTGTCGAGGGTTTCGCCCGCCGCCATCGCCTCGCGCTCAAGGCGCGTTTGCACGCGGCGCATATTGAAAAACAGGGATTTCTGGCTGGAGGTCGACCCTGTCCGCACCATGGACCAGTTGCGCATCACATAATCTTGAATCGAGGCCTTGATCCACCAAACCGCATAGGTCGAAAAACGCACACCACGATCAGGATCGAATTTATCCGCGGCCTTCATCAAGCCCAGACCCGCTTCTTGGATCAGGTCATTCATGGGCGCGCCATAACGCTTGAACTTTGCGGCCATCGAAATGGCCAGTCTCATATAGGCCGTCACCAGACGATGCAGCGCTTGCTCGTCACGGTGATCGCGCCAGGCATAGGCCAGCTGCAATTCTGTTTCTGCGTCCAACAGTTCCGCTTTCATCGCATGGCGCGAAAGCGCTTTCTCTCCACCCATGTCCAAAGCCATAACGCACCCCCTGTTGGCGTATCATTCGTGGCAGTGATCTTGTTCCGCGCTTTTTGCGGTTCTATTGATGTTACGCGGCGGTCTTGTGATTGGATCACTTTTGGTGAGGAATTTATTTTGGCGGGTTTGGCAGGTTTGACATTGGTTTTTGGCGGTGCGGCTTCTGGCAAGTCGCGCTTTGGCGAGGAATTGGTTCGGCAATCGGGGTTGGCCCCCGTATATCTTGCCACCGCCGAGGCACATGATGACGAGATGGCCGCAAAAATAGCCAAGCATAAATCCGCACGCGCGGCGGCGCAGTGGCGCACCCTTGAGGTGCCGATGGATATCACCACGGCCCTTGGCACTGTCTCACGGGGTGAGGCGGTATTGATAGATTGCGCCACGCTTTGGCTGTCAAATCTGGGTATGGCGGGGGGAGATTGGCGGGCGGAATGGGTCGCGCTTGCGCGCGTCATCGCCGATTGCCCCGCGCCCGTTGTGATTATTTCCAACGAGCTTGGGATGGCGTTTCAGCAGATCATCCCCGTCGCGGGCTTTTCGTCAGATCAGGGCGAATTCGCCGCCGATCTTGTCGTGATGGTTGCCGCAGGTCTGCCTCTGGTGCTTAAAGGGCACTTGCCAAAGGGGCGGGCGTAATGCGCCGCGCCTTTTGGCTGCGCCATGGTCCGACCCACACCAAGGTGATCACGGGTTGGCGCGATGTGCCTGCCGATCTGAGTGATGACGTCATTATCGCGCGGCTAAACGCATTTCTTCCATCTCAGGCGGTGGTGGTTTCCTCTGATCTGATCCGAGCGGTGGCGACTGCGGATGCCCTATCGCACCGCTTGCGCCTGCCCCATGATCCCGATTTGCGCGAGTTTCATTTTGGCGATTGGGAGGGGCAGGGGTTCGATGCGGTCAGCCAATCCCACCCTGATCTTTCGCGTGCCTTTTGGGAGGGTGGCGCGGATATTTGCCCGCCCAATGGCGAAAGTTGGGACATGGTCACAGCGCGGGTCAATCGCGCGGCGGATCGCGTGTTGGCGCAGCATCCCGACCAAGATGTGATCTTTACCTGCCATTTTGGCGCAATCCTGACGCAAATCGCGCGGCATTCGGGATTAAGCGCATATCAGGCTTATGCCCATACCATTGCGCCGCTGTCGGTCACTGAATTTCACGAAACAGACGGCACATGGTCCGTTGTAAGAATCGGATTTTGCCCGTAGCCAAGTTATCGTTGGCACATGAAGGGCTGGGGCATGACATATAGGCTTTTGATCGGGCAACGCTCCTATTCAAGTTGGTCGCTTCGGGGCTATCTTTGCTTTGCGAT
Source organism: Roseicyclus sp. (assembly GCA_018401385.1). Classification (GTDB taxonomy): domain Bacteria; phylum Pseudomonadota; class Alphaproteobacteria; order Rhodobacterales; family Rhodobacteraceae; genus M30B80. Next base: position 41,857 of record JAGYKZ010000005.1, read on the forward strand.
GTTCGACATTCCCGTGATCCTTGAAGAGGCGGTGATCTACAGCCCGGAATTTGCTTCTCAAGTCAGCGCCTTTGGCGGTGGATCAAGCGTGCCTGCCGTGGCCACGGAAGACGGCGTTATCTTGCGCGATAGCCTCTCGATTGCTTGGCATTTGAGCGAGACCTTCCCGAGAAATGGTCTTTTGCCCCAAGATGTTGCTGCGCGGGCTGAGGCGCAAAACCTCATCGCTGAAATGCATTCAGGCTTTGGTGCCTTACGCAGTGCGTGCCCCATGAATCTGCGCACGGCTTGGATCGGTTTCGTCCCAAGTGACGCGGTTATGGCCGATCTTTTGCGCTTAGAGGCACGCTTGGGCGCGGCGCTTATCAAATCGGGCGGGCCACTCCTATTTGGCGCCCCCACATTGGCGGATGCATTTTATGCCCCTGTCGCCATCCGTATCAGCGCTATGGTCTGCCAGTCAGTGCGCGTCGCGGCCTATGTCAACGCGATCTCGCGTTGCCAGTGATCCAAAAATTGGCGCGCGGCAGAAGTCTGCACGAGGATGAATAAGAAGTTGCGGTTTACGACATGGCCCACTTGAGCGGCGGCCCTTCCCGCAGCAGGTTTGAGTTAACCTCTCGCTAACCATGTGCCGCCTATGCTGCGGGGCCCATGTCGACGCCCAACCCATCTTCGCTTGCCACCATCCACACCGTCAGCTTTGAGGGGTTGAGGCGTGCTGAGGGTGCAATGTGCGGTCACCTGGTGGGCAGCCCAAATTCATCATTGCTGGTTTGGGTCTGACAAAGCCGTGACCGAGGCGAAGGAGCCGTGCGCACCGCATTGACCCATATGGCCATCGCCCTGCCTGCGCGGCGTATCACGATTAACTTCGCCCCGCAGATCATCCAAAGGAGGCGCATGAGACCTGCCCATCGCCTTGGCGCCGTGGCGCCCTCGGCGGATCCCAAAAGACCGCAGGAGTGAGGCTTGGTCTGGGGCGGTTGCCGCCTATGGCAGGCTTCGCCCGCCGAAGGGGCTCACAGCGCGCCCCGCGGCGGGCGAAGATGGCGGGTTCTTGCTGCCCTGCCGCGTGCGGGTGGAGGGCGGCATGTGGTTGCGTAACTGCCGTGTTCGCTGCGCGTGATCTGGCTCAGATGATTGCGCATCTGAATGACAAACGCCCGTTATTGCCCGCTGAACCCGGCGAGGTGCGCGGGGTGACTATGCCACCTGCTTTCTGAGGTGCGCGGACAGGAACGGGCCAAAGGTGGCGCTTACTGCAGCGGGCCGCCACCATGTGTTGATGATCGGCCCGCCTGAGTTCTGGGAAGTAAGTCCATGGCGGCTGGCTGATGCCAGCCAATCCGCTATGTTCAACCCCTGCGGAGGCGTTGGAAACCTCGATGATTCATTCCATTGCGGGGCTTTTGGATGAGGGTGGGATTTCCCGTGATCGCCCCTTTCGCGCGCCCCATCACACGGCCTCCATGGCGGCGCTTGTGGGCGGGGGGCGTCATGCCAAACCGGGCGAGATCAGTTTGGCGCATAATGGCGTGCTGTTCTTGGATGAATTTCCCGAATATCCGCGCCCCGTCTTGGAAACGCTGCGCCAACCGATTGAGACGGGTGATGTCCATGTGGCCCGCGCCAATGCCCATGTCAGCTACCCGTGTAGGTTCCTGTTGATCGCGGCTGCAAACCCTTGTCGCTGTGGTCAGCTCTATGATGCCAATGCCGCCTGCGCGCGGGCACCGAATTGCGGCGCGGATTACATGGGTCGCATCTCTGGTCCATTGATGGACCGCTTCGATATTCGATTGGAGGTTTCGGCCGTGGCCTTTAGCGACCTTGAGCGCCCGCCTGCGGGGGACGCATCCGCTGTCATTGCCGCGCGGGTGGCTGCTGCGCGCGCCCGTCAAAGCGCGCGGTTCGAGGTGATGGGGGTGGAGGCACGGGTTAACGCGGATGCCACAGGCAAATTGTTGGAAGATATCGCGGAGATCACCCCCGCTGCGCGCGCCCTGATGACACGGGCGGCGGAGCGATTTGGCCTTTCGGCGCGTGGCTATCACCGGGTGCTGCGCCTTGGCCGCACCATTGCCGATTTGGCCAATTCCGACCGAACCGAAGAGGCACACATCCTTGAGGCGGTCGGCTATCGCATCACGCAAAGCCGCGAAGGTTAGGCACCGCGCCGCGCTTCAATGGCCTGCCAGATGATTTCCGCGACATTTACCCCGTCAAAGCGCTCCAACTCTTGGATGCCCGTGGGGGAGGTCACATTAATCTCGGTCAGGTAATCCCCGATCACATCAATGCCCACGAAAATTTGGCCCTTCTCGCGCAGAAGCGGACCGATTTTGGCGCAGATGTCATGTTCGCGCGCGGTCAACCCGATTTTCTCGGCGCGTCCGCCAACGTGCATATTTGATCTTGTTTCCCCTTCGGCGGGCACACGGTTGATCGCCCCGACAGCTTCGCCGTCAATCAGGATGATCCGTTTGTCCCCTGCCGTCACATCAGGCAAGAATTTTTGCGCAATCAACGGCTCGCGGCTCATGGATGTGAACATTTCATGCAGCGAATTGAGGTTGCGATCCGAAGGCTCCAAGCGGAACACGCCCGCGCCGCCATTGCCATAAAGCGGTTTGATGATGATATCGCCATGGCGCGCCCGAAAGTCGCGCAAAGCGCGGATGTCGCGGGCAATCATCGTGGGCGGGATAAGATCAGGAAAATCCAGAACCAATAGTTTTTCAGGGTAGTTGCGAACCCAAAACGGATCATTCACGATCAACGTCTTGGGATGAATCCGCTCCAACAAATGCGTGGTGGTGATGTAGCCCATGTCAAAAGGCGGGTCTTGGCGCAAAAGCACCACATCCCAATCGCCAAGGTCGATGGTTTGCTCCGCCCCGAGGGTGAAATGGTTGCCCTTTTCACGGCGCAAGGTCAGCGGCCAGCCGCGTGCGCAGACACGCCCCTCGTCCAAAAAAAGGCGATCTGGGGTGTAGTAAAACAGCTCATGACCGCGTGCCTGCGCCTCTAGCCCAACACGAAAGGTGCTGTCTGCGTCAATATTGATCGGCCCGATAGGGTCCATCTGAATTGCGACTTTCAGTGCCATATTTCACCCTTGGTTTTGCGTGCCCCATTCATGGCCTTTGGGGCAGGGGGACGCAATGGTCAAAACGTGACAACAGCCTCATTCCAAAAAAGCGTTCTCGACAACGTGAATGCGCCCGATCTGATCCACCGCTGCGATATCGTAGCGGCATGGGGTGGCCAGACCAGATGTAAATTGACCCAAATATTCATCACCTGCTTGCAGGATGCGCGCGCGCTGCGCGCGACTGACACGCGTCAATGCCGTCTCAAGCCTGCGTGATTTTTTCACTTCCACAAAGATGACCTCCTGATCCTTGGAGAAAACAAGATCAATTTCGCCCGACCTTCCGCGCCATCGCCGCGCGTGTATCTTGTAGCCATGGTCCTGATAATGGCGGCAAACCTGCGCCTCGGCGGAAAGACCAGCAAGATAAGCGCTTTGCCCTGTCATCCTGCGCTGTCCAAGGACAGTCCCAACTGATAGACATCGCGCTTGGGCAAGCCCAGTTCGGTGGCCACCTGCGCGGCCGCAGTTTTCAATCGCTCGGATTTTAGGCGCTCGCGCAACAGGGCGATCACGGTGGCCTCATCTGCGATTTGTTTTTCCGCGCGATCAATCACAAGAACAATTTCGCCTTTCAAGCTGCGCTCGGATACCGCCGCGATCACCTCGGCCAGCGATCCACGAATGATTTCTTCAAATTTTTTGGTCAATTCACGGCACAATGCGATTTGGCGATCATGGCTCCAAAGTTGGGCCATTTCGTTTAACAATTTGTGAATCCGTTTGGGGCTCTCATAAAGGATCAGCGTGGCGGGCACTGTGTTCAATTCGGCCAAGAATTTTTGGCGTTCACCGCTTTTGGGTGGGGGGAAGCCTGCGAAAAGGAATCGGTCACTGGGCAGACCCGATACGGTCAGCGCTGCCAAGGAGGCCGATGGGCCGGGGGCGGTGGTGACAGCATAGCCTTGCGCAATCGCAGCACGCCCCAAGGCAAAGCCTGGATCGGCCACCAGCGGTGTTCCTGCCTCGGACGCATAGGCCACAGATTTCCCTTCCGCCAAATGCGCCATGATCTTGGGGCGCATCTCGGCCCCGTTGTGATCATGATAGGGCAGCACTGGCCGCCCGTTCAAAGCCACGCCGTGAATATCCAACAAATGGCGCAAGCTTCGGGTATCCTCGGCGGCAATTACATCGCAATTGGCCAAAATATCCAAACCGCGCAACGTGATGTCGCGCGCGCTGCCAATGGGGGTGGCGATGAAATACAGCCCCGCAGCCAGCTTGGCCGTGCGGGGGGCGTATAAGAACTCGCGCCCGTTTTCTGTGTGGTTTTGCATTTGATCCGTTGTTTATCTGTCAGGCTGTGCCATTGCGAGCGTTTACTTGGCGGGAAGGAGTGGCTAGGGTTTGCCAGAATTGGCCCCACTGGGAGAGACCACTATGATCCCTGCTTTGACAAAGTTTCGCAAGTTCTTGCGGGTGAGTTTGCTTTTGTTCGTTGGCGCGGCTGTTTCGGCCTGTCAGGTTGGTCTGGGATCAGGCCCGCAGGTCGGTCAAACCGTGCGTGTGGCGATGCTGTTGCCTTATGGCTCTCCCAATGCGGGGGATGATCTTTTGGCATCAAGCCTTGAAAATGCCGCACGGCTTGCCGCCTCTGAGGCCATCGGAACAGAAATTGAATTGGTGGTCTATCCAACCCAAGCCGATGCAGGCACCGCCGCCGCTGTGGCGCAGCAAGCGGTGTCCGAAGGGGCTGATGTGATCTTGGGGCCGTTGCGCTCGGATGCGGCGGCGGCGGTGGGGGTGGCTGTGGCAAACTCCAACGTCTCGGTCCTGAGCTTTTCCAACAATGCCAGCATCGCGGGCCGGAACCTCTTCGTTCTGGGGCTGACCTTTGACAATGCGGCCCAGCGTATGGTGGCCTATGCGGCGGCCAATGGCCGTGACAGGATCATGGTGGTTCATGCGCGTAATCTGGCAGGTGAGGTGGCCCGTGATGCCGTCCGCCGCGCGGCCGCCGCGACTGGTGCCAATCTGGTCGGCGAGGTCGCCTATGAATTCAGCCAAACGGGCGTTGTCGCCGCCCTGCCCGAGGTCGAGGCGATGGTGGCCCAAACAGGGGCTAATGCAATGATCCTCACAGCGGATGCTTCTGGTGCCTTGCCGCTGTTCGGCCAATTGTTGCCCGATAATGGATTTGACACGGAAGCCACCAAGATCATCGGCCTCACCCGCTGGGACATTCCCGCGCAAACCTTGGATATTCGGGGGTTGCAAGGCGGCTGGTTCATCCTGCCAGACCCCAATGCGGAAAGTGCGTTCCGCACACGGTATCAATTGGCCTATCAGCAAGCACCCCATAATCTTGCGCCTTTGGCCTATGATGGGATGCGCGCCGTGATCGATACGGTCGGACGCACGGGCCGACTGGGGGGCGTTGATTTTGCTTCTGGCTCTGGCTTTGCGGGCGCAAACGGGGTATTCCGCTTCCTACCCGATGGCACGATTGAGCGCGGTCTTGCCGTTGTGACTTTGCAAGAAGGGCAGATCATCCTTGTTGACCCCGCACCAAGAACTCTCGGCGCTGGACTCTGAACAGAACCCGCGCCTTTCCCTGATCCCATCATCAGCGGGGCAATTGATTTGTCCCGCTGATGATATTTTCAATGCAGATGCAGTGTCACTGGCCATCGATAACGCGATTGCGGATGTGCAGGACCCCGCACAAATCCGCATGGCGGTCGTGGCCATTTTGCAAAAAAACCAAGCCGAGGGTCGCGCGGCGATTGAGCGCGCATTTTCAGAAACACCCCTGACCGCACGGCGTGTGACGCGAGCCTATGTGCATTTGACGGATGGTTTGGTGCAACAGGTTTTGCGCGTGGCCGCCACAAGGTTGCATCCCAATCCGACACCCACCGAGGGAGAGCGGATGGCCGTCTTGGCCGTGGGTGGTTATGGCCGTGGCGAGATGGCCCCGTTTTCCGATGTCGATCTTTTGTTTCTTACCCCATGGAAAAGCACGGGCTGGGTCGAGAGCGTGATTGAATCGAGCCTTTATATGCTGTGGGATTTGAAGCTTAAGGTGGGCCATGCCACCCGCAACATCAAAGACTGTCTGCGCTTGGGACGCGAGGATTTCACGATCCGCACCGCATTGTTGGAGATGCGTCATCTGACGGGAAATGCGGAGCTGTCGGCGCAGCTCAAAAACACCCTGCGCAAGGACCTGTTTGACGGAAGCCTTTCCGATTTTATCGAAGCCAAGCTTGAAGAACGCGTGACGCGCCACAAAAAACAAGGTGGTCAGCGTTATATGCTTGAGCCGAACGTGAAGGAGGGCAAAGGCGGTTTGCGTGATTTGCAAACCCTGTATTGGATCGCAAAATATCAGCACGGGGTTGCACAGGCCGAGGATTTGGTCGCGCTCAAAGTGTTCAGCCGCGATGAATTTGACGCCTTTGATGCGGCAGAACGTTTTTTGTGGTCTGTGCGCTGTCACCTTCATGCCATTGCGGGGCGTGCGCAGGATGTCCTGAGCTTCGATTTGCAGGTGCAGGTCGCGGAGCGGATGCATTACGCGGATCATTCAGGCCGCCGCGCGGTCGAGCATTTCATGCAAGATTATTTCCGCCATGCCACACGGGTGGGTGAGTTGACCCGTATTTTCTTGACCGCGCTAGAGGCAAGTCACGCAAAGAGTGAACCAAAAATCTTGGGTTTTTTGCGCGGACGCAGCCGCAAAAAGAAACTGAAAGCGGGCTATGCGCTCAAACAGAACCGTCTGACCGTGGAAAACGAGGCGATTTTTCTATCCGATAAAATCAACCTCTTGCGCATTTTCGAGGAGGCCTTGCGCACAGGTTATCTTCTGCATCCCGATGCGATGCGGATGATTTCGGCCAATCTGCACCTCATCGACTATGCCATGCGCCGCGACCGTGAAGCAAACGGAATATTTCTCGATCTCGTGCTGAAACAAGGCAACCCCGAGCGCGCTTTGCGGCGGATGAATGAATTGGGGGTGCTTGGGGCGTTCATTCCCGATTTTGCGGCCATTGTCGCGATGATGCAGTTCAATATGTATCACAGCTACACGGTGGATGAGCATACGATTCAGGTTGTCTCCACCCTCGCGCAGATCGAGCGGGGTGAATTGGTTGAAGAGCTGCCTATTGCCTCCGCTATTCTCAAGCGGGGGGTGAACCGCAAGGTGCTCTATATTGCGTGCCTGTTGCACGATATCGGCAAGGGGCGCAAAGAGGATCACTCGATCTTGGGCGCGCGCATAGCCCGTGCGCTTTGCCCGCGATTGGGGCTGAAAAAACCCATGAGACCGAGACGGTCGAATGGCTGGTGCGCTATCATTTGCTGATGTCTGATATGGCGCAGAAAACGCGATATCGCGGACCCGCGTACGGTGCGGGATTTTGCGAAATTGGTCAAAACGCGCCAGCGTCTGGATTTGCTGACGGTGCTGACGGTCTGCGATATTCGCGGGGTTGGACCTGATACATGGAATAATTGGAAAGCCACGCTGTTGCGCGGTCTTTATCGCGCCACGGCGGAGGCATTGGAGACAGGGCTTGAAGACCTGAACCGTGACAAGCTGGAAAGTGAAGGCAAGAAAACCTTGCGCGCGGCTCTGGCCAACTGGCCAAAAGCGGAATTGAAGGCCGAGATTGACCGCCACTATGGCCCCTATTGGCAGGGGTTGGACATCGCCAGCCAAATCATTTTTGCCAATATGTTGCTGGGTTTGCGCGATGATGAAATTCGCATTGATATCCAGCGCGACACGGATCGCGATGCCACCCGCGTCTGTTTTGCCCTTGTGGATCATCCAGGCATCTTCAGCCGTTTGGCGGGGGCCTTGTCGCTTGTGGGGGCGAATGTCGTGGATGCGCGCACCTATACCTCCAAGGATGGCTATGCCACGGCTGTGTTCTGGGTCCAAGATTCCGATGGCAATCCCTATGAAGATGCCCGCTTGCCTCGCTTGACGGCCATGATTGACAAAACCCTGCGGGGCGAAGTTGTGGCGTCCAAAGCCTTCGAGGGGCGCGACAAGATCAAGAAGCGCGAGCGCACCTTTAATGTGGCCACCAACATCACCTTCGACAATGACGGGTCCGAGATTTATACCATCATCGAAGTGGACACTCGCGATCGTCCGGGTCTGCTCTATGATCTGACCAAGACCTTGGCGGCGAATAACATTTACATCGCAAGCGCCATGATTGCGACATTCGGAGTGCAGGTGGTGGATGTGTTTTATGTGAAGGATATGTTTGGTCTGAAACTGCACTCAAAATCGCGGCAGGATATGCTTGAACGCAAACTGCGCGATGCCATAGCCCGCGTGGCAGAGCGCGCGGGGGTATAGCGGGCGTGGCGACCTCTCCGATCAGATTGGGTTTTGGTTTTCTCACCGTGGGGGGCTGGACCCTAATCAGCCGCGTCCTCGGGTTTCTGCGCGACATCTTGATTGCGCGCTACTTGGGCGCAGGCGGGGTGGCCGAGGCCTTTTTGGTGGCGTTCTCCTTGCCCAATATGTTTCGCCGCTTTTTTGCCGAAGGGGCGATGAACACGGCCTTTGTGCCAATTTTTTCCAAAAAACTGGAAGGCGGCAGCGATGCGCTGCCTTTTGCGCGCAATGCGCTATCGATGCTTGGCGTATTTTTGATCCTCTTCACGCTGCTTGCCCAAATGGCCATGCCATGGCTTGTCTTGGCGATGGCCTCTGGGTTTGCGGGGGACACCACACATGAGTACTGGTGAAGGAATTGGCCGGATTTGTTTCGCCTTACATTCCGCTGACACTGATGGCTGCTCTGATCTCCGGGATGCTTAATGCAGGGCGCTGCCGCCGCCGCCGCGCCTGTTCTGCTGAATGTAATCCCCAGGTCGGCTCTGATTTATGGCGCGCAACGCGCAGATGGCAGCCCCGCCGCGCGCGTGATCGGCTTGGCGCTCTCTTTGGGGGTGCCCGTGGCTGGTGGCGCAATTGATCTCGGGTGTGGTGGGTTGCTTGACGGCAGGTTTCAAGAGACCGCCCACATGGCCAAAAACTCACCCTGACTGCGCCGATTGGCCATTGTCGCAGGGCCTCGCGCTTGCAGGTGGTGTGGTGCAGGTCAACTTTGTTAAGGTCAGGTGGCCAGTTTTTGAAGGCGCGAATGGTGATGGCTGTCTACGGACAGCTGCACACTGCTGCTTGGGGTCGTGGGCATTGCCATCGCGCGGCCCTTCCTCCCCGAGCTTTCCTGTCGCTTGCGCAGGATGAGGCGGAGGGGCGTGATGCGCTGCCGCGCGCGGCGGAGATCGGGATGATTTGACCATTCCGGCTGCGGTGGCCTTGGTCGTGATCCCCAGGCCTTGGTCTCGGTCCTGTTCGAGCGGGGCTCGGCGCAAGTGATACCATCGCTACCGCATGGGCCGTTGCGATTTATGGCGCGGACTGCCGCTTTGTGGCCAAAAAATCTGGCAGCTCGTATTTTATGCCCGCGAGGATACCAAGCGCCCGTTTCAATATGCGCTTGTCGCGATGGCTGTGAATGCTGGTTTGGCCATCGGGCTTGCCTTCCTTATCGGCTATCAACGCTGGTTTTGGCGACCATTGGTTTCGGCCTGGGTCAGCGTCACTAACAGCCTTTGGCGCTGAAACGCTATTGGCATGCTCAGCAGCCTATGATGGCGCGGCATCGAAAATCCCAGCCCCGCGACGGCAGCTGCGCTGCGGCGATGGGCGTTGTTCTATACGGTGCCAGCCTGACCTGCGCCCGTCTTTGCAGGGGGTGGCGCGCTGCGCCATCTGGGCCTTGCGGGTCTGATCGTTGGCATGGCATCTATGCGGCATTCGGGCGGTTGTTCGGGGCCTTTTCATTTCAAGTGAACTCACAGGGCGGCGCTCAGTCGAAAGGGGAGACGGTAGAGGGGCGGTTTCCTATTTAAGCCCCCTTGTGCCGCGCCACATAGGTTTAGATGGATGACGAAGTGAAAAGGTGAGATCATCATGATTTCAGGAAAGCGCATTTTGCTCATTATTGGCGGGGTAACGCGTTTATAAATGCCTTGAGCTGATCCGGGCCGTCTGCGCGATCAGGGTGCCACAGTGACCCCTGTGTTGACTAAGGCGGCAGGGGAATTTGTCACGCCAAGCTTCCGCTGCGGCGCTGGCCGCTCAAAAACCCTACACCGATCTATTCGATCTGACCGATGAGGCCGAGATGGGGCATATAGAATTGTCCCGTGCCGCGGATTTGGTTGTGGTGGCCCCTGCAACGGCAAATCTGATGGCCAAAATGGCGGGGGGCCATGCGGATGATTTGGCCTCAACCCTATTGATGGCAACCGACAAGCCCGTGTTGATTGCACCAGCCATGAATGTGCGGATGTGGGAACACCCTGCAACCAAGCGCAATCTGGCGCAGCTTTTGGCGGATGGCATCCGCACCGTTGGCCCAAATGACGGTGGCATGGCCTGTGGTGAATTCGGCCCCGGTCGAATGGCCGAACCTGACGAGATCATCCACGCTATTGCCGCGCAATTTGGCCAAGGCGCGCTTACAGGGCGACATATCCTGATCACCTCTGGGCCAACACATGAACCGATTGATCCCGTGCGCTATATCGCGAACCGTTCCTCTGGCGCACAAGGTGCCGCAATGGCGATGGCCTGCCGTGATTTGGGTGCAACGGTCACCTTCATCACGGGCCCTGCCACGGTGCCGCCACCGCATGGCGTGGATGTCATTAAGGTTGAGACAGCCGCCCAGATGGCCCAAGCCGTGACAGAGGCCCTTCCTGCCGATGCGGCGATTTTCGCCGCTGCTGTGGCGGACTGGCGGGTGGATCAGTCCGCTGCGCAGAAGATCAAGAAAACGGCGGATGGCGCGCCACCTGCGCTCAGTTTCGTGGAGAACCCCGATATTTTGGCCAAGGTGGCGCAGATGAAAGCAGGTCGTCCTGCATTGGTTGTGGGCTTTGCTGCCGAGACCGAAAACCTTGTCGATCATGCCCGTGCGAAATTGGCCCGCAAAGGATGCGATTGGATTGTCGCCAATGATGTTTCACCCGAAACGTGCATCATGGGTGGTGCGCATAATGCGGTGACGCTGGTGACCAAAGACGGGGCGGATGCATGGCCGCGCCTCAGCAAACATGAAACCGCCACGCGTCTTGCCGCGCGTCTTGCAGAAGCCTTGGAGCGCGGCTGATGGCGGTGACGGTTCACTTCCTGCGCGAGGAATGGGCTGATCCCGATCTGCCCCTGCCACAATACGAGACAGATGGCGCGGCGGGGTTTGATCTGCGCGCGCAATTACCCGCGCCGGAGCGGGAAGTGGGGCTGATCCTTGCCCCTATGGCGCGCGCCTTGATCCAGACGGGGTTTCGCGTGGCCGTGCCTGATGGGTTCGAGTTGCAAATCCGTCCGCGCTCGGGCCTTGCATTGAAGCATGGTGTAACCTTGGCCAATGCGCCTGGAACCGTGGATTGTGATTACCGCGGTCCCTTGGGGGTCATTTTGATCAATCTCAGCGATACGCCCTTTGCCATCGCGCATGGGGATCGCATTGCACAAGGCGTGGTGGCCGCGATGGTGCAGGCGCGCATCACGGCGGTTTCGGCGCTTGATGAGACCGCGCGCGGGGCGGGTGGTTTCGCTCGACTGGGCAAGGCTGATGGTGGCGGTTCTTGTGGTCATGGCCTCCCTTTGGGGTTTTGGCGCGGTGATGAAAACCGCCTATACGCTTTCGGCGGGGCTCGTGATGATTGCTCTGGTTTATTTTGTGGTGTGTTATTATCGGTTTCCGCCCGTGGACACGGCTGCGCGTGGCCATTTGGCGAGAGCGCCGCGCCATGGTTGATGCTGGGCGCTGCGGTTTTGGTGGTTCTGGCCTATCGCGCGGTGCTCAACTGCCTGCGCCAGGCGTGGCGCAGCCCGTGATGCAGGTCGTCCCAAGCCAACAGGGCGTTTTCACGTCCGAGGAGCTGCAACGCCAGCGCCATATCACCTGCCCGACATTGGAGGGAGGGGCAAAAGGCGCTAAAAGCCGCCAAGGTTTTGCGGTGGTGCGGGCGGGCTTGGTCGCCGGTGCTTCTTTTTATCTGGTGGCTGGGGTAGGGCGGACAGGATTGACCTGATCTCGTCAGCCTCTCGAACCTTCCCCAGCGCCAGATCATTCACCGTGATGTCGATCAGGATATACCCAAAGTCTTTCTGCCGAACGCGCAATGAAGGCGATCAACCGCACCTGGACATCCGCCCCATCAATGTGCATTGGCCGAGGATTTCGGCAACTGATCTGTTCACGGAATATGATCTGATTATTGACGGAACAGACCGTTTCCTGAGACCGTAATGATCAACGTTGCGGCGGTTGCCGCAAAACGCCCTTTTGGCCGGGGCGATTTCCGCATGGGAAGGGCAAATCACGCTTTATGCGCCCGATCAAAACGGGCCGTGCATGGCTTCAGTTTTCCCGCATCCACCCAAAGAGGGCATGGCTGCCACCGCGCTGAGACAGGTGTCATCGGGGCGCTCTAGGGATCATCGGGACCATGATGGCCTTGGAGGCAATCAAACACATCACGGGCGCGGGGCAGGGGCTATTGGGGCGCATGGTGCTTTATGATGCGCTTGCGCCTGAAACACGCATCTTGCGGCTGAAGCGGGATCCAAACTGCCCCGTTTGCGGTCCGCGAGGTTAGTCAAACACCTCATCATCCATCACGCCCCAGAGGATGGATTTTTCGACCCATCCCGTAACCCCATCCACCGCAAAGCGGCACCATTGGAATTGGCATTCGCTGACACGCCCGACCACGCCCCGCTCGGCTTGGGCAATCACGGGAGAGTTGAGGTCGGGGCGTTGACGCAAATCGGCGCGCAGGCTGTCGATGATGGCACTGCGGCGCCCTGATAAAAGCGCGTAATGCATCCATCCGCCCACCCCGTCATGATCAACCACACGCCGCCAATGGCCATGTTCGGCCACCACCATCAGAGGCATATTGCGCTGTTGAAACACCCAATCAATGCGGTGATTGCGCGAGGGTCCCCGCCGCGCATAGGCGCGCGCGGCATCCATGGACACATAGCGGGGCAGGGGAAAGCCTGTTTCCGAGCCGATGGTTGGTGCCTCGAAACTTGGGACTGGCACGGGGCGCGGTGTATTCTCTTCTGGGATCTCAACGGGCACCAAGTTTTCTGGGCGTGGCAGCGGCACCGCGCCATCCGTGCTTTGCGCATCAACAGGCCCTGTCATGAGCGCCGCGCAGAGACCCAAAACCACAAAGTTGCGCACTGCGTGCTGCGCCATCCTATCCCTCGATCATGCCTCGATCCGCGTGCTGTCGCGCGGATTGTGTTCTTTGTAGCCAAGGTAACGAAAATCCACTGCGGGGGGAAGATAGGATTAACCGCACGGCCAATGCTTGCACGCGGGCCGAGAATGGGGGAGTGTTAGATCATATGCACCTGCCCCTTGTCTTAGGAGATGGTTATGCCCGCCCCGCGCCTCAAAGTTGTCGTCACCCGCCACTTGCCCGAAGCGGTCGAAACCCGCATGAGCGAATTGTTCGATGTGCAGTTGAATGACGAAGATCGCAAGCTGACGCGCGAGGAATTGGTGGCCGCCATGCAAGCTGCAGATGTGATTGTCCCTTGTGTCACTGACCAGATTGATGCGGCCATGCTGGCCCAAGCGGGCGCGCAGCTGAAACTTATCGCCAATTATGGTGCAGGTGTGGACCATATTGACGTGGCCACGGCCCGCCAACGGGGGGTTTTGGTGACGAATACGCCCGGGGTGATGACCGATGACACGGCGGATATGACCATGGCGCTGATTTTGGGTGTTTTGCGCCGCGTGCCCGAAGGGCAGGCCGTGATGCAATCAGGCGCATGGCGGATGGGCGCCAACCGCGCTGATGGGCGGTCGCGTGTCGGGCAAACGTTTGGGCATTCTGGGCATGGGCCGCATCGGGCAGGTTGTAGAGAGCGCGGCGGCCTTCTGGAATGCAGGTGCATTATCACAACCGCCGCAGGTTGCACACTGATATCGAAGCTGCCCCTGGCGCGACCTATTGGGGAGAGCTTGGACCAGATGGTGGCGCGCATGGATGTGATATCGGTCAACCGCCCGCACACGCCTTCGACATTCCATCTGCCTCAATGCGCGCAGGTTGAAATTGATGAAACCGTCCGCGGGATCGTCAACACCTCGCGCGGGAAGTGATTGACGAAAACGCGCTGACACGGATGCTGCGCGCAGGCGAGATCGCGGTGCGGGCTTGGATGTGTTTGAGCGTGGCCATAATCAACCCGCGTCTGCGTGAATTGGAAAACGTGATCCTGCTGCCCCACATGGGCTCGGCTACCGTGGAGGGGGCGGATCGAGATGGGTGAGAAAGTCTTGATCAACATCAAGACCTATGCCGACGGGCACAGACCCCCCGATCTGGTGGTGCCAAGCATGGTGTAAGCGGGGCGGTTTTTGTCAAGGCCTCACCCCCGACAGTCCCGCCGAACCTCACGCTCCCGCAGGCCTGTCTCGACCAACATACAGCGGTCCCGCGCCACGTAGTAATAGCCGCGTGCGTAATGCATCACCGCCGTGTCATAGGAGCCATCCGCCAAGAGCCATGCGCCGCGCAGGTATTTGACGGCATAGGTGAGGTTGGTTTCTGCATCCAGCAGATCGGCATCCGCGCCCTGAAACCCCATATTGCGGGCCGTTGCGGGCAGGATTTGCATCATCCCGTAATATGGTCCGTTGCGGGCATGGGCGCGGTAATCACTTTCGCGTTGGATCACGCGGTGAATCAGCGGGGCAGGCACGTCATATTGGCGCGCCATCTTGTTCACCAAAGCACGGATTTCGGGTGTCTCGCCGGGGTAAAGATCGGGTTCGGGTGTGCTTGCGCAAGCGGCGAGGAGCCAACAGAGCGCGGCCATCAGCAGGTGGCGATTCATCTCAATTCCCTCCCAGAAGGCCGCGCAAGGCCCCTTCGACCTCGTTGCGCAATTGGTTTTCAATGGCATCGCGGGCATCGCCCTCTGCGGGGATGTTCAACCGTTCGCGGGCCTCTTGCTCAAGGCGCTCGCGCTCGGCATCAATGCGGGCTTGGGCGGCTTCCTCCAGTTGTTCGCGCTCCAATTCCAGGCGCTGCCGTGCCAGATATTCCAGATCAGGTGCAAAGCTGAGATTGGCCCACGGTCCACGCACGATCACAGGCACCGCGATGTTTGAGCCATCCGAGGAGGTTTGCACCGCAGGGATCACGCGATAGTCGACCGATTGGCCGCCGATATCGATGGCGCCCGCACCCGTCACACCACCCCATCCCGCATCAAGGCGCAAATCGTCATTGCGCGCCACCCCACCCGTGATGGCAAGGGTCGCTGTGATGCTGTCATAGACGGTGCGTGCGCCTTGCCCGCGATAGGAGCTGTCAAGGTTGCGGATCATCCCCGCCAGATCCAAGCCCTCAATCGCGCCTTGCCCGAAATCAAGCGCCACATTGCCCTCAAGGCTGTTCATCCACGCGGCAACCGAGCGCCCGCTCGCCAAAAGGTTCAGCGTCACATTGCCCGTTCCCGAAAGGCGTTCGTAATCGGCAAAGTCGCGCATCAAAGGCTGCAATTGCACGGCGCGGATGGTCATGGTGCTGGCCACTGATCCATTGCCACGGGCATTGATCACTGTCTGTCCTGCAATGGTGCCGCCATAGGCCACGGCGCGGGCCAAATCGGCCTGAAGGCGACCCGCGTCCAATCGTGTCTGTAGCGCGATATCTGACAGCTTCATCATTCCCAAATCCAATTCCGCAAGGGTCAGATCAAGGTTCGCATCCACGGCAAACAGGCCAGAGAGGTCGATCTCGTCACGGGGCCAGCCGCCCGCTGCGTTACCGCCTGCGCCGCGGCCTTCGGGCGCGCCGCTTTGGGTCAGGGCGCTCAGGTCCACGCGACCGCTTACAATGCGACCCGTGATTAGAGGGCGCTCCGCCCCTTGGGTCAGTTCGGCGGATAGGGTGATGGTCGTTTCATCAAGCGCAAGGCTTGCATCCGTGATCTGAACCACCCCCTCAGGCGTGATCGCGATCGGGCCGCTGAGGGCGATGCGGTCACGACCAAATCCCGCTGGCAGGGTCACTGCGCCCGCCCCCGCTGCTGTGACAACAGGGGTCAGGTCGGTGATATCTGCATTCAAATCGCCCGCAAGGGCAAAGGGTGTAAGTGTCAGCGCACCGCGGTAGCTGAGGCTGCCGCCTGCCCAAGACAGGGACGTGTCAATCCGCGTCTCGCGCCCTGCCATGGCATCTGCAAGCGTGTCCAAACTCAGGGTGCCGCTCAAGGCGGCCCCGTTGATAAAGGCGCTGACATCGCCCGTCAGGGGGGCGTTCATAGCGGACGCAGAAAGGGTCATATTGACGGCCTCAGCCGCAAAGGATTGGCCGGTGCGGGCATCCTCAAAACGAATCCGACCATCGGTGATCTTCGCTTGCGCCAATCCGATCTGGGGCAGGGCGCTGTTGCTGCGGGGTGTGTTGGTTGTGGCTGTGCCAAATTCCCAATTTGCGTGCCCATCTGCGGCGCGCAGCAGCACGATATCAGGTCTGTCGATTGCAGCTTCGGAAATACGCACCTCGCCCGAGAACAGCGGGATCAACGCGACCCCCACATTCAGCGCCTCTGCGCGCAGCATTGGGCCTTGATCTGCGGCCCAATCAGGGTTGGCGATCTCAAGCCCTTCAGCGCTGATCCCGATCATGGGATAGAACGAAGGCCGCACCGCGCCTGTTATCCTGACTTCACGCTCCAGACTGCTCGACAAGCGTTCGGTCGCCAAGCGCGCGATAGTCTCGGCCGGGATCAGCGCGACACCCCCCAAGGCCACACCCCCGAAAATCATCACTGCCAACAGTGCACGAACGAGCCATTTCATCGAGAATCCCCACTCTCAGCAACCCAAATCAACAGCTCTTGTTTAGCGTTTGATGTGGTCAGGTGCAAAGCGGGAATGCTTTGCCCTTCCTCTGGGCAAAATCTCGCGCTATAGCCGCCCCATGAGCCAGAACCCGCCAAATCTTCGCCCAGACCTTGCCCGTGCGCGTATCGCGGAGACGATCCGCGAGGGTCAACCCAAAATCGGGATGGTCTCTCTTGGCTGTCCCAAGGCACTCGTGGACAGTGAACGTATCCTGACCCGTCTGCGTGCCGAAGGCTATGGGATCAGCGCAGATTACAGCGGCGCGGATGCGGTGATTGTGAACACCTGCGGCTTTCTCGACAGTGCCAAGGCTGAAAGTTTGGACGCGATTGGCGAGGCCTTGCGCGAGAATGGCCGCGTGATCGTCACGGGATGTCTCGGGGCGGAGCCTGATTATATCACGGGCGCGCATCCGCGCGTTCTTGCGGTCACTGGCCCACATCAATATGAACAGGTTTTGGACGCGGTACATCGCGCCGTGCCACCTGCGCCCGATCCGTTCATTGATCTGTTGCCAAGCACGGGCGTCAGCCTGACACCGCGCCATTACAGCTATCTCAAGATTTCCGAGGGCTGCAATCACAAGTGCAAATTCTGCATCATCCCTGATATGCGCGGGCGTCTGCAAAGCCGCCCTGCAAAAGCCGTGCTGCGCGAGGCGGAAAAGCTGGTCGAGGCAGGGGTGAAAGAACTTCTGGTGATCAGTCAGGATACATCGGCCTATGGCACGGACTGGGCGGGGCGGGATGTAAAATTCCCGATTATTCCCTTGGCCCGTGATCTGGGCCAATTGGGCGCATGGGTGCGGTTGCATTACGTCTACCCTTATCCCCTTTGCGGGTGCGATTTGATCCCGCCTGATGGCTGAAGGTTTTGCCCTATTTGATATTCCCTTCCAACACGCGCATCCCGATACGCTCAGGCGCATGGCGCGCCCCCGCAGCATCAAGCAAGACCTTGATGATTGCCGCGTGGCGTGCGGATTGCCCCCAGATTACGCTGCGCTCCACCTTTATCGTGGGCTACCCGGCGACGGAGGCCGAATTCGAGATACTTCGATTGGTTGATGAAGCACAGCTCGACCGTGTGGGGTGTTTTACCTATGAAAATGTCGCGGGCGCGCGCTCGAATGATCTTCCTGATCATGTGCCGTAAGACGTGAAGGAGGAGCGCTTTGCACGGTTCCAGTGGAGAAGGCGCAAAGCATTTCGAGGCCAAACTTGCCGCAAAGATCGACAAAGCCTGCCGAGATCGTGGATGAGGTGGGATGAAGAAGGGGCGACCTGCCGCACCACATCAGATGCGCCCGAAATTGATGGCAATCTTTTCATTGACGAAGGGTTTGAGAGCCTAAAGGCGGGTGACACGTGACCGTCACTGTTGATGAGGCCAGCGCCTATGATCTTTGGGGTCAGATCACTGACCTCTTATCCTAGCGCAGGTTTGCCATTGTCTCGCGCACCACTTGATGCGATTGCATTGGGCGGGTGTGTGCTGCTGAAGGTGTTGCTGATCAGGCAAGCGCGTGAGCGTATTGCGCACCCTGTTCTGATCATAGCCCGCACGATGCGATGATCGCCCCCAAAGCATCCGCCTGCACCAGGATCTGGCTGAAGTGGCGTGCGCTGACTAGGCCCCAATATCGGCGGCATTTGCACCATGCTTCTGTCACCGCCTGCAAGCCCTGCGGCACGCTGAGGTAACTCAGCGCGCCCTCGGTGCGGAGGCCCGTTGGCGCGGGATATGGCGGGCGATGGGATGGGTTGCCCCATGCCCCATGACAAAGGTACTCTGTCAATATTGCGCGTCTTCAATCAGGCCGATTAATACTAAATGAGGTTGCTCACGTTGAGGCCTGAAAGCGTTGATGCCCGCATTTGTCCTGCCTAATCGCAACAGTGAAATCACAGATTTGATCTTGGGGGTTTTGGCGACAGATGTCTTCGGTAATTGTCTGATTTTTGCTATTTACTAGCGGAAATTATCCATGGCCTGTGTCGGGCTGAGCTTTGGTAGGCTGGCACTGCTTAAGATTTAGCCGCGGGCGGGGCCGCGGGGGGTGGGTCACTTGACAGGCGGCGAGAAACGCCAATGATTTGGCAACAGAATAGAAAGGCGCGCATTTGGGATCATCTCCTGCAATTTTGAGCCGTCATTTAGCAGCCGAATCTTGATATCTCACCATTTCTTGCTCGCCATCCTGTTCACATCATTACAAGTCGTAAATATCTGCCTAGCGTGAGCCATATGTTTAGCATCGAACACGAATTTGACGTCACGGTCGTCACCTTTGATGGACGAGAAGGTGACAGCCCCTTGCAGGAGGATGTTGTCCTGACTGCGTTTTGAGGTGTTGTGCAGGTCGAAACAATACGACCCGCGCCATGACCGCACCCAGAAAATTTCCATCTCTATGGCACAATTGCGTGACGGCGGCCTGAACCTTCCCGAGGGGTGTATCGGATTGACCGCCCAAGCCGCTGAGGCGCTGTCGTGAGTGCGGCGCAAACTCCGCACGCGGGCCAATCTGCGCGGCAGCCTGTCTGGTGGTTGCGGCGATGCTGGCCTTCACCCTTGAAGATGTGTTTATCAAAGCCACTGGCGCAAGTTCCGCTTGGTCGTAGATGGTGACCTCGGCTGCGGTGGTTTGATCGTCTGTGGCGATGGCGCGGATGCGCGAGAGAGCGATCATTCACCCAGGCTCGGGCCCCTGCCATGGCATGGCGCGCCCTTGTTCGAGATCATTGGGCGGTATACACGGTGGCCATTGCCTTGACGCCATTGTCATCGGCCAGTGCGATTTTGCAGGCCACGCCTTTGGTGGCAGCGGGCGCTGTGTTGGTGTTCCGCGAAACGGTAAGTCGGCGTCACTGGGGCGCGATTGCTGCGGGTTCCTAGGTGTTCTCTCTGATCCTACGACCCGCCTGACGCTTTGAACCTCTGTCCTTGTTCGCGGTTTTGGGATGATTGGTTTTGCGGGGCGTGACCTGGTAACATGTGCCGCTCCCAAATCAATGACCACCGCACAATTGGGGTTTACGGGTTTTTGATGCTCTCCATCGCGGGGGGCATTGTTTGGGTCTATCAAGGTGGCAGTGCTGCGATGGCTACTGCGCAGTGGTTCCTGTCTTTAAAGGTACCTTTTTGCGTTGTGGGGATGAGAGAGTTTGACTTGGCGATGCGCACGCGCAGGATTTGCCAGTTGCCCTGTTTCGCTACACGCGTTTGGTTCTGCGACGATATTGGCTGTGGTCGTCTTTGGGAGCGGCCAGATGGGCTGACGGTCATCGGCAGTATGATTATTGTGGTCGCAGTGCCTTACACGGTTTGGCAAAGTCGCAGAACCGCGCCGCGCCGACTTGACACATATGCAAACCCGTTGCGTGCTATCAGGCTGCGTGCCACTCTCTTGCGAGAACGAGAGGGACGCAAATGACAACGGGCTTTTTCTGGGATGAGCGTTGCTTTTGGCATTCGGGCGGAAATTATGCCTTTCTTGCGCCTGTGGGGGGATTGGTTCAACCCCTTGCTGCGGGCGGTTTGCCTGAAAACCCCGAGACCAAGCGGCGCTTGAAAAATCTTCTTGAGGTCACGGGGCTGTGGTCCGACCTTGTGCCGCGCCATGCCGAGCCTGCAACTGACGAAGATATTTTGCGCGTCCATCCCGAAACCTATCTGCGCCAGTTTCAGGACATTTCTGCGCAAGGCGGGGGCGAGTTGGGTCTGCGCACGCCCTTTGGCCCTGACGGGTTTGAGATCGCGGCCCTGTCCGCAGGTCTGGCCAAGGCGGCTCTTTTTGCTGTGCTTGAGGGGGATTTGGACAATGCTTATGCGCTGTCTCGTCCGCCGGGGCATCATTGCTTGCCCGATTTCCCCAACGGGTTCTGCCTGCTTGCGAATATCGCCATCGCGATTGAAGCCGCGCAGGCCGAAGGGTTGGGCGTGAAATTCGCGGTGATTGATTGGGATGTGCATCACGGCAATGGCACCGAGGCGATTTTTTATGACCGCAATGATGTGCTGACCATCTCCCTGCATCAAGATCGCAATTATCCGCGCGACAGCGGCGCGTTTGAGGATCGGGGATCAGGCGCAGGGGCGGGGTTCAATTTGAATATCCCGCTACCACCCGGCGGCGGGCACACCGCCTATCTTGAGGCGATGGAGCGTCTGGTGATCCCTGAACTGGAACGTTTCGGCCCTGATGTCATCATCATCGCTTGTGGGTTTGACGCATCGGGGGTTGACCCGTTGGGGCGAATGATGGCGGGCAGCCATACGTTTCGCGCGATGGCCGAACAGGTGCGGGACGCAGCCGAGACCCTCTGCGAAGGTCGTCTCGTGATGGTGCATGAGGGCGGCTATTCCGAGTTGCACGTGCCATTTTGCGCTCATGCCGTTTTGGAGGTGATGAGCGGCAGCCCGATCACCGCGCCCGACCCATTGGCCGAACGGATTGAGGCGCAGCAACCCGATGCGCGGTTTGATGCATTTGTCAGTGAATGGATCGATGAAATGGCCACAAGCCTGAATGATCTGCGCTAACAGACCCGCAAACTGATCCTTGCTGCGTTGCAGCACGTTGACTCCGCCCATGTTGCGGTTCAGTTTGTCATAAATCTTTTTGGAAAAAGGGTGATACCCCATGAAGAAAATCTATGGTTCCGCTGCCGAGGCTTTGGATGGCCTCCTGCAAGATGGAATGCTGATTGCGGCAGGCGGCTTTGGCCTCTGCGGAATTCCTGAATTGCTGATTGATGGCATCGTGGAAAGCGGGGTCAAGGATTTGACCGTGGCCTCCAACAATGCAGGCGTGGATGATTTCGGCTTGGGCAAACTTCTTGCGACACGCCAAATCAGAAAGATGATGTCCTCCTATGTGGGCGAAAACGCCGAATTCATGCGCCAATATCTGGCGGGCGAATTGGAGCTGGAATTCAACCCCCAAGGCACATTGGCCGAGCGGATGCGCGCAGGCGGGGCGGGCATCCCAGGGTTCTACACCAAAACAGGTGTGGGCACGGTGATTGCCGAAGGCAAAGACCACAAGGAATTTAATGGCGAAACCTATATCCTTGAGGAAGGGATTTTCGCGGATATCTCAATCGTCAAAGCATGGAAAGCCGATGAGACAGGCAATGCGATCTTCCGCAAAACCGCGCGCAATTTCAACGTGCCTGCGGCGACTTGTGGCAAGGTTTGCATCATGGAGGTGGAGGAAATCGTACCCGCAGGCAGCCTTGACCCCGATCATATCCACCTGCCCGGCATCTTCGTGCACCGCCTGATCAAGGGGCAGCATGAGAAACGAATTGAACAGCGCACCGTGCGCCAGCGTGAGGAGGCCTAATCCATGCCATGGGATCGCAATCAAATGGCCGCCCGCGCGGCACAGGAACTTGAAAACGGGATGTATGTGAACCTGGGTATCGGGATTCCAACCCTTGTGTCCAATTATATCCCAGATGGCATGACAGTGACCTTGCAATCCGAAAACGGGATGCTGGGCATGGGGCCTTTCCCCTTTGAGGGTGAGGAAGACCCAGACCTGATCAATGCGGGCAAGCAGACGATCACCGAATTGCCCCATACCGCCTATTTCGACAGCGCCACATCCTTTGCGATGATCCGTGGCGGCAAGATTGCCATGGCCATTTTGGGCGCGATGGAAGTGTCCGAGACGGGCGATCTCGCCAATTGGATGATCCCGGGCAAATTGGTCAAAGGCATGGGTGGCGCGATGGATTTGGTTGCGGGCGTGCGCCGTGTGGTTGTGGTGATGGATCACACCAACAAGCATGGTGAAAGCAAGGTTTTGAAATCCTGCACCTTGCCGCTGACAGGAACAGGCGTTGTGCATCGCATCATCACCAATTTGGGCGTTCTTGATGTGGTCGAGGGTGGGTTGAAAATTGTGCAACTGGCCGATGGGGTGACGGAGGCAGAATTGCGCGCCGCGACCGAGGCAAAGATCGTCTAATCCCGTTCAGGGTGCGATGGTTGCAAAGACGCAG